>CAZXCE010000679.1:0-4658 GCA_964639175.1 uncultured Clostridia bacterium
GGAACCCGGAACCCGGAACCCGGAACCCGGAACCCGGAACCCGGAACCCGGTATTCTTAAGCGTAAATCCCACGCAACGCCAGGTCGCGTGACATGCGTTCAAGACCCAGCATGTAGGCGCCCATGCGGAGGTTCACACCGTGTTTTTCAGACATATTGACCACGTCGTGGAAGGAACTGTTGACCATGTCGGTCAGGCGTTCTTTGACCACATCTTTGCGCCAGGTAAAGCCCATACGGTTTTGGACCCATTCAAAGTAGCGGATCCCAGCCCCGCCGCCTTCACCCAGGATTGCCGGAATGACAAACACCCCCTTGTAATCGAGGATTGGCTCTGCCATACCCGTGGTGGCACCATAGGCAATTTCACACAGAATCCGGAATTTGGATTTCCGCGCCACTTCAGCCGTGATTTGTTGCTGGCGGAAGGCTGGAACCAACACATCACAGTCCATCGTGAGCAATTCATCATCGTTGATGGCATCGCCTTCTGGATAGCCTTCGAGCGTTCCCTTTTGGCCAAAATAATAGAGCACATCTGGAATGTTGAGGCCATTGGGGTTATAGACGCCTCCGCCCAGATCGGCAATTCCAGTAACGACATAGCCTGCTTCGTAGAGGAATTGAGCGGCAGACCCGCCGCGCCGGCCAGCCCCCTGGATGTTGACGCGAGTTTTGTCAGGTGACATGCCCAGCTTTTTGGCCGACTCGTTGATCATACAGGTGGCGCCATACCCGATAGCTTCACGTGCAAAGTGGGAACCGCCCATTTCAAAAGGTTTCCCTGTCACAATTGATCGCACGGTATGGCGTGCGTGCATCGAGTAGGTATCCATAATCCAGGCCATCACCTGCTGGTCGGTGCTCAGGTCTGGCGCCAGGATATCGCGCTCTGTGCCAAGAATATCGAGCATTTCAGAAATGTAGCGGCGAGTCAGGCGTTCGAGTTCTGATTGGGATAATTCTTTCGGGTCACAGAGAATGCCTCCCATTGATCCACCAAACGGGACATTGACGACGGCACAGGTGTAGGTTGACCACAGTGCCAGTGCCCGCATTTCATCAAGGGTGACGTCGGGGCGATATCGCAACCCACCCTGCATTGGACCGCTGGCAATGTGGTGTTGGATACGATAACTCTCAAAGACGCGAATTTCACCGTTATCCATATGAACCGGCAGGTTCACTACAAACTCACGGCCTGGAACTCGCAGCAACGTTCGCAGGTTTGAGTCCAGGTTCAGTTTTTCGGCAGCCATTTCAAAACGCCCAATGAGCGTTTCGGTCAGGCCCATTTCACCGACAAGAATTTGAGATTGTTCGTTGGTGGCTGAATGGGGATTGTTCAGGAGGTCAGACATAGGGCGTTCTATCCTCGAAACTTCAGGCTATGAAAGAAAGATGAAAGGCATTGGCAGGCAAAACGAAACCTGCCAGTGAAGAATGGATGCGAACCCACGGGACGTAATTTGGGGGTTCTTTAAAGAACGAAAGGACCAGTACAGGTGAATGAATTGCAGTATCCAGACGAGCGATTGATGGCTCAGAGGTGCCAGTGCTTTTGCCCCACATCTCGGCCTGGGTCTCTCAAAAAACAACAGAGGTGCAAAGGAAAGATACGGTGCGAGAACAATGGTGTGAGCGTCGTAAACCAGGTGTTTGAGGTGAGTCCCCGTACGACCGGTTCAATTGGTGTGAGACTTCAATCAGGCAAGACTTTGTATCACATCAGTTAATGTCAGGCAACACGAAGAAAAGGGGGATGAATGAAGAATTGAGACTGAAGAATGAAGTAATGATATGTTCTTGATTGTCTACTGGTGATTCCCAGACTCGAAGTGGACAACTCTCAGATTTTCTTCTATAACCGAGATGAAAACAGGGGCGATCTCTCAGGAGAATTGATGACCCCTCAACCTCGCCTGATCACCCAATCTGCGATTTTTTTCTTACTCATCCCATTCAATGAAGTGATACCATTTTGGAATGACTCTCGTTGTATAAGTAAAAGGCTAAGTTGTTGATAAAGTGGTATTTCCCTCAGCCGTTAGCCTCCATACCCTCGGCCATGAATGGTATGACATCCGTCTGGAGCGTGTTTATGAAATGTCCTGAATGTGGAACCGAAGCCCGTGAAGGAACCCGATTTTGTCGTTCGTGTGGTGAATTATTGACTGATGACACAGGTCCATTAACGAATCCACCAGTGGCGACTCAACCCGCCCCAGCTCTTGCCCCAGCTCCTGTTTTCCCCCCATCGCCGCCGTCATTCAACCCGGCGCCGATCCCCCCGCCGGCGCCCCTGCCAGGAGGTGGTACACAACCATTTACTTCTGGGATGCCGCTTGCCGCCGTTCCAACCGGGAAGATGGCACCTCAGGCACCGCTGGCACCACTGCCGAGTCCACCACCGTCTTCGCCAGGCGAGCAACGCGCCCGTGCCACATCAGGTGGCGGTGTTTCACTCGCCCCACCACCTCCTGCTCCGATTGTGCGTCACAAGACGACATCCAAACCACTGGTCATTGGTGCTGCGTTCGCGGTCATGGTTTTGCTCGGCATCGCTATCGGGGTCGGATATCGGTGGGGGCAGGAAACGGCTGATAAACAGCTTGCCGCCAATCAAAATAACTGGAAAAGCACCTCTGTTCCGCAAAAAGAGCGGGGTGAAATGCGAATCAATAAGTCCTACCTGACGCGCGTTGAGGTGAGCTTTATGGATGTTGCGCCCCAAAATGACGCTGAAATTGTTTTTGTGGAAAGCAATAAGGGACTCCAGTTTCCGTCTGGCGTCAAAGCCCTGGTGCTCCAGCTTCAAGGGAATCCACCTGCTAATACACAACTCAGCATTGTTTGGAAACAGGGATCAACCGTGATTCAACGCACCACCAATCGCGACGAACTCAATAACCTGGGGCGGTTACCAGCCGGTGCAAATTTTGGGATTTACAAAACGAATCGGGCGGCAATTGATGATGGGGAGTACGAAGTCCAAATTGAGGAAAAAGGCGGGGAACTCGCTGCGTACGCAAAGTTTGTGATCGGCAAGTAAGCGAGCACGGCTGCTTTGAGCCGCGCTCGCTTAAATACAAAACGAAGAGTCAGTCCCACCTGCGTAAGCGGGTGGTTTGAAATCAGTGCCACCCGCTTACGCAGGCGGTACTGACAGGGTTACTGGTTTTCGTTGGCAAAGACCGGCTCATTCGAATTGAGCATCAGTCTCCAGGTCCGATCCAGCATTGGTTTCAGTTTTTCAATCTCTCCGAGGGTCAGCGCTGGCATTTCTTCTGGCCCAGCCGCACCCGCTTTGCACACGAGTGGGTCTTGCAAGGCAATGGCTGAAACATCAACCAGCGGAATCGTTGTCCCCCGCGCTCTGTTGATGGCTTCGATATAGTAATTGCACACCACTGCCTGCCCAGTAACGGTTGGGTGAAAACCATCAAGGCTAAAGATACCGCCCAGATATTTGTTGGTCAGTTTTCCAACTCCGGCAACGGTGTATCCGCTTTGCACAACCTTCTTAAATTCGGCGTCAACATCAACCATAATCGCGCCAGCCGCCGTCGATTGCGCCTTAATGATCGCGTTATACTCAACAATTCGTTTTTGGATATTTTTGACTTCTTTCTTGGTCAACACGACTTCGGGGGGCAGTTTTTGGCCCCGGGCAAGCAGTGGTAACCCAGGAAGTGTCACGTAATCCTTCTTTTTCACGCCAAACACAAACTGGAGCGTTTCCTTGTTGATCCCAAAATTGCGGGAAATGTCATCCTGGGAAAAAACAACCGCAAATGAGGTCAGGTCAGGAATATTGAGCGTCACAATCGTGGAGGCCCCAGACGCTTTGGCCTTGGTCATGATTTCAGTGTATCGGGTGCGGAAATCTTCCAACGGGGTCAATGACGCATCAGTTCCGGTCAGAACCGCACCGAGGGCATCATTGCCACCAACTTCGGCAACCAGCAGGGTTGTTGGTTTGAGAGCCGCCACCCATTCGATCTGGCTCATGGCAATCGGGGTTGGGGCCAGCAGACCTGGTAATCCAAGCACAAAATCGGTGATGGTGATTTTCGAAGGATCAAGTGTGGTTGGGCGAGTTGACAGCACATCGAGCAGCTTGTGCCCAGGGACAGACAGCAAGGTTGCCTGTTGGGTCGGGTTAGCTCGTGTCCCGAACCCCTGAATGGACGCTGAATCACCCACCTTGGCCGAACAGACTGGTTTGGTGAGCTGGAGCTGGCCGTTGGGTGGAATTCCTGGATCCGAAATCAACGGCAGAACAAGTTGTGATCCAGCTTGCTTGGCCAGCAAATTTGGATAGGACGCGACCTGTCCGGATTGGAAAAACGCATTGCTTTGGAATCCAGCCGAAATGCTGGCGCCGATGACCACCAGCCGAGAGAAGTCCGGTGCTCCCTGACGTGGTGCTGCTGCCTTGGGTTTTGATTTGGCCAGTAGAGCAACTGGTGCCACCTGAAGCCCAAGCATGGCAATCAGCAGGCAAGAAAAGAATACCAGTCGACGAAGTTTCATGTTTCCCCCTCGAGAGTTGAACAGTGGATTAGGAACGTTAGCCTTAGGATGAACTGGAGTCAGAAGAATGAAGAATGAAGAATGAAGAATGAAGAATTAAGAAAGATAAGATCACGAACTCT
>CAZXCE010000680.1:0-4649 GCA_964639175.1 uncultured Clostridia bacterium
CGGAACCCGGAACCCGGAACCCGGAACCCGGAACCCGGAACCCGGAACCCGGTTTCACTGAAATCCAAGCAGCCGCCCACCTTGAAAGACCGTCAACGAACCAAGATACGCGAGGAAGGTCATATAGCCGAGCATAAAAAAGGGCCAGCGCCAGCTATTGGTTTCGCGGCGGACAATGGCAAAGGTGGACATACATTGCAGCGCTAACACAAAAAAGACCATGAGTGAAACGGCCACCAGCGGGCTGTACACTGGTCTTCCGTCTGGATAGCGGTCATTGCGCAGGGCCTGATGCAGGCTGGAGGCTCCTTCGTCCGAGTCATCGCCAACGCTATAGACAATAGCCAGCGTGCTGACCAGGACTTCGCGGGCCGCAAAGGCTGAAACCAGGCCGACACCGATTTTCCAGTTAAATCCAAGCGGAGCAATGACCGGTTCGATCAGGTGACCAATCTGCCCAAGGTAGCTCATCCGGCTACGTTCGCTGGTTTCTTCAAATGAAAGCTGGGCCAGGCGGGTTTCTTTCTCCTGGAGCGAAATTTTCTGGGCGGTAAACAGTGTCTCAACCTGTTGCCGCTCGGTTGTGTAATTTTTCGAAAGTACCAGATTTTTGGGATAGGCTGCCAAAAACCACAAAATCATTGAGATAGCCAGAATGACCGTTCCTGCCCGGTGTAAAAACTGCCCGGTCCGACTCAGCAAGGAAGAAAAAATATTGCGCCAGGACGGCAGGCGGTAGGGAGGAAGCTCCATAATCAACGGCGTGGTGCCACTTTTGATGAGGGTGTTTTTAAACAGCCAGCCCATCGAAATAGCCGCCACAATTCCAAGCAGGTACATGGCAAACAACACCAGCCCGGCCAGGGTGATGACGCCAAACAGGGTCTGATCAGCCGGGAAGAAGGCCCCAATCATCAGCGTGTAGACCGGCAGTCGAGCGCTGCAACTCATCAATGGGGCAATCAAAATGGTCACCAGGCGATCTTTTGAATTTTCAATCGTTCGCGTCGCCATAATGCCGGGGATGGCACAGGCAAATGAACTGAGCAATGGAATAAAGGATTTTCCATTGAGCCCGACCCGTCGCATGATCCGATCCATAATGAACGCGGCACGGGCCATGTAGCCGGTATCTTCCAGTAGCGAAATAAAAAACATCAAAATCAGAATTTGGGGCAGAAATTTCACGACGCCCCCAACGCCAGGAATCACTCCTTCGGCCACCAGTCCCTGCAGGTCACCCTCTGGAATGAGCGTTCGCACCCAGTTACTGGCTTGACCCGTGAGCTGATCAATATAGTTCATCGGAAGCTCAGCCCACTTAAAGATACTCTGGAAAACGACAGCCATCACCACGGCAAAAATCACTGGTCCAAGCACGCGATGGGTGAGCACACTGTCAATTTTATCGCTGGTCGTTCGGCGAAACTTCTGGTGAACCACACCCGCGGCAACCGCGACATCCTTAATCCAGCCATAGCGGCCTTCGGCTTCAACCGACCACCAGTCAATGTCCAGTGATTCAAGATAGGCGCGCGATTCAGTGATTTGGGATTCAACTTCGGGTGTCAGTTCCTGTTTGACTGGGGAAGTTTCGGTGTCATTGAGCAACAGGCGAATGGCTTCGCCTTCCGTCGCTTCAGATTGAAGACCCTGTTGAACCAGTAAACCAGCCAGCTTTTGGACTTCGTGCTCGACTTCACGTGGGAGCGTCCACTGGCGTTTGGGAAGTGGGGGAAGTGCACCAATCAGGGTTTGCCGCAATTGTTCAAAGCCGACGTTCCGGCTGGCAACCAGCGGGATGACTGGAACGCCAAGGTGTTCGGAGAGGAGTTGCGCATCCAGATCAATTCCGTTCTGAGCCGCCACATCCATCATATTGAGCGCCACCACGACCGGACGACCAAGCTCCATCAACTGCGTTGTCAGGTACAGATTGCGTTCCAAATTGCTGGCATCAACGATGGAAACGATCAAATCAGGGCGGGTGGTGCCTTCCATGAGTCCTAGCAACACGTCGCGGGCGACCTGTTCGTCAAGCGAGCGGGCTGACAGGCTGTAGGTTCCAGGAATGTCAACCAGGGTCAAATCAACCTGCTCAACCCGCAGCCGGCCTTCTTTTTTTTCGACGGTGACACCGGGATAATTGCCGACTTTTTGGCGAAGGCCGGTTAAGGCATTGAACACAGTCGTTTTGCCACAGTTTGGATTGCCGGCCAGGGCGATTGTTCGGAGGGCGGTCAGTTCAGGCGGGGACGAAGTCGCCGGGTCAGGACGGGATGAACTCATAAAAACAACAAAGCCAGGGAATGAAGAATGAAGAATTGAGAATGAAGAATTGAGAATGAAGAATGAGTTTAGTTTTTGGAAAGTATTGGCGCCTATCGCCGTTCTTAAATGACCACAGAACAGATGTGTTCTGGAAATCAGTTGAACTCAAGAACGTTTGGCACTTTGTTCAACCAAAAACCGCGATACGCACCATACAGTTTCTTCATTCTTCATTCTCAATTCTTCATTCTGACTTCATGGTTACTTCAATAAAGGAGGCTTCTTCTTTCCGAAGGGTTAAATGATAGCCACGGAGCATCAATTCGATGGGATCACCAAGCGGAGCAAATTTCAGCACCCGAACCGTTGTACCAGGGATCAAACCCATTTCTTGCAGTCGCTGGGCGTTGGCGCGTCCACCGCGAAGTCGCTCAATTTGGGCTTCCTGACCAATTTTCAGGGTATCAAGGGTTACCCGGCCAGGAGTCGTCGTTGGGGATGGTGTGGATTGAGAATTGGTCATATGTGATTTCTGAGCGAAATGGCAGAAGATAAGAAATTTTGGAGTTGAACGACCAGAACCAGGAATCAAGGCTGGACTATTTCGCTCTTTGGCTATTTCACTTTAGCCTAAAACTTCAACCAGAATGCCTTCAGCAATCGTGCGATTCAAAATCAGGCGGCTGCCAAAGACCAGACAGACGAGCGGATCACCCGCTTTGAGAACTCGAACTTCAGCTTCTTCACACAGACCGCGTTCCCTCAGCGTTTCAGTGCCTTCCATCGTTTCAAATCCACGAATGCGAACCCGCACACCAGCGGGAACCTCAACTAATTTTTGGGGAAGCCTGGAAGGGGTTTTCGAGGAGACAAAAGGCGAGAGAAGGGCACGAAGTCTGGTCATAGGACTCCACAGGTACGAAAAAAATTTCAGGGGCAAGCCTGGCAAAAGACGAGATGCGTTCAGAAAAATGGATACTACTTGAAAAGTGTTTTCAAAATCAATGAAACATGGTCAAGTTTTCCCTATGTGTTCGAGCAAAAAACATGTCAGATTTTTGCAGGCAGGTGCTTTGGAAAACCCTGTCACCACGCTTGATTTTTGGGCGACCTTCAACGATACTTGCCGATGCTCTCACCCGTGAGCAGCTCGACAAGGGTTCAGCAGTTTACTCCAAGAAAAAAACAAGCCGGTGTGGTCTCAGTCACGTGGGACTGGGAATCACCATAGGTGTCTTATGTCAGCTCCAGATCAGCTCAATCTCTATTCAGACCTCCAGCCTGAACCAGTAGAACCTGAGTCGTCTACCTGCACCAAGTGTCGGGGTACGGGCTGGGAGTTTCTGCCAGCGCTTCGCCAGTCTCGCCCTTGTTCGTGCCGTAAGACCAATCAGCAGGATACTTTACTCACCCGGGCCCGGATTCCAATTCGCTTCAAAAATTGCACATTGTCCAATTACTACCCTCAGGGGAAACCCAATTCCCCAGAGCACACGTCGCAGGCTCGCGCCCAACAGGACTGTCACCATTTCTTGAAAGAGTACCCGGCAATTGATTACGGGTTACTGTTTTTAGGCCCCTGTGGTGTGGGGAAAACCCATTTGTCCGCAGCGGTGATCAACAAATTGATTACCTGGAAAAACGTACCCTGCCTGTTTTATGACTTTCGCGATTTGTTGAAAGAGATTCAGGGAAGCTATAACCCCAACACCCACGCAACGGAGTCAGCCGTGCTTGATCCAGTATACAAAGCGGAAGTGCTTGTCCTGGATGAGCTTGGCGCCAATAAGCCAACTGCCTGGGTTCAGGATACGATTACTCAGATTATCAACACCCGGTACAACGAGAAGAAAATTACCATTATCACTTCAAACTATCTGGACACGCCTTTACCAGGAACGAAACCCGGAGAAGAAACGCTCACAGATCGGGTTGGGGCACGCCTTCGATCACGGCTCTATGAAATGTGTAAAACAATTCTGGTACAGGGCGAAGACTACCGGAAAAAAGTCCTGACCTATAAAACCCAACCTTCACTCATTCGTTGACCCTTCATTCTCTTTTGCAAATCGAAAGGCGGCTGTGATTTATTGTCACAGCCGCCTTTATGCCGCTTAGGAATGAAGAATTGAGAATGAAGAATGAAGAATTGATACCAGTTTGTCGTCAGTCGTCAGTCGTTAGTGGTTTGCTAAGTTTATTTAATTGAATTACTTGACTGTCTTCGAATACAAGCATCCCATTGTAAAAGGGTATGAGAATGAAAAAAACTGACTTTTTGTTCCTGGTTCTTCGAAAGTATTGATTTCTAACCATTAACCACTGTCGAATCTAATTAAGTAATACCCCAGGGGAAGCTAATAAAGTCGTACCACCCC
>CAZXCE010000681.1:0-4644 GCA_964639175.1 uncultured Clostridia bacterium
GTTTTCCGTGTTTTCCGTGGTTAAAATGTCTGGAAATTTTCGGTAAGGTACTTAAGATTGGCGGCAGATGGTGCCGCTGGGCCATTCGGCTTGCCAAAAAAAGCGATCCGGCGGCATAATCCAGCCGTTCTTTTCACACGGCACAGCACCCTTTCCCCAGTTGATGCTGATTTTGAAAACCTCAAAAATACTTTTTTCTCAATAGTTTACCCAGTCACCCCCCTAAAAAAACAGTCCATCGAGCACCACACTGCCCTGCGTTTTCAAAACCAATGAGTCAAAGTACCACCCGCGTTAGTGGGTCTGTTTGCTTTCAACCCCACCCACTGACGCAGGTGGTACTGACAAGTCCTTTATTTCCAACATCACGTTGCCGTTGTTTCCAACCGATTTGATTAAGGAGAATCACCATGAGCGAACGCAAAATCCTGACTGATGAATCAGGTGCGCCAGTTGTTGATAACCAGCATTCCCAGACTGCCGGTCCAAATGGCCCGGTGCTGCTGCAGGATCATCACCTGGTTGAAAAACTGGCCCGCTTTAATCGTGAAAAAATTCCTGAACGCATTGTCCATGCCCGTGGATCCGCCGCCTACGGGTACTTTGAAGTCACCCACGATGTCACCCAATGGACCAAAGCAAGATTTCTGAGTGAAATCGGTAAACGAACCGAAGTCTTCCTGCGCTTTTCAACCGTGGCGCTCGAACTTGGGTCAGCCGATACCGTGCGTGACCCGCGTGGGTTTGCCATCAAGTTTTATACCGAAGAAGGCAACTATGATCTGGTGGGCAATAACACACCGATCTTTTTTATTCGAGATCCACAGAAATTCCCTGATTTCATTCATTCACAGAAACGTGACCCCTACACCCACGTGCAGGATCCAAACAATGCCTGGGATTTCTTTTCTCATTCGCCGGAATTGACGCATCAGTTCACCTGGCTTCACGGAGATCGTGGGATCCCCTACTCATACCGTCACATGGACGGGTTTGGGTCGCACACGTTTCAATGGATGAATGCTCACGGCGAAGTCTTTTGGGTGAAATATCACTTCAAAACCGATCAGGGAATCAAATGCCTGCCGGCGGCGGAAGCGGCCCGGATTGCTGGCGAAAACCCAAATTTTCATCACCTGGATTTGCTCCACGCGATTGACCGGGGCGATTTTCCATCCTGGACGCTCAAAATGCAGATTATGCCGGTGGCCGATGCGGCAAACTACCGGTTTAACCCATTTGATTTGACCAAAGTCTGGCCATATGCCGATTATCCGTTGATCGAAGTTGGGAAACTGGTGCTCAATCGCAATCCAGACAACTATTTCGCCGATGTTGAACAATCAGCCTTTAACCCGGCAAATTTTGTCCCCGGCATCGGTCCATCACCAGACAAGATGTTGCAGGGCCGACTGTTTGCCTATGGAGACGCCCACCGGTACCGGCTTGGCGTCAACCACACCCACCTTCCCGTCAATCGCCCGCACGCCACCGAAGCGCACAACTATGGTCGCGATGGTGCGATGCGGTTTGACGGCAATGGCGGGCGGTCAAAAAACTACGAACCCAACAGCCACGGCGGGCCCGTCCAGTCAAACGAGCCGCACTATGCCGGGATTCCAGTTCAGGGCGTGACTGGCTCGCATCCTTGGGAACACCATGCTGAAGGCGATGACTTTGTCCAGGCTGGGAGTCTCTATCGGGTGATGAGCGAAGAGGAGAAAGACCGGCTGATTGCCAATCTGGCTGGAAGCCTGGCTCAGGTACAGCGTGAAGATGTGATCGAACGCAGCATCAGCTATTTCCGCAAAGCTGATGCCGACTATGGCGAACGACTCGCCCAGGCAGTTCACGCGATTCGTTCGGCTTCATAAGTACCCAGGGATGGCACCCAGTTCTGTGACTGAAGTTCTGCGAGCGATGCGCGTTCATACCAAACTGTAAGACTGAGGAAATCTAATTTCCTCAATTGTTTAGCCTTTGCTGAGGCAAGGGGTTGGGTTACAATCGGAAAAGATCTTCCGCTTTCAAAACACCCAGCCCCTTTGCCCCAGCCGAGGTTTTTATGTCACACGTTCTCACCCTTCGCCTTGTTGTTATCGTGAGCTTTACCTGTTTTCTGTTTTTTAGCGCCGGGATTCAACCTGTCAACACCCAGCAAACAGAGTTACGCACCGTAGTTGATTATTTTCTGGCCCTTCCAGACCGGTTTACGGGCGAAACCACTCGTGAGGAACGCAAACGACTGGTTTCGGAAGACTCTGGCCGATTGATAACCAAAGATTTGAAAAATGGATATCTCGCTATTTCAGGCGACGGTGGGTCACCAGGTTTTGTTGTGGCCATTTTCAAAAAGCCGGATGGGAAATATCTGGTCGGCGTAAACCCGTACTTTGAGATGGGCGAAGATTTTTTCATTCTTTCCTTCGAAAATGGAAAATGGATCAACTTCACCCGAATGGTGATTCCGGGGTACGATCCCAAATTACACTATGTGCTTCCCCAGTATGGAACCACCATCAAAGTGCAAAATCAGGCAGGAAAAGATTTGTATGAACTGGTGTGGAAAGGTGGTCAATTTGTGAAAAAGTAATAAGTACCTGAAGTACCTTACCGAAAATTTCCAGACATTTTGAACCACGAAATACACGAAACACACGAAAAAAAAACCAAACACTTCTAAAACTGAACGAGAGAAAACGAGTGAATTGTGTATGCAGAATTTGAATATCCCGATGTTGATTTCCATTCGAAAGATTGATCACGCTCAACCTGCCCTCAGTGATGGACTGGTGGACCTCCTGATTGATTCAGTGTCCAACGGCGCTTCAGTGGGATTTCTCAACCCGATCAATTCCAGCACCGCGCGGGAATACTGGCAGCATGTGCTTTCAACACCAGAGGACGAGCTGGTGTTATGGGTCGCAACGTGTGAGGAGACAATTGTTGGTTCGGTTCAACTGGCACTCTGCCCAAAGGAAAATGGCCGCCATCGGGCTGAAGTCCAGAAACTGATGGTGCATTCAAGCGCACGTGGACACCGGATTGCCTCGCGTTTGATGCAAACCCTCGAAACCTACGCCCTCCAAACCGGTCGGTTTTTGCTGGTACTTGACACCGAAGCCGGCTCACCCGCCGAAAGTGTTTACCAGCATTTGAACTGGCAGAAAGCGGGTGAAATTCCTGATTATGCCCGGAATGCCGCCGGGCAGTTGCACGCAACGGCGTACTATTACAAAAAACTTATTTTGTGAAAAAAAATGCTCACTCTCGATCAACATCCACTGAGAATAGTGATGTCTATCCAGCAACTCTCCGTTGATCCCAATGCCAGGTGTCAGTATGAATTACTGTCTGGTGGACTTGTCTGGTCAGATGAATTCACCATAACAATCTTGAACGAACTCTCTGACCTGAGTGAAGAGCCAATTGCTCATATCTTCAGATATCTCTGGGCATATCGGTCTTCGTTGATTGAAGGGCAAAAACGCCAGGAGTTTCAGCCCATCTGGGCTGAAATGCAGGTTATATTTCCTAACTGGCCAGGATTTCGACCTGAACGTTCATCTCCTGATTTGAAAGAACGACTCATCAAAGAACGAAAACTGATGGAAAAACGAGTTCGGCGGATGGAGCGATTGTGTTGGGGTGAACAGAAGTAAACTCCTCCCCTCATTTCCTTTCTTTTACTTTTCAACAGAAGGTGTTTTAGATGTCTTACGATATTGAATTTCTCTACTTCAACCCTGACAAAGAAACCATTCAAGATGTTATAGAACGACGCCACGAGGCCATCTTAAAGTTACGAGATATGGACTCATTGCCCCGTCCCAGCGCGAAGGAAGATAAGCTCCGCCAGGCACTGGTACAGGATTTATTACAACTTCACCCCTCCTTGCAAATGGAGCCAAACCCGAGAGGGTTCAGGTACGGCTGTTTGATAGAAAGCAATGATTTCGATTACTCAATCCCTGATATTGAAATTGGTCTTGGGCAAGGGTGTGTCAGTTTTTCCTATTCGGCGCCAGCCTCAATCTTTCAGACAGTGTCTCAAATCATTGCTGTTTTTGAAAAGCACAGCTATTTTGCCCTGGATCCGCAAACTGATTCACGGATCTTACCAGATGGGGTTTTGGCTCAAAGCCGGGACAGGTTTGAACAAATGCGTGGCCAGATGATTGACTTCCTTCACGACCTGGAGGAAGAGATCTTGATCATGCAACCAGAAAGTGAAGAATTCCCCAAAGAAAAAAAGAAAGATCCGGCTAAACCCAAGAAAAAGAAGCACAAGACCAAAGAGAAGTAACCGTTCTCTCAATTATTTCTGCACCTGGATCAAAAACGAAATCAGGGAAAAGACCAGCAGAACCAACAGGACATAAATTCGAAAACCCTGAACCCTGAACCCTGAACCCCAAACCCTGAACCCCAAGAGGTTTCCATGCATTTTCTTCTCTTCTATGACACAGCCCCTGATTACCTGGAGCGAAGAGCCGCATTCCGTTCCGAACACCTTTCCCTCGCCTGGGCGGCTCACCAACGTGGCGAACTGATCCTTGGCGGCGCCTTACACGATCCAGTAGATGGCGACGTCCAGCGGTTTCAAGGAGATTCGCCCGTGGGTGCGGCCAACTTTGCCACAGC
>CAZXCE010000682.1:0-4623 GCA_964639175.1 uncultured Clostridia bacterium
CTGGTATGGGTTATTCGGCAGCTTTATATTGTTCTTGGTGGCTCAACCACGCTTGGCCTGACGGGAGGCACCCTGGTCAGGCTCCTTTTTTCAGCTCTGGTACTCAGCCTGCCAACGTTTTTGATGGGAGGGACATTGCCGGCTGCTGCACGCGCAGTTGAAACGGAAGGAGATCAAAATCGTCGAAACCTGGCATTACTCTATGGGATGAATACGCTTGGTGCTGTTACGGGTACAGTGGTCTCAACCTTTTATATGCTTGAGATTTATGGAAATCGAGTCACATTGTGGACAGCTTGTCTGGTCAATGTGGCCATTGCCTTAGCTGCGCTCAAACTTGCTTCAGGAATGATCGTTGAAAATTTAGATGCTGAAACTGAGCCAGTTCAATCTGAAACGGGTGATGATCTCGCCAGCGGATCTGTCACTCGTCAAGGGTTGCCGGCGATATTTATTTTAGCGGCAGCCGGACTGGTTGGATTTGCCTTTCTGCTCATGGAAATTGTCTGGTACCGAATGCTGGGTCCCTTATTGGGTGGATCAACCTTCACGTTTGGTCTGATTTTGGCGGTGGCTTTACTGGGAATCGGCCTTGGCGGGGCCATCTATTCTATTTTTGGGGGAAATCGCACGCCAACCATTTCAGGTTTTGCCCTGACCTGTGTTCTCGAAGCGGTATGCATTGCCATTCCGTATGCTCTGGGAGATCGGCTGGCGCTCTTAACCATTCTCTTACGCCCGCTTGGATCAATTGGGTTTAGTGGTCATTTGCTGGGATGGAGTTTTATCACTGTCATCACCGTCTTTCCAACTGCCTTGGTTGCCGGTATCCAGTTTCCCTTATTGATTGCCTTGCTTGGGAAAGGAAAGAAAGATATTGGACAACAGGTCGGCCTGGCTTATGCCTGGAACACAGTTGGTGCCATTATGGGGTCACTGGCCGGAGGCTTTGGCCTGTTGCCGCTGTTGTCAGCGATTGGGACCTGGAAATTGATTGTTTTTTTACTGGTCGGTCAAGGGGGAATTGCGCTGGCATTGAGCTTTCGAGAAGCTGGGAATGTGATCAGGCTGATACCCTCCAGTGTGGCGGCTGTTCTGGCGGTGCTCCTGGTCCTGACCGCTGGTCCAACCACAGCCTGGCGGCATAGCCCGATTGGTGCTGGTCGAGCTGATCTGCCTGGCGGCAATATGCAGAGCTTAACAAACTGGCTTCAATACCGGCGAAGGGCAATTTATTGGGAAGCTGAAGGTGTGGAGAGCAGTGTTGCCTTATCCATTGCTGATGGTTTTGCCTTTGTTGTGAATGGGAAAACCGATGGCCATGTTCGAGCCGATGCTGGAACCCAGGTTTTGAGTGGATTATTGGGGGCGATGGTTCATCCTCACCCTAAAAAATCACTGGTTGTCGGGCTTGGCACCGGGTGTACTGCTGGTTGGTTTGCCACTGTTCCAACCATGGAACGGGTTGATGTCATTGAACTGGAACCTGCCATTTTGGAAATTGCCCGAGCATGTGCTCCGGTCAATATGAATGTCATGGATAACCCAAAAGTCAAAATCCATATTGGCGATGCCCGCGAGGTGATGATTACCACACCCGAGTCCTATGACTTGATTTTTTCAGAGCCTTCAAATCCATATCGGGCTGGAATCTCAAGTCTTTTTACCCGTGAATGTTATCTCGGTGTTGCCCAACGGCTCAACGAAAATGGGATTTTTATGCAGTGGGTGCAAGGTTACGAAGTTGATTCCCAAACGATCCGAACAACCTATGCCACACTCACCAGTGTCTTCCCAACCGTTGAAACCTGGCAAACTCAGGATGGGGATTTGCTGCTCTTTGCGTCAAAGAAACCAATTGTGTATGACCTGCCCACCCTTCGTGCCCGAATCAAAGACGAACCCTATAAAACCTCACTCATGCAGGTTTGGCACGTTACAAGCCTGGAAGGGCTATTTAGTCATTATTTAGCCAATGCTCGCTTTGCTCAGGCGGTAGCTGCTGCAGTTGGCCCAAACCTCAATACTGATGATCGCAACAACCTTGAATTCGGATTTGCGCGCAATGTTGGAAGCCAGGATAATTTTAGGATGATTGACTTGATTAACACTGCAAACCGACGAAAGGAATGTTTCCCACTGGTAACAGGAGGTGAATTAAATTGGAAGCTGGTTGAGGATATGCATATGACCCGGCTTACCAATGAAAATAAACCCCCTGAGAGTCTGCCGTCCCACAGTCCTGAGCAAAAAATTCGACTGCTTGCTCAGTCCTACTACATCAAACAAGAATTCAAAGAGGCGCTGGCAACCTGGCGACTTCAACCAAGATTTCCACAGGATCTCACCGAATTGACCATGCTGGCTGAGTGTTTAGCCGATGCTGGGGATGAGGGGGCTTTTGAGTACCTCAATCTATTGAAACAACTCCAACCCGTTGAAGCCCAGGCCATTCTGGCAAGACTTCGCTGGCGACAGGGAAAGCTTGACGAAGCTACTGCGGCACTTGAAAGTGTGTTTCAGACCTATCATTCCAATCCCTGGCCTTCGCTTTGGTTAATGACCCGGACGGTAGGGGTGGCGAAATCAGTCGCCAAAGCGGATCCTGGCAAACAGCTAGCACGCCGACTCTACCTTACCCTGAAAACACCTTTTTGTGCATACCTGATTAATGAAACCCGATTATCCGCTCAATTAGAAATTGCACTCTATATTAGAGATAAATCTATGCTGCTGGAGACTTTTACCGCCTATGAGCCAAATTTTCCATGGCAAGCCTCATTCCTTGTTGATCGGTATCAACTGTATCGCGAGTTGAATCATCCGCTGGCTGCTCAGGCTGAACGCGATATCCATCAATTTGTGCGATATGAAGCCAGTCCCTTTGATGAAGGGCTGTAAGGTTATGATTTGGCGCTTCACATGGCAAAGTAAGAGTACTCAAGTTCTCGAATGAGCTTATGTACTGACTGAATACCTGCCCACATCCAGATCACAGCGCCGCAAAGAACACCACATACCGTAAACTCATATCCAAGAAGATTGCTCAGAAAATAACTTATAAGAAGATTGATGGCTAATCCCCAGGTCAAAGACCATACCACGGCTGACGGTTGTGAAAAACTAAACAGTATCAAGCCTTGAAACAACGCCAGGGCCAGACAGCCATAGCCAAATGTTCCAAGCAGGGCAATACTGCGCACAATTGGAGCTTGAGAAATGGAACCAGTGAGCACTACCCAGATTGACTCTGGCAGACTCCACACCAGGATGAGGATGATCGCGACGAGACCGGCTAACCCAAATAAAAACCGTAAGTACTGCTTATAAACCTGTTTGTGGAAATTTCCCTGGAGCAGATCCATCTGAGCCGCCTGCTCAAAAATTCCCTGGGTAAATCGGAAGGCACAGACTTCGACAAATCCAACCAGCAGAAAGAACAGCAGCAAAGCCAGGTCAATCCCAAGTTGATACTCAGGGTGGGCGACAAAGGGTGTCCCAAACCCAAAGGCCACAACCGTTCCAGCCAGCCAGCGGTCTGTAAACAGAAAGGCAAAATACCCGCACCCAACACAAAAATAGGGTACCAGTAAATATCCAAGCACCACCGGGTCTGGAAAGGCTGCCGACGGTTCTTGTGTATTCAGAGATGGTAACGCCCGGTATGCCATCCAGGCCGTACTGAGGCCAGCCACCACAATCGAGGCTGTTTGTGCTGTCAACACCGGCACTGAGGTAGCCAGGATCAGCATCAAATACACCCCAACTGAGATAGTAAATACCCCGGCAATGGCTGGTGTTGGCGTACAAACCGTTAAAATTCCACAGCTTAACCACAAAACACTGAGTAGCCCAAAGCTCACCGCGCACAATACCAGCGCCTGATCCGGGAGCCAGTTTGAATAAAATCCGCCGAGTAACCCAACACAGGCGACAATTCCTGAAATCACAATCCCCAGACGAAAGACTCGGACTAGAAAGATTCGTTCCAAGGCCGGCTCTTTCATGCCCTGATAAAATAACCCCCGACGGGCCATGATCTGCAAAAAACCGCCATTCACAATCAGGCTCAACATAATTGAAATGGACACGGCAGCGGCAGTTTCTGGCGTTAATTTCCGCTCGGGGGAAAGCTCCAGGCCGACACCTCGCTCACTGAAAAATAATAAGAGCCACGGCAAGGCATAGGCCAGAGACCGCGAAAAGCGGACTGCATCGGCTTTGAGTGAGCTTTGCCAGGTTGGCTGCGACCTGGATGGCTGAGGCTGGTCGTCTCCCAATATCAGGCCCGGAAAGAGTTCCCGTGCCAGGGCAAAGATTGATTCCCGCCCAAATTGCTCCTGAACCAGGACATCAGAATATCCAAGTGATTCAAGTCGAGCGGCTGTTTCCCACTCATCAATCGGGGGGCCACCCAGCGCCAGCAATTCTGTTTGGAGCTGTTCCCACCTTTCAGAAGTGATTGTCCGGCGTTCAAGAAAACTTCCGGCTGGAAGCAATCGCTGCCGAACGGGAAATAAATTTGAGGAATCAGGCGGAGATGACATGTGTGTGCCTGGTGCTTGGTACTTGGTTTCGAAAACCCGGAACCCGGAACCCGGAACCCGGAACCCGGAACCCGGA
>CAZXCE010000683.1:0-4622 GCA_964639175.1 uncultured Clostridia bacterium
TATCCGAACTGCAACGCTTCGCGGTGCAAAACCAAAAACCTGGACGTCAAAGGACCCCCACGTTCCCAACTAAAAACGGGAAGTTGTATTTTTACAGTTCCTTACTCTTTTTTCCCATACCAGCCAGTGACCATAAACGCCTGAAAGAAGCGCACCGGAGAGCGAATTCCACTGGCACGAATGAGGCTTTCGGTTTCGGATGGAGGGAGTACCGTGAGTGTGTCCCGGAGCAAACTCGGAAGTGATTGAAGTGAATCTGGGGTTGCTCCCATGAGCGCCTGAATGCGTTCCCAGTTTTCCAACATTGATGGAAATTCTTGAGAATTTAAATCAAAGCTGATTTCGGTGTTGATCAAGTAGCCGCCTGGTTTCAATCGCTGCTGCATATTTTGATAAAAACTCAATCGGTTCTCCGGCTTCACAAAATGAGCAACAAGCACACTCAAGGCCGTATCAAAACTTTCCCCAACAGGTAAATCCGCCACATATCCATGAATGAGTTCACAACGATCCAGCACCCCTGCGTTCTTGAGGCGTTCACGACAGACCTCAAGCATGGCCGCTGAAGGATCAATTCCAACAAATGACCACTCAGGATATTCTTTGGAAAGTGAAAGGATCTCCGCACCGGTTCCAACCCCTACGCACAAGGCACGCGAGTATGGGGGCAAATCTTTTAAAATGAGACGAATAAGAAAGTGCATGCTATCAGCAATAGGTGCAAGTTTGCTGTTTTTCGCGTCGTAGGTCTGGGATATTTCTTTATTAAAAAAATCGGTCATAGATGAAATGTAAGTTTACTGTGGGTGATGAAGTAAGAAATCTACCTCAAAGATTTCCGCCTGGGAACGCCGGCATCTTGCCGGCACCAGGCGGTTCAGATCCAATTAGTTGCCGGCAGGATGCCGGCGTTCCCAGGAAATATTTATCTGAAAATTTATAGCTACCTTCGGTATTCTCAATTCTCCATTCCATCCGGGTACAATCCAGCGGCCATTGTTCTGAGAGCTGGGACGATGTAATGAGACACGGCCAGAAAATGGCGATTATCAACCACAATAATTCGCCGGTTCTGCCCGGCAGTGGTGGCCGCAATCGCCGGGTCCGCCAGGATCCGCTGCACAGCGGATTCAACCATTCCGGTTTCTGCCCCGACAATCAAAAAATCCGGCTGCCAGTTGAGCACCTGCTCAGAACTGATTTTCTGAATGCCCGTCACCCCCTGTTCAGCCGCGACATTGACGGCTCCGAGTGTTCGGACCATGTCGTCAAAGAGGGTACCAGCACCAACCGTGTACCCGGACCCGCTCCAGGACAAGACACGCGGTGGGGTGCCGGTTTTTGGAATTCGAGCCTGAATACTGGCAATCTCTGTTTCCATCTGCGTAACGAGATGGGCGGCTCTGGCATCAGTCCCCGTGGCGTACCCGAGCGTTCGCAGGTTGGTTTTGATGTCGTCAATTCGATCAAAATTTGAGAATCGAAAAACCGGCGCGCCCGCCGCCCGCAGCAAATCCACCAGTTCTGCCCGGCTATAACTCGCCACAAAAATCAGATCTGGCTGGAGCTGGAGGATGGATTCCGGCCCTTTGGCGACCGGCTTTCCAGCCAGCTCTGTCCGGCCAGCAACATTGCTGTATTTTGGATCGGAAGCCAGCACACTCACCGCTGCCAGGCGGTCTGGTTCACACAAATCCAGCAGCATCTCGTCGGTTCCAAGGGTCTGAGACACGATCCGTTTGGGTGGCCTGGCAATTTCAAGGCGCACCCCGCTTCCATCCTGCAGTTCACGAGGAAACGGAGCCCGCGCATTTGTCGCAGCCTGTAATGGGCGAACCCTGGGTGGTTTGAGTACTTCAATCAACCCGACCACCGTACCCAATACAAGCAACAGCCCAACGACATAGCCCACGGCTGAAAGCCCTCCAGATTTTTCCATATGTTGCCTTCTTATACCAATTAAGGTTCAGGGTATCGGGTTCAGGGTTCAGGGAAATACAATTTTTCCAATGGTTTAGCTTTCCCGTAATACGAGGGGTTCATTCAAAAATGGTATTAGACAGGAAGTCGTTGGAAATCAAAAAGTTGTGTTGAATGAGACGCCGCCACGCATTCGGCACGCACACGAAAGATAGATTCGATATTGGCTGAAGTTAAAACCGCACTGGGCGTTCCCACCGCAGCCACCTGACCCGCAGAAAGCATCACCACCTGAGTGGCGTACCGATTGACCAGATTCAGATCGTGCAGGGCACAGGCCACGGTTTTTCCTTCATCCGCCAGTTGACGACAGAGTTCAAGCACATCGAGCGCATGGGCAATGTCCAGACTGGCAGTTGGCTCATCAAGGAGAATGATCGGGGCTTCGGTGGCGAGACTGCGCGCCAGAATGACCCGTTGCCGTTCGCCACCTGAGAGTTTCATGACATTTCGCTGGCTCAGATGAGCCACATCCGCCCGAATCAACGCTGATTCGATGGCTTGCCGGTCGGCAACGGTTTCAAGTTCAAATCGGCGCAAATGAGGGTGACGTCCCATGGCCACCACGTCGCGCACGGTGAAGGCAAACGCAAGATGGGTGTCTTGTGGAACGAAGGTGATTTTTCGGGCCAGTTCACGCCGGGGAAATCCACGAACCGATTTTCCATCCAGGACCACGGTTCCTTCGGTGGGAGTGATCAATCCAGCCAGACATTTGAGCAACGTCGTTTTTCCTGAACCATTTGGCCCAACCAGTGCCGTCAAAGAGCCTGGTCGCAAAACCAGCGAGGCACCCCGCACGAGCCATTTTTGACCAAGATTGACTCCACCATCAGTCAGTGTCAGCACATTCATAAGGATATGACGCAATCAGATTTCAGACCTGTTTCCTGGGAGCGCCGACATCTTGCCGGCATCAACTGGTTTCGCGGTTGTGACGCAAGAGCAGATAGAGAAAGAATGGAGCGCCGAAAACCGCTGTGATAATTCCCAGCCTGATTTCTTCGGGGCGGTTCACTGTCCGGGCAACGAGGTCCGCGCCAATCACAAATACCGCCCCGGCGAGGGCACTGGTTGGCAGCAACCAGCGATGTCTGGGGCCAATGACAAGCCGGACAATGTGCGGAATTACCAATCCAACAAAGCCAATGACACCGCTGACCGCCACGGCAGCGCCGGTGAGAAGCGCCGCGCTAGTCAACACAATTCGTTTGACGTGTTCGACTTCCACGCCCAGCGAACGGGCGGTTTCTTCACCAAGCAGCAAAAGATCCATTTCCTGGAAGAAGACAAGCGCCATTGTGGCGCCGATGACAACACAAGGGAAAATCAACCAGACATGGGTCCAGGTTCGACTGTCCAGCCCGCCCATTAACCAGAACAAAATTTCCTGTGCCACCTGGTAATCAACCCACTTGAGCGAAATCACAAACGAAGTCAGGGCGCCGATAAGCGCAGTCAGGGCGACGCCAGCCAGCAATAACGTGGCCACGGGCGTTCGCCCATGGCGGGTGGCAATGCCAAAGACCAGAAACACGGCGGCCAGCGCCCCAATAAAAGCAAAAACCGGGACATAAAAGACTGACCGGGTTGCCAAACCGGTGGCAATTGCAATCACAGCCCCAAGCGCACTCCCCGAACTGGTGCCGACAATATCAGGTGACGCGAGCGGGTTTTGAAACATTCCCTGCATCTGGACACCAGCAATGGCCAGTGCTATTCCGACCAGTGCCGCCACCATCACCCGTGGCGTGCGTACCAGCCACACCACAATTTCGTCAGAAAACGAAATACCCTGGTTTGAAACCAGCGTGCCGGGCAGCAGGTGATTGGCCAGCACACGCCACACCAGATCAGGGGCAATCCAGGTGCTGCCGAGGGAAATCGCAACCAGCGTCAGTCCAATGAGCAATCCGCCCAGGATCAAAAAAAGCGCCAGTGGACTCATCATTCCAACTGGCTCAGGGTGAGCATCACCGACTGGAGCAACCACAGGACGCGCAGGCCTGGGTGCTCCAGCCACAGAAGATGACTTGGCAGGTACAACAATGTTTTCCATTTCAACCGTTTGGGGTCAGTGTTCGATCACACCTTTGGGAAGTTGTTCGTGCAGGGCTGTAATGTTGTCGGGAATTGGCTCGCCAAGGTAGGTGTTACGGAGTTCGTACCACAATCGCAGGCGCTCCCAATCAGGTTGTTTCAGGATTTTCATGGCATCGGAAAGATGCGGGCTGGGGAGAAAAACCGTTGTCATTTGCTCGCCAAACCCATTCCACATCCGCAAGCCCCAACTGATGCCACCACCACACTTGTGGCCTTTGTTTTCAAAAAAGGCGACTTTGGCCACCCGGCGTTTTTGGGCCAGTTCAGCCGGACGTGTGCCTTTGTGGTCAGTAATACACAGGTGAAAGTGCCAGGGGCCGAGGTCAACCGTTAAATATCCGTCCAGCATCGTTACTTTCGGAGCTTCAGTAAAACGAACTTCAAAAACTGACCCTTCAATACAGGGGCCGACGACAATCTGACGCCAGTGCTTTTCAAACAAGTCGGATTTGAGCGCCAGCATGGTTTCGTTGGTCGGGTCAAAGTATCGAAACCAATCATTGAGTTTATATAAAATTGTTCTTAAATCATAAAATTTA
>CAZXCE010000684.1:0-4604 GCA_964639175.1 uncultured Clostridia bacterium
GGGTTCCCTACCAAACAGAGCCCGGAGAAGTCCCCCTGAAATCTCAGGGGGGCACCTGTTGCCTATACACTATGGAATGAATTCCTCCATTTTGATCCCGAAGATCCAATCTGGCCCAATCGGGATCGCTTTGTTTTGTCCATGGGGCATGCATCAATGCTGCTCTACAGCATGCTCCATTTGACAGGTGTCAAAGCCGTCAATTCCGTGTACGAAAAAACTGGTGAACCATCCGTTCCACTTGATGATATCAAACGCTTTCGCCAGCTTGACAGTCGCTGCCCGGGTCACCCGGAATACCGCTGGACCTCCGGGATCGAAACCACCACCGGGCCGCTGGGTCAAGGCATTGCCACCAGCGTCGGGATGGCAATTGCCGGTAAGTGGCTGGGAGCAACCTATAACCGACCTGGGTTTGATATTTTTAATTATCGGGTGTATGCGTTGTGTGGTGATGGATGCCTGATGGAAGGAATTTCCCAGGAAGCAGCGTCACTGGCCGGGCATTTAAAATTAAACAATCTGTGCTGGATTTATGACAACAATAAAATCACGATTGAGGGAAATACATCGTGGGCTTTTAGCGAGGACGTCGCAACTCGTTTTATCGGATGCGGCTGGAATGTAACCCGCGTCGGAGATGCCAATGATCTCGATATGCTCCGGCGAGCGTTTCTCACCGCCCAAAAAGAGTCGGACCGCCCCACCCTCATCATTGTTGATAGCCATATCGCCTACGGCGCTCCGAATAAGCAGGACACCCACGCGGCTCATGGCGAACCACTCGGTGAAGAAGAAATTCGACTCACCAAACGGAACTACGGCTGGCCTGAAGATGCCAAATTCCATGTTCCCGAAGAAGTCTATGAACACTTCCGCAAAGGAATCGGCGCCCGCGGCCACCAGGGACGAAATCAGTGGATCGTCAAATTTAACGAATACAACAAAGCCCATCCCGACCTGGCCGAACAGGTTTTTCGCATGCAAAAACGCGAACTCCCCGAAGGCTGGGACAAAGACCTCCCGACCTTCCCGGCAGATCCCAAAGGCATGGCTGGCCGTGATGCCTCTGGAAAAGTTCTCAATGCCCTGGCCAAAAATGTTCCGTGGTTGATTGGCGGCTCAGCCGACCTGGCACCATCGACCAAAACCCGACTGACCTTCCCCGAAGCCGGTGACTTTACGGCTGACAATTATGCCGGGCGGAATTTCCATTTTGGTATTCGGGAACATGCCATGGCGGCAGTCCTGAACGGGCTCTCACTTTCTAAAATTCGTCCTTATGGGTCTGGGTTCCTGATCTTCTCAGATTATGCCCGGCCATCAATCCGCCTCAGTTCCATCATGGAAATCCCAACCATCCACATTTTTACCCATGATTCGATTGGGGTGGGTGAGGACGGACCAACCCACCAGCCGGTTGAGCATCTGGCGTCGCTGCGTGCCATTCCTGGACTGCTGGTGATCAGACCAGCCGATGCCAATGAAGTCACCGAAGTCTGGCGAAACATCCTGCAGATCAAGCACGAACCCGTGGCATTGATTCTCACCCGCCAGGCCCTCCCAACAGTTGATCGAACCCGTTTCGCCAGTGCTGAAAATGTCAAATATGGGGCCTATGTCCTGGCTGACCCG
Organism: uncultured Clostridia bacterium; assembly: GCA_964639175.1. Taxonomy (GTDB): domain Bacteria; phylum Acidobacteriota; class Blastocatellia; order Chloracidobacteriales; family Chloracidobacteriaceae; genus JACQXX01. The sequence continues at coordinate 1,636 of CAZXCE010000684.1, forward strand.
CCGGATGGTGCGGCGCCAGATGTCATCATGCTCGCTTCCGGATCCGAAGTTTCACTCTGTGTTGAAGCCTATGAACACCTGACCCGCGAAGGCATTCACGCCCGCGTTGTGTCCATGCCCTGCTGGGAAATCTTTGAACATCAGTCGGCTGAGTATCGCGAGTCAGTAATTCCAGATTCGGTCCAGGCCCGCGTTGCGGTCGAGCAGGCTTCCACTTTTGGGTGGGGGCGCTATGTCCATCATCGTGATGCCATTATCGGCATGCACACCTTCGGTGCCAGTGCGCCACTCAAGGAACTGACCAAGAAATTTGGCTTTACCCTTGAAAATGTGGTGGCGACGGCCAAACGTGAAATCGAACGCGCCAAATAGCGTTTCAATCAAGAGCGAAGGAGCGAAGGACCGAATGAGAAGCCCCCACAATTCTCGTCGATGACATACCTTGCTCCTTTGCTCCTCACCGTTTGCTCGATCACTCCTCACCCCCTTGCCCTCCCTTTGCTCAAGAATAAAGTTGATCCCTTCCCAAGTTTGGCTATACTGTGCGCCACACTTCGTCATCGCTTGACTTATCTTCTCCCAGCTTTTGATTTTCACCAAAACTTCAACCCTCACCCAGACAGGTGAGAACCAGCAACCAGGTCAGTGAGTCTCCAAAAGATTGACCGGCTGGGGGAGGAGTTTGATCCTTTCCCCATATACCTGCGTTCCAGACCTGGGAAGGATTGGAGAATGGCTTGTAAGTCACCCGGCGATGGCATTCTCAATCGATAATTTATGAGGACCAAAGCGCATGCCAAGTAAGCTCACAGCTACAAAATCAATTGATGAACTCATGAAGGAATCCAACAACCCTGAACACGGGCTCAAACGTGCCCTGGGTCGGTTGAATCTGACAACGCTTGGAGTCGGCGCCATTATCGGGGCTGGTATTTTTGTCCTGACCGGTTCAGCCGCCGCCCAATATGCCGGCCCGGCGATTGTGCTTTCATTCATCGTGGCTGGAATTGGTTGCCTGTTCGCCGGGTTGTGCTATGCCGAATTCGCCTCCATGATCCCCATCGCCGGAAGTGCTTACACCTATGCCTACGCCACCATGGGAGAGTTCCTGGCCTGGATTATCGGCTGGGATTTGATTCTCGAATATCTGTTTGGAGCTTCCACCGTCGCCGTCGGATGGTCAGGCTATATCGTTAGTTTTCTCAAAGACCTGGGTCTGGTTATCCCACCAGCCCTCTCCCAGGCCCCTCTGGCGTATAACGCTGCGACCCATGGCTGGACTCAAACCGGCGCCTTTATGAACCTGCCGGCAATGTTTATTGTGGCCCTGATGACGGCACTCCTGGTCGTTGGGATTAAAGAATCCGCGTATTTTAACAATCTGATCGTGATCATTAAGATTGTTGTAATCTTGCTCTTTGTTGGGTTTGGATTTGCCTACATTAAACCAGCCAACCTGACCCCCTTGATTCCAGAAAATACAGGAACGTTTGGGGTATATGGCTGGAGCGGTATTCTGCGCGGCGCCGCCGTCATTTTCTTTGCCTACATTGGATTTGACGCGGTTTCAACCGCTGCCCAGGAAGCCAAAGATCCTCAAAAAGATATGCCGATTGGGATTCTCGGTTCGCTGGGCATTTCAACTGTCTTGTATATCCTGGTGGCCATTGTGTTGTGCGGCATTGTCCGCTATGACCAGCTCAATGTGGCCGATCCAATTGCAGTTGGGATTGATGCCGCCGGGGATGGCCTCAAATGGCTACGCCCGGTGATCAAAATCGGAGCCATCGCTGGTTTGAGTTCAGTGGTGCTGGTGATGCTCCTGGCCCAGCCCCGGATTTTTTACGCCATGTCCAAAGATGGATTGCTCCCAGCTTTCTTTGCCAAAGTTCATCCCACCTTTGGAACGCCCTATATCACCACCATTCTCACGGGTGGTGTCGCCATGGTAGTGGCTGGATTGTTTCCAATTGGACTGCTGGGCGAACTGGTCTCAATCGGAACGTTGCTCGCGTTTGTGATCGTCTGCGTCGGCGTCATGGTATTGCGCTATACCAAACCGGATATTCATCGGCCATTCAAAACCCCTCTGGTTCCACTCGTGCCAATCCTTGGCGCCCTGGTTTCACTGGCTCAAATGGCCGCATTGCCGCTTGATACCTGGATCCGACTGCTGGTCTGGATGGCTTTGGGCATTGCGATTTATTTCACCTATGGCATTCACCACAGCAAAATCCAGAAGGCGCGCTGAGCAATGGCTTTCCCCTGGCAGGTGACTGTCCCGTCACCTGCCACGCCGGGTTCTTTTCCGTCCAGTTCTGTCCCACCCGTGGTTTCCCACCAATCTCATTCCTCATATTTTGCTTGCCTTTCAGTCGGTTGTGCTGGTACAACACGCCTACCATCTTCATCTTCACACCTGTTCTCATTCAATTCCAATTCACGGTCATTCGCGCTCAGAAGCGTTCAAGGGGGAGTCTCAAGTCATGTCACCATCGGCACGGACCTCAACCGCGCCTTCGCTGCTGCAGATTTGCCTTACTACCATCCACACCGTGGCGATTGACGCCGTTCAGTTATTGGGTTCCATCGACTTTGGGATTTCTTTCAAGCCGCACCCAACCGGTCTGGACTGTGGATTCGTGTTTGGAGTCACCGCTTCCGAAAACTCAACCCACCTGCCGCTTGCCGCCCCGACCTGTCTGGTCAGGAGGGATATGCCTCCGTTTTGGTAGCACGCGCTGGTTATCTATGAAGGTGTCCACATCGCCTTTTCAGCACGTGATGACCCAACTTGTTCCGGAATAGACCTGGAACAGCCTGGATTCACGGCTGAGCACATCATCAATCGCTCTTACACATTCCTGTGAAGTAAGAATTATGACTGATGACACGAACTGACAGGCAAAATGCGGTCTTGCCCTTGCGATTATGCCCTGGTGAACCGCCGGTCGTGGATCAACCTCCCT
>CAZXCE010000685.1:0-4602 GCA_964639175.1 uncultured Clostridia bacterium
AGATTTTGATGGTGGGGAGGCCAACTCCCACCGGGACGCTCTGGCCGTCCTTGCCACAGGTGCCGACGCCCGTATCCAGTGACATATCGTTGCCAACGGCGGTGACTTTCGTCAGGACATCCGGCCCATTGCCAATCAGGGTGGCGCCCTTGACCGGGGCCGTTACTTTGCCGTCTTCAATCAGGTAGGCTTCGCTGGCCGAAAAGACAAATTTGCCGCTGGTGATGTCTACCTGACCACCGCCAAACTGCACGGCATAAAGACCTTTTTTCACGCTCCGAATGATGTCTTCCGGGTGATCTTCGCCACCGAGCATGAAGGTGTTTGTCATCCGAGGCATTGGGATATGGTGATAACTCTCGCGCCGTCCATTTCCGGTTCGTTCGACCCCCATCAACCGGGCGTTCAGCGCGTCGTTGATGTAACCCCGCAAAATTCCCTTTTCAATCAAAACCGTGTGCGACGTCGGCATTCCTTCGTCATCAATGTTGAGCGAACCACGTCGCCCGGGAATTGTCCCATCATCAATCACGGTGCAGAGATCCGAAGCAACCCGTTTGCCGATCATGTTTGAAAAGGCGGAAGTTTCCTTGCGGTTGAAATCGGCTTCGAGACCGTGTCCGATGGCTTCGTGGAGCAAAATCCCTGGCCAGCCTGGTCCAAGCACCACTTCCATGGTCCCCGCCGGAGCGTCCACGGCATCAAGTTGCAAAATCGCCTGACGCGCCGCTTCCGTCGCCAAAACATCTGGATTCAGGGTGGTTTCAAAAAACTCCATTGCGTGGCGTCCGCCGCCGCCGGACCGACCTGATTGGCGGTTACCATCGGCATCGGCAATGCAATTGACCCCGACACGGGCCAGCGGCTGGATGTCTCCGGCCAGAACACCGTCGCTGGTGGCAATCATTACGACTTTGTATTCATCGGCAAACCCAATCTGGACTTCGCGGATGCGCCGGTCATAGGCGCGGGCCTTCTGGTCAATCTGCTTGATCATTTCGATCTTGTGTTCGACGGGAAGTTCGCTGATGGCAACCGGAATCGCATATAAATCGTGGGCATTGGGACGCAGAGACACGTTGACGCTGGCACTGGTCGCCGTTTCTTTGGCAATGCAGGCCGCCGTTTGGGCCGCCCGCCGAATGCTCTCGACGCTGATTTCATCGGTGTAGGCATAGCCGGTTTTTTCACCGACGTTGACCCGCACGCCAACGCCTTGCGAAATGGACTGATTGGCGGTTTTGACGATTTGCTCTTCGAGCGACACGCTGTTGCTTTGACGGTATTCAAAATACAGGTCCGCGTAGTCTCCGCCCTTGCCGAGCGCTTCAGCCAGGAGCTTGTTCAAATCATCGTGGGTGATGTGATATCGGGAGGTAAAGAATTCAATTGCATCTTTCCGCATACGGTGCAGCCTACCTTTTTCTGGATGAAATTCAGGAAGCGCCATTATTGTCTGTTCTTCACTATTCGCAAAGCCGAATTTGCCTGATTACAGGGTGTTGTCGCCGAACAAGCCTGGAACCAAGGCTGCGCTGATTCAAAACTGTTTTTCTTTCTGGAATCCAACATCTGACTGCGCTACACTGGGCAGGATCACATTTCAATTTAAGCGACTAAATACTTGCCACTGTGCAGATTACGTCTGTAAAGCTGGTAACTCTTTCTTTTTCAAGGAGAAAGGTATGAAATCCCAATCCCAAGACCGTCTCGCGGTTTTGATCACTGTGTGTGTGGTCCTGTTTGTCGTGATTGTCGGAGTGGTAGTGCAACAGGTCCTTCCAGAAATAATCCAGCAGGCCTACGGGTCCCAGAAACCAGCCAACGCCAAAAAACCTCAGAAGCAGAAACCAAGACCACCTTCTGACATCGTTCTAACTCCTGCCATCGAAAAACAACACAAAGAATCTTCGGATTTCAAAAAACAAGTGACTGATCTGCTCAAGCAAAACAAATTTGCTGAACTTGACCAGCTTGCTGGCGAGTTGCGTAAATCTAAAGCCCGGTTCACCGCTGGCGGTGGTTGGAAAATCTTTCGACTGTATTTTGTACTTGATCCTCGACTCGATATTCCTGAGGGTCAGGACCCCACCGAAGCTGACTGGCAAACATACCTTAAAAAAGTAGCAGGATGGGCGCAAAAATCTCCAAACTCGATCACGGCGCAGGTGCTCTATGCCGATGCGCTGACTGGATATGCCTGGTTTGGTCGCAGCAATGAGTATGCCGCCAATGTCAGCGAAGCCCAGTGGAAAATGTTCCATGAACGGCTCGACCTTGCCGAACAAGTGTTGCTGAAAGCCAAAGCGCTCCCAGCGAAATGCCCAGTGTGGTACTACACCATGCAACGAGTTGCGCTTGGACAGGGGTGGGATCTGGCACGGTATGATCAACTTTTTAGCGAAGCAACCGCGTTTGAGCCAAAGTTTTATGGGTACTATACCGCGAAAGCCTATTACCTGCTCCCGCGCTGGCACGGGGAGGACGGCGATTGGGAAGCATTTGCCGAAGAAACCCGCCTCAAAGTCGGCGGCAAAGAAGGAGCATCACTTTATTACCGCATTGCGGTGAATCAGTCCAAATATTACAAAAATGCAGACTTCTTCAACGAAACCAACATTTCCTGGTTGTTGATGCGTGATGGGTATCTGGCAACCGAGGAACTTTATGGTCGCAATATTGATGCGTTGCACACCATCGCGAAATTTGCCTTTTGGGCACATGATCGGGAATCCCTCAAATCCCTGCTTGAAAAAATTGGAAATGATGTCGAACCGGAATGCTGGCCAAGCCAGCAGGCATTTAATGAGTTCAAAGACTGGGGAATGGGCAAAACCGAGAAAATGCCGGTTGTGAAATAAGTTTCAACTCTCCAGACCACCGCGGAAATTTTGAAAGGATATCTATGGCTGACGATCAAAACTTTTCTTTTGAATCCTTTGGTGCTTCGTTCAAGGGGTTCCTCGATCAAATGGCAACCCAGTCACCGGCTGAAGAGCCAATTTTCCGCCGTTATCTCACCGGGCACTTTCAAACTGACCCAACAACTTTTCCAATCGTCACCGAAGAATTCGGAGTTTCAGAGCATCAAAATCTTCAGATGGCAATCAATACTTTTCTGGCAGAGCCGGGTGTCACGCATCAACTCTTTGGAATTGTCGGAGATCAGCAATCTGCCTATTTTGGAATCAACCTGGCTCAACTCCTGTCATCACGCCCAGGTGGATTGATGGGCGGAGGTGGCTCAGGGGTTGGACCCGTTCAATATGTCAACTTGCGAGTTGCTGACGGAGAAGTCTTGAGTTGTGTCCAATCAGGGTTATTCCTGATTACAACGCCAACTCAACGGCTGGCAGTCATGTTGCGCGGTCCAAATGAAATGGGAATCAACCGTAAAGTTGTACTTGAGGCAATGGCTGACACTCAGGAAAAAGCAGCCCAGTTTTTGCGTGAAATTCGAACGATGATGCGGCGCAGAAACATCTATCGGGGGCGGATTATTTCCTTGTCACTTGATAACTGGCATAACCTTCAAGTCAATTTTCATTCACTGCCAGCAATTGCCAATCATCAAATCATTCTGCCCAAAGGCTTACTGGAACGAATCGAACGTCAGACAATTGGGTTTGCCCGACACAGTGAAAAGCTGCTGGCGGCAGGACGGCATTTAAAGCGCGGAATGTTGCTTCACGGCTTACCCGGAACAGGAAAAACCTTAACCGCCATGTACCTGGCCAGCCAGATGAAAGATCGGACCGTTATTGTGTTGACAGGGCGTGGACTTGGCATGATCGAACACTCGTGTGCGATGGCACGCCTGCTCCAGCCAGCCATTGTGATTTTGGAAGACGTTGATCTTGTGGCTGAAGAACGAACCCACAATGACAGTTGTAATGCGTTGTTATTTGAACTCCTCAACCAAATGGATGGGCTTGCCAATGATGCGGATGTCCTCTTTTTATTGACCACCAATCGCCCAGATATGCTTGAACCAGCACTGGCAGCCCGCCCAGGACGAGTAGACCAGGCAATTGAAATCCCCCTCCCCGATGCCGAATGCCGCCAGCGACTCTTTGAACTCTATGGTCAAGGATTACGCCTGGAAATAACCCGGCTTGATCACTTTATTGATCGGACAGAAGGTGCGAGCGGCGCGTTTATTCGCGAGCTGCTCCGAAAAGCAGCCTTGTTCGCTGCCGATGATGAAGGTGAAACCATTGTGGTGAAAGATACCCATTTGGACGAAGCGCTTCACGAACTCGTGGTTGATGGTGGCGAACTCACCCAAAGCCTGCTGGGAGTCCAAAATAAACCGGATTCCAGCGAACCTTTTTAATCCTTAAAACCCAGACCAGAGTGCTGGGTGAGTTTTTTGGCGTTTCACCCGATCTGTTTGTCCCCAGGTTGGAAAGCTCTGGAATCGAAAGGACATAAAAGACATAAAGGACGAAAACAAAAGCGGAAGGATCGGCCCCCCTGTGACATCTTTAGCCCAATTTCTTCAGCCCGACTTCTTCAGCCTCAAGCCCTTAGTACAAATCCCCATAAATGGGGGATGGAATTCGGTTCTTTGATCGAATCAACCCGGTTTTCGCCCGGATG
>CAZXCE010000686.1:0-4569 GCA_964639175.1 uncultured Clostridia bacterium
TTCCGGGTTCCGGGTTCCGGGTTCCGGGTTTGCGAAACATTCCCTCCTGGTATTTATCGAACCAAGCAGGAAGCTTCCCAACACAGGAAGCTTCCTTTTGGTCTTCTCAGGGTTTAATTTGGGGAGGGTTGGCGGAACGACTCCTTTCCGGTGGTAGCTCGCAAAGCCTCGCAACCGACCGGCTATCCGAACTGCAGCCTTTCAGGATGCTCAATCCAATTCACCACATGGTTCATCCCTCTGGAGCGCAATCAAAAATCTACATATGACAGCTAAAGACAACGGGTTGAAGAATTGGTTTTATTTCACCCCTCATCCTTCATCCCTTATCCCTTGTATCGCCCTCAGCCCTCAGTCTCCAGCTCAATTCAGTTGGTCTTTTCAGAATTGATCATTCATAATTGCGGCGTTCTGCTTTTCCATCCGAAAATCTCATCTGCCCTAACAACCAAATCCATGATTTCGCTCAGTGCCTACACGCTCAACTCAGTGCTGCACGAGACTGAGAATTCGATTGTCTTTCGAGGAACTCGTGCCCAGGACGGCCTGCCCATCATCGGCAAGATGATGAAGGACGAATATCCGACCACCGCCCAGCTCGCCCGGTTTCAAGGTGAATTTGAACTGCTCCGTAAGCTTGCCGGCGATGGCGTGGTTGAGGTCTTTGCGATTGAGCAATTTGAAAACCGAATGGTGATTTTGCTCGAAGATTTCGGAGGCCGTTCGCTGCTCCAGTTGTATCACCACCAGCCCTGTCCGGTGGTGGAGGGTCTCCGACTGGCAATTCGCATCAGCCGGATTCTGAACCGGATCCATCAAGCCAATGTGATTCACAAAGACATCACACCGGGCAATATTGTTTTCAATCCAGCCAAAGACATTATCAAATTGATTGATTTTGGCAGCGCGACTCATTTCACGCTGGAAAAATCTGAATTTCAAAGCGTGAATGTGCTTGAAGGAACCCTGGCCTACATTTCACCGGAACAAACCGGACGCATGAACCGGGGGCTCGACTATCGGACGGATTTGTATTCGCTCGGCGTGGTGTTGTATGAACTTTTTACCGGCCAGCTTCCATTCCAGTCCCGCGACCTGCTGGAACTGGTGCATTGCCACCTGGCGGTTAGCCCGGTTCCTCCGGATCAGGTAAACCCTGAAATCCCGGAAATTGTCTCTGACATCATTTTGAAATTGATGGCCAAGGCGGCTGAGGACCGGTATCAAAGTGCCGAAGGTGTCACTTTTGACCTGCGTGAAACGCTAAACCAGCTTGAGCATACCGGACGGGTCTCACCGTTTGTGCTCGGGCGGCACGAAGTCCTCAACCGGTTTCAGATTCCTCAAAAATTGTATGGACGCGAAACTGAAACGGCTGAATTGCTGAGCCTGTTTCGGCGCGTGAGTAACGGAACGTCAGAACTTGGACTCATTTCCGGCTATTCCGGAATTGGAAAATCAGCCCTGGTCCAGGAATTATTCAAACCGATCACCGAAGAACGCGGCTATTTTATCAGCGGAAAATTTAACCAGTTTCAACGCAATGTACCCTATGCCTCAGTCATACAGGCATTTCAATCGCTCATTCGACAAATTTTGACGGAATCAGAATCCCAGATTGCCCAATGGCGTCAGGAATTAACCACCGCCCTCGGCATCAACGGTGAATTGATCACGTCGGTCATTCCCGAAGTTGAACTCATCATTGGGCCGCAGCCTCCGGTTGTGTCACTGGGACCGACGGAGACTCGAAACCGGTTCAACCTGGTGTTTCAAAACTTCATTCGCGTGTTTGCCCAGGTGGATCATCCGCTGGTGCTGTTTTTGGATGATCTGCAGTGGGCTGACCCTGATTCGTTGAAATTGATCGGCACGTTGATTTCAGCCGGTGACATCCAGCATTTGCTGGCGCTTGGGGCCTATCGCGATAATGAAGTTGACCCAGGGCATCCACTGATGATGATGCTCCACGAAGCTCAGAAAAACGGTGCCCAGATTACAGATATCAAACTGACTCCGCTCGGAGTTGAGCAAGTCACCGCCCTGGTGGCCGATACGCTCAACCAGTCACCGGAAATCGTTGCCCCGCTGGCAGAACTGGTTTTTGGGAAAGCCGCCGGAAACCCGTTTTTTACCAGTGAGTTTTTAAAGCATCTGAACCAGGACCGGCTGATTTGGTTTGACCCGGAACCCGCCGAATGGGTCTGGGAGATTCGCCAAATTCGGGCGGCTCAGATTACAGATAACGTGGTCGAATTGATCACCAGCAATATCCAGCGGCTGGGTCCTGCCACGGTCGAAGTGCTCACGATGGCCGCCTGCCTTGGGAACCAGTTTGATTTGCTGAAATTGTCGCTGGTCACCAACAAAACTGAGCGCAAAATCATTTCCGATTTGCGCGAAGCTGTTCGCGAAGGACTGATCCTGCCGCTGGGTGACGGCTATCAGGTGATTGAATATGGCATCCTGGCTGATCGCACATCAGAAACCATTGAATGTAAATTTGCCCATGACCGAATCCAGCAGGCGGTCTATTCATTGATTCCAGCGACGAGCCTGGAAAAGATTCACTTTACCGTCGGACACCGGCTCTTCAATGGAGTTGCTTCAGATCAGGTCGAAGACCTCCTGTTTGAAATCGTCAATCACCTCAATGCCGGGCGCAGGCTGTTAAGTACTGACCACGAGCGCCTGGAACTGGCGCAATTAAACCATCGGGCAGGCTGTCGAGCCCGCGAATCCGCCGCGTTTCAACCCGCACTCAATTATTTTTCAACGGCGATTGAATTGTTACCTGCCGACGTCTGGCACACTCAGTATCAGTTCACACTCAAGTTGTATGAAGACACCTGTGAGGCAGCTTTCCTGTGCGGCCAATATGAACAAATGCAGATGCTGGCAGCCGAAGTCATGGCCAACGCCAGCAACGTGATTGATACCTTAAAGATTTATGACGTGCGATCCCAGGCGCTGTTTGCGCAAAACCAGCTCAAGGATTCGGTGGATATTGCGCTCGAATTTCTCAAAAAGCTGGACATTGAATTTCCACTCCAACCAACCCAGGAAGACATCGGGCGAGTCCTCTACGAACTCAATCGGCTCCTTAACGGAAGGCCAATTGAAAGTCTGGTTGATCTGCCGGTGATGACCGACCCGCTGGCACTGGCGGCGCAACAGATGCTGGCCCGGATCGGAGTGGCCGCCTATGCCGCCTATCCGCAAACCTTTCCATTGATTGTGGCGCACCGGGTGAAGCTCTCGCTATTGCACGGCAATACCCCAATTGCGGTGTCGGCCTATGCTTCCTACGGTTTGTTTTTAAGCGGCTGGCTTCAAAACATTGATGCGGGGTATGAATTCAGCAAGCTGGCGTTAGAGTTGATTGAAAAATTTGGTGCCGAGCACCTCCGGATTCGGGTTTCGCTGATTCACTACGCCATGGTGAGTTACTGGAAAGACCACCTGAAAGACTGTATGGCGCCGCTGATTGAAATCTACAAAAGCGGCCTGGAGCAGGGTGATTTTGAATATGCCACGTCGCTCCTGTTGATGATTTCCCTGTGCGAAATCAATCTGGGAACTGAATTGAACCTGCAGTACCAGAACCTGGTCAAATATGGCGACCTCCTCAAACGCATGAAGCAGGCCCGCCCCGGAGTTGCCATCAGTATTCTGAAGCAGGTCGTGTCAAACCTGCTGGGCAAAGCCAGTGACCCGGCACTTTTGATCGGGGATGATTGTAACGCGGCCCACTTGCTGGCCAACCCGGCCATCCAGAAAGATACGGCGCTTCTGGGTGTGATCCATTTGTATCAGCTTGAGTTATGTATTTATTTTGAGCGCTATCCGGCAGCGATTGAGCAGGCTGATTTAACCAGACGCTACCTGCCCGGATTGAACTCCACCGGCTCAATTCCCATGTATCATTTTTATGACGCCCTGGCCCGGTTGGCGATTGCCAAAACCGATGGCGAACAGCGGGCGGCATTGCTGGCACAGGTTGAGGCAACCCAGCTTAAACTTGGTCTGTGGGCGCGAAAATGCCCTGGAAACGTTGCCCACAAATTTCATCTGGTCGAAGCCGAGCGACTGGGCATTGAAGGGAAAATTCCGGAGGCCATGGCGGCTTATGACACCGCGCTCGAACTGGCCAAACGAAATGGCTACATTCAGGCAGAAGCCCTGGTCAATGAACTGGCCGCGCGGTTTTATGCCAGTCTTGGACGAACCAAAATTGCCCGCATGTACCTGGAGGAAGCTCGCTATGGCTATACTCGATGGGGTGCCACCGGCGTCCTGCAACGGTTTGAAACCGATCACCCGGAGTTGTTGATCCGGCCAGCCGAGTTTCGTGGACCTGCCACCGGGAAATTCCAATCGCCGACGGTCACCACTTCGACACGAACCGACAGCACGTCAACCGGGGCCATTGACATGAATACCGTCATCCGAGCCTCACAGGTGATTTCGAGTGAAATTGTGCTCGAACGGCTCTTGACCAAAATCCTCCGACTGGTGATCGGAAATGCCGGAGCGCAACGGGCCGCCTTGTTGTTGCCTAAAGATGGC
>CAZXCE010000687.1:0-4554 GCA_964639175.1 uncultured Clostridia bacterium
AGCAACCACCGGCTATCCGAACGGCAGCCTTTCAGGATGCTCAATCCAAATGCCTCCCCCCAATGAAAACGGGAAGTTAAATTTTAACGCTCCCTTAGTGTTAAGTCCCTTGTTATAAATTCCCTGAGAGATTGAATACAGATCGGGAGACTCAGAGACAGAGCAACAAGGAACCCATCTCGTCAACTATGTAAGCGTGAATGACATCTGGTTGTGAGTGGGGAATGAGGTGATCTGTTTTTCAATTCTTCAGTCGCATCACAAGCCTCGAATATTTACTCTGTTCTCAATTCCCAATATTTCACTCGTAGCGGAGCGCAATCACGGGGTTGATGCGTGTGGCCCGATAGGCTGGGAAAAAGCAGGCCATAAACGAAATGCCAAAAAGCAGAAGCGAGACACCCAGATAGGTTATTGGGTCCGTGGCGGTGACGCCAAATAGCAGGCTTGAGGCAAGCCGCGCCACGGCAATCGTTCCAACCACGCCAAGCCCCATGCCAATCAGGAGCAGGATCAACCCACGGCCCAAAATCAACTGGTAGATATCTTGTTTGGCGGCGCCAAGTGCCATGCGAATACCAATTTCTCGCGTTCGTTGCGTAACCGAATACGCCATCATTCCATAGAGCCCCATCGCCGCCAGCCCAAGCGCCAGGAAGCCGAAAATACTCAGGAAAATCATGGCAAATCGTTGTGGAAACAGAGAAAGCTGGGTGTGTTCGGCCAGTGACTTTTGGTCAAATATGGGAATGGTTGGATCAATTCCAGCCACGATATTTTTAACGCCTGGAGCGGCTGTCAACGGGTCACCTTCAGTTTTGACCAGCAGAACAAAATCGGAGCGATAGTTGTCCGGCGCATGCAAATACATATAGGGCCGGGCAGGCTCATTCATTGATCGGAGCTTGATGTCCTTGACCACACCGATGACCTGATGGTTCTGGCTATTCACATTAATTTGGCGGCCAAGCGGATTTCCCTCACCGAGATAGCGTTTGACAAATGTTTCGTTGACGATAACCTGTTCAATCCGATTTGGGTCTGGTTGGTCGGATTGAGGTGGCGGCAGAAGCCGGAAATCTGAGCCGGAAGTAAATTGAATGCCCAGCGTCCGGAAAAAGTCGGTTTCAATGATGTTATATTCGGTATCCATGTCCTCTTCAGGGCGCGGAATATAGCCGTCAACCTTGATCGAAGTCGAACTACGGCCCATTGACCCGAGCGGTACCGAACGGGTCAAACTAGCCGCTTGAACACCCGGCAGGGTCCGTACCTGACTTAACATGGTGGTAAAGAAGGCCTTTCCACGCTTTTGATCATATCCATTGGGGAAGACATCCAGGCTTGCGACGAAAACTTGATCCACGGCAAACCCAGGGCTGGTGTTGACCGAGTTGTACACACTCCGAACAAAGAGCCCGGCGGTAATCAAGGCCACCAATGAGAGCGCGACTTGCAGGGAAACCAGACTGCTCCGCAATTTCGACTGTTTGAGGTTTAAGGTGACCGATGATCCTTCATCCTTGAGCGTGGTGGCTTGATTGAGTCGTGTCGCCTGCAGGGCGGGGAATAACCCAAACAGAAATCCAGTGGCCAGGGTGACGCCAAAGGTAAATAACAAAACCCGCTGGTCAATCGAACAATCCAAATGAATCGGAAGCCGCTGGGTCGGGAGCATGGCCAAAAATGATTTCGCGGTCCAGACAGCAATAAAGAGGCCCACAACTCCGGAAATCACCGACAGGGCGAAGCTTTCAACCATCAATTGACTGATGATCCGCCACCGACTGGCGCCCAGCGCAATCCGGATGCTGATTTCCTTGCGCCGATTTGTGGCTTTAATCATGAACAAATTGGCGACATTGGCGCAGGCTACCAGCAGGACAACGCTGACAATACCCATCAGGAGCAACAGCACCGGGCCCAGGATTTTTGAAGCCCCCTCCGGTGATTGGGTGAGCGGGTACAGGGCCACCGTCCAGTTGGTGTTGGTATTTGGGTTGGCGGCTTCGATTTGAGCTGAAATTGATTTGAGATTGGTCTGGGCCTGAGCCAGGGTCACTCCGGGTTTTAACCGGCCAACCATCTGCAGCCAGCGATTGCCGTGGCTGGTGAGCAGGTCTTTTCCAGGCCGGACGGACTCCTGCATCATTATTGGGATCCACAGATCCTGAGCAATGGCGACAATTCCTCCGACAAACCCTTTCGGGGTGACCCCAATCACGGTGAAGGTCTTGCCGTTGATGGTCAAAGTTGAGCCAATCACATTCGGGTTACCCTGAAAGCGAGATTGCCAGAGGTTATAGCTCATCACAACGACCGGATGTGTGGCTGGCGTGCGATCTTCTTCGGGTGAAAATGAGCGGCCCAGCAGCGGTTTGATGTGCAGTACATCCAGGTAATTCCCGCTGACCAGACAGGCCCATGTCCGGTCAGTTTTGCCGTCCTGGCTGAGGTTGACGGTTAAATTGCGAAAAACGGCCAGTCCTTCAAACGAAGTGTTTTGATCCCGAAGATCAAGATAATCTGGATAGGACATTGAGAAGGAACTGCCGCTTTGGGTCGCGCCAAACCCCAAAATCAGGCTGCGGGCGTCAGGCACGCCTGGAAGCGGATCCAGAATCGCGGCTTTGCACCAGGTAAAGACGGTGGCGTTCAAACCAATGCCCAGTGCCAGCGACAGCACGGCCACCAGCGTGAAACCAGGGTTTTTCCAAAGTAATCGCAAACTGAACCGTAAATCCTTGGCCAGATAGGTCAGGGTCATAGTGGGCCTCCTTAAAAAGTCCGGGAAAAGTGAGACGGTGAATCTTTTAAAGGAGTGCAACCCTTGTGCCAGCTTCAATCAGTCACCAGACAGGGAATACGATTCAGGGTTCAAGGTTCAGGGTTCAGGGTTCAATGAAATCGAATATTTTGAATAAGTTACCTTTCTCAAAACCCAAGGATCTCATTGCAAAATAATGTTAGCACCCGCACCGTTGATGCGGTTCACCAGCGGTTCGGCCTGGCCTATGTGATTGCAAACAAAGGGAATCTGGAAAGAAGTCGAGATTTTTGATGTTGATACCATTTTGTAATGAGCTTCCCGTTTTATGGGAAGGCTAAATTATTGAAAGGATGGTAGTTCCCCACAACCCTGAACCCTGAACCCTGAACCCTCAATGGTATGAGTTCAGGCAGTGAACCGGGAATCGGGTGCCCGTTCCTGGGAAACCACGATGTCAGAACGGAACACCCCCTGATGAATTATTCTTTGATCAATGCTTTGGCAGCCTGACGCATGTTGGAATAAACCGATTCGTCCTGGGCGATTTGCGTCAGGGTCGAACGGGCAAATGCGAGTTTTGATTTGTCCTTCACCCGGACTAATTCTTTGATCAACTGTCCTGCCATGGCTGGGTGCCGGTTGTTTAACCAGTTCAGAATCGCGGCTTCAACGGCTGTATCCCCCAAAATGAGGAGGCTGACGGCAGCTTCAGCCGAGCCTTTGGCCGCCAGACTTCTCAAAATCTCCCGATTCCGAATTTTATCGGCGGGCAGGCACTCCGCCAAATAGGTGGGGGCAACCTTTCTATAAGAGGCAATACCAGGATTCCAGGCTTCGAATCGAAAATACGCCTGGGCAAACTCTGGGCCAATTGCAATCAAACTCCAGACATAATCAAAGTCGTTGAGGAGCCAGCGTGGATCACCAAAAAGACCATAATCAGCTTCTGGCTGGGCCAGGGGCGGGGTGTTTGTTTTCAACTTCTGATAGTGTCGCTCAAGTGCCCGGTTCATTTCGTCGGTTCGGAAGGTGTGGCCATTTCTCGTGAACGGATGATGGACCTCAAGCAGCAGTTTCATAATAGCTGGAACAGCCTGGCGGGCTTTGAGTTCGCCCAGAGACCAGATGACTCCTTTCCGGACCAGGCTGGATTCGGTTTTCAGTGCCTGAATCAGAAGGGGAATTGAGGCTTGATCTCCAAATCCAGCACAGGCATAGGCGGCATTTCGCCTGATGATCATATTGGGTGAAGTCAATGCCTGATGCACCTTTGCCAGCAGCCGGCGGTCGGCATAGGAGAAAATACCTTTGACCAGATGTCGATAATGTTCAAGCTGGTCAACTGTATCAGGTTGTGATTCGAGCAAAAGCTGAACCAGTTCAGGATGGGTGAGTAGCGCCGCTCCCAGCGCTTGTAAACAGTCATTATTAAAATTGTAGGTAACGCGGTCATTATTAAAATTACGGCTCACAACCGGCGGTTTATTGATCAACTGGCGGAGAGAATCGGCTGTGATCGGGCTCCCACATGGGTTTTGAACCGAAGGGTTTGAATCGGAAGAATGGTTTCTCTGTCCAGTTACCTGCCTTTGAGAGAAAAAAGATTGACCAAACGACCGATGGTTGAAACGAATTCGCTGATGAATGCTTGGACGCTCAACCCCTTTCAGCGAGCATGATCACTGGAAACGAATCGACCACATGACCTGGCCCCAGTCCTGGATGCCGCAGTTGATATTGGGTTTGAAGTCGCTCGATCAAAGCTGGAAATACCTCCGCAATCC
>CAZXCE010000688.1:0-4532 GCA_964639175.1 uncultured Clostridia bacterium
GTATCGAGGGTTCGAATCCCTCCTTCTCCGCCATCTTTTGTTTGACCAACTCAGGCATCCGTGAACACGGATGCCTTGTGTTTTTTGTGACCTCACTTTTTTGAATTTTCAACACAGGTTCAGGCCATAAACGATCTGCCTGAATTCAACCATCGCTCCATAGCGAAAACCCTGAACCCTGAACCCTGAACCCTCAATGGTATTTCCTATGACCACATCACCTGTTCGAGTCCGCTTTGCCCCTTCGCCGACTGGATATCTCCACATTGGTGGAGCGCGAACGGCACTCTTTAACTGGCTCTTTGCCCGCAAATTTGGCGGGACGTTTATTTTGCGAATCGAAGACACTGACCTCGAACGATCAACCCCGGACGCCATCGAAGCCATTTTTGATGGGTTAAACTGGCTGGGGCTGCAGTGGGATGAAGGTCCGTTCTACCAGACGCAAAGCCTTGAGAATCATCGCGTGGCAGCCCAGGCCCTGGTGGCATCCGGGCATGCCTATAAATCCTATGAAACCAAAGAAGAACTTGACGCCATGCGCAAGGCCGCCGAAGAAGCCAAAGTCGCGTTTAAGTACAATGGCGCCCACCGTGAATTGACCGCCGAGCAACAGGCCGCCTTCGAAGCCGAAGGCCGCCCGTTTGTGATTCGGTTCAAAGTCCCGCAGGATGGCGGTGCCGTGGCGTTTGAAGATCTTGTCTACGGCGTGCAGGAAAAACACCACGCTGACATCGAAGATTTTGTGATTATGCGGTCGGATGGAACACCGCTCTACCTGCTCAGCAATATGGTTGATGACGCTGACCAGGGCGTGACGCACGTCATTCGCGGTCAGGATGGGTTGTCAAATACACCCAAACAGGTGTTGCTCTATCAGGCGCTGGGCAAGCCGGTGCCGAAATTTGCCCACCTGCCGCTGATTTTGGATCCAAAGCGAGCCAAAATCGGGAAGCGTAAACACGGCAATGTGGTGACGGTTCGGTACTATCAGGAACGCGGGTTCATTCCGGATGCCTTTTTGAATTTTCTGGCGTTGCTGGGGTGGTCAACCGGTGATGATCGCGAAATTCTGTCGCTCGATGATATGCGCGAGATGTTTACCTTTGAACGCGTCAGCCATACCAATGCCGTGTTTAACCTCAATACCACCGATCCACGGATTGGCACCGACCCGAAAGCCCTGTGGATGAATGCCGAGTACATCAAAACCTGGCCGCTTGAAAAACTACTTCCGCTGGTGCGTGAACAGCTTGAAAAAGCCGGGTTGTGGCAGGAGAGCTATGCTGGAGACCAGGCGGAATGGTTTGCCAAAACGGTTGACCTGCTGCGAGCCCGGTTCCGGGTGCTGACCGATTTTGTGACTTTGGGGCGGCCTTATTTTGCGGATGATTTTGAATTTGACCCGGATGCGGTTAAGAAAAACCTCAAAGATGCCTCGCTCAAAGAGTTGCTGCCTGGGCTGGCCGACGCCTTTGAGACCTTGACCGAATTTTCACACGATACGGTTGAAGCTGCCCTCCGAGCCTTTGCTGAAGAGAAGGGCGTCAAAGCCGGATTGCTCATCAACGGCTCACGAACTGCCGTTTCCGGGCAATCAGTTGGCCCAAGCCTGTTTGAACTGCTGGTTACCGTCGGTCAGGAACGAACCTGCCACCGATTGAGAGCTGTGATTGATCAGATTGCCTGACTCTGAGTTGCATCAGGGTGATGGATCAGATTCGCTGAGAAAAAGCCGGTTCATTCGCACGAATGAACCGGTTTTTTGTTTTTACGGAAAACTAGATAAAGGAAGCGAGTTGCTGGAATTTCCAAAGATTTGAAGTCGAACCGGCAATATATTTTGGTGAATCCAATTGCTGGATGATAGAGTCAATTTACCCTTAACACAAAAAGTCAGACATAATTGACTTCATTTTCACCAGATCCTTATGTTCTCAACGAGTATTCTTCCCCCCCAGTCGGACTCGTTGTTGAATTTTAAACCAGCCGAAGATTGACGTTTCTTGAGCGCAATCCAAAGCTTTTTGAACCAGGTTAAAAATCTCAATCCCAGAAATCTATCTGCCGTCATCTGGAAAAACGGTGATGCCGCCAGTTGGTTTGCCAGCTATTGGTTTTGGATGAACTGATAGGTTGATGCCGCATGGCCCCAGTGTGGGAAGGATTTGGTGAAAGTCGCACATTCCAGGAGAAATCCCTATGCGAAAGAAATTTAGCGTTGCTGTCCTGCTTGCTTTGATGATGTGGTTCCCTGTGGTTGCCATTAACGTCACGACACCTGAAGGCGTATTAGACAATCCAGCCGGCGGAGGTGATACCTTAAATGACACCTTTGTGGCCGATACCTGGTTACGACTCAATGTCCGCGATGGCTCCACGGTTGGAATCACTGATGATTATCCACGGGGCGGAACCGCCTCAGCTTATTTTTCAGGAACTGTCGCCAATACATCCAAAGCTGATTTTGAATATTACTGGTCAGATACAACTGGAAAGACCCTCGGAAACCTGACGAATCTCCAGTATGAATGGTACCGCGACCCGGCCAGTACCAACCCGGATGTTCAGCACCCGGCGTTTCGGCTGGCAATTGACGTTGATGGTAATCTTGCCACCACAACTGATCGTGGGTATTTGATTTATGAAGGCGCTTATAATGGGTTGGCTGTGGCACCGGAAGGTGTCTGGCAAACCGTCAATATCACAACTTCGAATTTTTGGTTCCGCTGGTTTGGCCCGCCTGGGCAAACCTGTGAAGTCTATGATCAAACGCTGGCCGAATGGCAGTCAAATCCTCCTCCGGGCGCTTGCTCAGGGTTCCCCGATATTAGTAGCAGCACCCTGGTAACCGGGATCAGCTTTGGGATTGGTTCTGGATGGAATGGCGTGTTTCAAGGCGCCGTTGACAATGTTGAACTCACTTTTGCTGGCCAGAATCCGCTGGCTTTTAATTTTGAATTTCCTCCAACTCCGGTTTTGACCAATACGCTCTATGTGGCTGATACCACAAACAATCGAGTTCAGGTCTTTGATTCTGCCACTGCAACCTGGAGTCTGGTTGCTGGCACCGATGGCGTGACCGGATCCGCGCCCAACCGGTTTAATCGTCCTGAAGGCGTGGTGGCCAATAACGGAACTGGGGTTGATCTTCGGGTTTATGTGGCTGATACCGGCAACAACCGGATTCAGTGGTTTGATGGAACAACCTGGGGGACATTTGCTTCGGTTGGGTCAAGCCTGGCCCAGGTTCGGGCCCCGGAAGCGCTGACCCTTGACAGCGAAGGCAATCTGTATGTGGCAGATACAGGCAATGACCGGATTTTACGGTTTGCGACCAACCCGGATGGAAGCCCTGCCGGGAACGCGACAGCGCTGGCAACTGCCGGATTTCTGCGAAATAAAGTCAGTGGTCCACGAGGACTGACCATAGATTCAGCTTTCAATCTGTTCATTGCTGATACCGACAATGATCGGATTTTGAAATTGTTGACGGCCAACGATCCTGGGTATACCAATGCCACACCGCCGCCGCTGGCAAATTTTGAAATTATTGCCACGAGCGGTGGGTCAATCAATCCTGGAAAGGTCAGGGATCCAGAAGGTGTTGCCGTTGACGCGGCTGGAAACCTGTACGTGGCTGATACCGGTAACAATCGGGTGATTGAGTTTATCGGTGCGACACCAGGACCTGTGACGGTTCTGGCAAGTTCCGGTTCGACATTGGGTGGTGCCATTGGGAAAGTTCGGCTCCCTGAGGGAATCACGGTCACTGATTTTAGTGGGGTTGAAACATTGCTGGTGGCAGATTCAGGAAACAATCGTGTCCAGCAGTTTCCACTGGCTGGCGGCACCTGGGAAGCCGTAAGTGGCACTCCGAACCCGCCTCAAACTGGACAATCCGGCAGCTCAATTGGACAATTTCGTGCGCCGAGCGGTGTGCGCTAAGAAAAAATCCAACCTTGCTTCACAAAAGCACCTTCATCGCGTGGGTACCTGGCAAAGGTGGCCACGCGATATTTTTTGAGAGCCCGCAGGGGAAAGCGATTGCAAATTGCGTGACAACCAGCCAGAGTTTGAGTCACTCCTCATCGAACAATTCCAGGCCAATTTTCTTTGGAAACCCAAAAATCTATGCTGAAAAACAAACTGGTGATCTGGTTCGCCACCGGGTGGTTGTGTGTCGGGCTTGTAGGAAATCACGTGACGGCTCAGGAACCACACGCTTTACCGGAGCGTGAAAATCAGGTTCCACAAGCCTGGGTGAATCATCAACTGCGACCGCTTCGCAAATTAGGGCAGCCTCAACTGCCAGCCGTCTTTCCATCATCGTTTGATCGGTGGCGGATTTCACCCCAGGTCCAATATCGAAATGAAACCGCGTTACCAGTTCGAGTCAGTCAGAATCTGGTGCCTTCGGATCGTGGTTCGCAAGCTGAAACCCAGGCGGAGCCGCACGTGGCCGTCAATCCTGAAAACCCAACCAATCTGATTGCCACCTATCAGGACAGCCGGTTTGCCAATGGGGGAGC
>CAZXCE010000689.1:0-4521 GCA_964639175.1 uncultured Clostridia bacterium
TCATTCTCAATTCTTCATTCTTCATTCTCAATTCTTCATTCTTCATTCTTCATTCCAAAGTCTTCATCCATTCCGGAGTTGGTGGAAGCTGTTTGTTTTCAATGCGTTGTGTCCATTCGGCTTTACTTGTGCGTTGGGTTCCGGTTGACCGGAACTCATAATGGCAAAACACAGGCCCACCATAGAGAATCGTGCCCTCCTTTGATTCGACGCCAACCACCATCAAGTTGACCGGGCCAATTGCCTGATGGAGCACACCTCCCGGATCGCCCAACCGCGCATCCGGCCCGGCGGTGTGGACATCAGCAATGACATAATCTTCCCTGGCACATAGCGACGGCCCCGGATAAAACAACTTTGGATACCACCCGCGATATTCGGCCCGACCTGACCCTTCATTGACTTCAGCCACGTCCCGCAAAAACTGGAGTTCTTCAGCCGAAAGAAGCTGGTGGCTGAGTTGCTTGTGGGCAATTTCCTTGAGTGTTCCGAGCGTTTCGGAAAAGCGAGTGAGGAATTCAACCCATCTGGCTGAAATTTCTGGCCGGGGGTGATGGCGAACCTCTTCACCCTCATCAGTTTCAAGGACTTCAATATCTACGGGTGTCACAGCCGGCTCTATAAATTTTGTTTTCTCCAGAAGCGTGCGGAACTGGTTGACCATCGTTTGAAACCGTTCCCAAACCGGCCAGTTTACTGGTGGTCGTGAAGGGAAAAGTCAGACCAAACTCACTCGACCTGATCGAGAAGGATTCGAATGCTTTTCTGGCTGCTGGCTGCTTACAATTCACGCTTGTTCGTACCAGTAACACTGTTTATGGCCAAGAGCTTCAAAGGCTTTGACCCGCCGGATGGCTTCACCCAATCCTGAAACGGTTTCAATGTGAAAGGTCTGTCCGTTGTCATCCTGCCGCCAGAGGCGATAGGTCGGAAGCGTAATAACTGGAGCAAGCCAGGTTAGATCGGCAGCACCAATACCAAGCCAGGCCAGAAATTCATCAAGCACAGCCGGGGTTGTTGGGTCATCAGGTATCATTTCAATCATAGTTGATGTTTCTGACCAGTGGCTTTGCAAATGCTGAATTACCATAATTTGTTTGCCGTCACTTGCCCGCAAAACAACCATATGTGACCAGCCAAGACCATCTTCGTCAAATTCATCAATGGCCAAATGATGTTGTTGTGCAATAGCAGTCACGGTCTGGTTGATCGAAGCCACTGGACGGTAATTGCCTTTTACACCTTCATTGGGCAGAACTTCTTGAAATTGAATCATAGAAAGTGAATGAACGACTGCTGGCATCACTGATCAAATGCCTCAGAAAGCGGTTTGATTTCAGAAATACTCAAAGTGAATCTCGGCTGAAAACAATCATACTTGTGGTAGCTAAACTTTCCCCGAACAATCACTTCCGCCATTTTTTGTTGCCGATCAGTTTGAAAATCCGTTGCTTGTTGCAGCCAGGAAGCTGTTTTCGGATCCGGTTGAAAATCATCAGCCAGGATTAGCCTGCAAATAGGATTATCCGGTTCAAGAGCACAGGCGGGGTCAGAAAGAGCCATTGCATTGGGATAAATGGACAGGATTCCACGTACAGAAATGGTTTTCCCGTCAAACGGCTGCGGATTGTGACTCAACCAGCAATAACTGACGATTGTCCGCGTGGGTTTGCCGGTAATGGGTTGTGCCGAATACGTTCCAGTCAATAAATACAAGAAAACAAGCAGCAGCCAGATCCTCAGTCGAGTTTTCATGCTGGTGGTTACCTCCTCCGGCTTCGTTTCTTGTGCTTCGTTCGGGGTGAATTTTGAAACGGCGCCCTTTGAGTCGTTGGTTGTGATTTGTTTCGAAGTCGGATCAGTTCTGTTACCAGACCGATGAATCCAAAGCAAAGGCTACATACAGTCAGAACAATTGCCAGGCGAACGGCTTGTCCCATCTGACCAGGAAGACTTGGACAAAGAAACCCAACTCCCCATAAAAACAACCCTAGCAAACAACCAGTCAGCACCCACAGGGCAATATTGAAAGCCATGGGAGTTTTATTCCTCGAATGAAAGTACTCACTGGTAACCAATGAAAGAATGGGTTCACAAAAAATTCTCCAAAGGAGTTCAATCAACCCAGGGTCGATAAATTGAAGGATCAGCATAGAAATGAACTCATTGATTGGGTTTATTCGACGATGTCGAAGCCAGTTCGTGAAGAAAAACAGGCGGAACCTGTCAGGTGACTCACTTTACCTTGAAACGCTTTGGTTTTCAGCTTGAGTTCTGTTGGACTCATAGTAACTTCCCAAATTTGTGCCAATTTTACAAATACTTTTCCCTAAATCACGTTGACTGAATCCTCCAATTGTTGCCTGAGGCGAAGGTGAACAGTAAGCTATCGTGTCGTTTTTGTGAGCATTGATGATGAATGGAGGTTCATTATGTCTGAGTATCATGTTTTTGTGCACCACCAGGCAGAAAAGTACAGTGCGGCAGTTCTTGAAATGCCGGACTGTATTGGAACCGGTGCGACCAGGGAGGAAGCAATTGCCCAGGCTCAGGCTGCGCTTGAAACACGGCTTACCCAGGGAGAAATCATCACCATTCAACTCAACCCAGTTCAAAAAGTTCAACCAAACCCATGGATTGAAGAATTTGGCCGTTTCCGCGCTGATCCAACCTGGGATGAATTGCAAGTTGAAATTACCCAATACCGAAATCAACTTGATCAGGACGGGGTAAAGTAATGGTGTATATTTTGGATACTGACCACCTGAGTTTGCTCCATCGCGGATTTCCTGGAATTCGTGACCGCCTTAACCTCATGTCACCAGATCAAATTGCCATCACGATCATCACGGCGGAAGAGCAACTCCGGGGACGGTTGGCACAAATCTCCAAAGCCAGCAGCATCGAAGATCGGGTCAAGAAATATCTGTGGTTGCAGGAAACTCTGGCCAGCCTGAACAAACTGCCAATCCTTCAAAGTTCAATAACTGCAGAGCAAAAGGTTGAAGAATTCCGGCGTTTAAAAATACGAGTCGGCACCCAGGATCTCCGGATTGCAGCCATCACTCTGGCTCATAATGGCATTCTTGTAACTCGAAATTTGAAGGACTTTAGCCAAATCCCTGGGCTCACCATTGAAAATTGGGCGATTGGGTAATAGGAACCTGGAAAATTGAGGACGTCGCAGTTGAACTTCACAATTTTCCAAGTCTGGTTTTTTATTCAAGATAATATTGCTACTCGATAGTTGAGAAAATATGATTTTTCGGCCTGGGTTATTATCGGAAGCTCTGTCTGTGACATCATTGAGAGTGGTATGCCGGTTGCAGGCTGCCTACGAAATGAGGTTCACGGCACACAAGGTGGGGAAAATTTCTCAGCCGGGCGGACTGGTAAAATTTACCAGCCAGATCCAGGTCAAAAATGGTACTCTGGTCTTCTGCACCTGGTTGGTTCCTTTCCTTTCCAATTCACCTTCTTTGCCAAAGCGAGGCTGGTATGAGCACACAACGAATGCGCATTTTGATTGCCTATGATGGTTCACGATGTTCTGACGCCGCACTGCACGAATTATGGCGAGCTGGATTGCCGCAAGTTGCTCAGGCAGTGGTGTTTTCGGTTGCAGAGTCGTGGTTGACACCTCCGACCAGTACCGAACTGGCTGACGCGGCCATGCTGCCTGGCGTTGGACCAATGCCCCAGATCATGGACACCAAAAACTTTACCTTCGCTCTGGAAGCCGCCAAAGATCATGCTGAGTTTGGCGCACGGGTCGTTCGGAACTATTTTCCAGACTGGAAAATTGAATCCGAGGTGCGCCGCGGTTCGCCAGCTTCAGAAATTCTCCATTTTGCCGATACCTGGAAGGCTGATTTGATTGTGGTTGGTTCCCATGGCCGGTCAGCCATGGGACGCTTTTTGATGGGAAGCGTTTCCAAACGGATTGTGACCGAGGCTCAATGCTCGGTCCGGATTTCTCGCAGCCACTCGGCTGAAGCCTATTCTGCGGTTCGACTCCTGGTCGGCGTGGACGGGTCAGACAGTTCACTCAACGCCGTATGTGCCATTGAAGCCCGCAACTGGCCAAATGAAAGTGAGGTCTGCATTGTGGTTGTCCAGGATCCAATTCAACCCATTGCGGTTACGCCTCCCTTCCCGTCAATGCATCCACACAATGAAGAACAGGCGGCTGAAGCCCAAACGTGGGCGCGAAATCTGGTTGATCAAACCGCAAAAGGACTTCGTGACGCCGGACTTGAAACTTCATCTTTAATCAAAATCGGAGACCCGCGCCGCATTCTGCTCGATGCCAGTGAAGAGTGGAAAGCCGATTGCATTTTTATGGGAGCGCGTGGCTTGAGCAAACTGGACCGCCTGCTGCTTGGCAGTGTTTCAACCGCAATTTCAACCAGGGCTCACTGTTCGGTGGAGGTGGTTCGATTTCGGGAAGATTGAGAAGGAAGAAAAATCGGGTTCCGGGTTCCGGGTTCCGGGTTCCGGGTTCCGGGTTCCGGGTTCCGG
>CAZXCE010000690.1:0-4517 GCA_964639175.1 uncultured Clostridia bacterium
AACCCTGAACCCTGAACCCTGAACCCTGAACCCTGAACCCTGAACCCTGAACCCCGCCCTGACCCCTGAAATTCTCCAAACTATTTTTCTGACTCGTGGCTCTTACTGGCAAAACACAAGGCACAACTGAAAAAACAATCCCAGGATTCAAAAAGAACTCAGTGCCACCGAAAACACTGCATCCCGGAGGTAAATGCGAAGTGAGGAGAAACGAACCTTGGAAACGACTGATGCTGAACTGGTTGAGCGTGTCTTATTAGGCGAAACTGAGGTGTTTGGCATCCTGGTGCGTCGGTGGGAGCGTCCGATTTACAGCCTGGCAGTGCGTATGCTTGGGCGGGACGAAGATGCCTTTGACATCTGCCAGGAGACCTTTCTTTCAGCGTTTCGCAATCTCAATTCTTTTCGAGGTGAGGCCAAATTTTCATCCTGGCTGTATCGGATTGCGATTAACTGTTGCCATTCGCGATTGCGAAAGCATTCTGAAAAAGCCAATACCTCAATTGATGAACAGGTTGAAGAACATGGCCTGGAGCCCTCGGATCATCGGGTTGATTTACACGATGAACTCTATCGGCGGGAAGCGGCTGATCTGGTTCGCAAGGCCCTGGCCGCCCTCCCTCCGGAAATGCGGCAGGTGATTGTGATGAAAGAATATGAAGGACTGAAATTTCACGAAATTGCCGATATTTTGGGCGTTCCAGTCAGCACGGTGAAAACCCGGCTCTACACCGGGTTGACCTATATGCGCAAGCGGCTGGAACACGTCAAAGATGCTCTGTAATGCTATTTTAAAATGAGTATTTCTTATTTTGATATCTTCAAGTGATTTAACCAAATGAACTTAGCGAACTACTGACTACTGACTACTGACTGGATACTATCTTTTATTTCAATATTTTAGATCAAAACGAACAATCCAATCCCACCCTGAAAGAGTTCGGAGAAGTACCATGAACGGCAAACCAAATCCCCCAAACTGCAACCACAAAGATGACCTCGTGACCTATCTCTATGGCGAGGCGACACCTGCCGAAAGTCGAGCCTTTGAGCACCACATCAAAGAGTGCGCTTCCTGTCGAGAGGAACTGGAAGCCTTTACTGGTGTGCGGCGAGTGATGCAAACCTGGGAAGTCGAAACCGTGCCGCGCATTGAAATAGATGTTCGGCCTACCTTTTGGCAAACCCTCAAACAGTTTTTTGTGGTGACACCGGTGTGGGGCAAAGTGGTGATGGCTGGCGCCTGTGGATTGGTGCTGCTGGCCTGTTTGAACGTTCGGGTGGTCATTGGCCGTGATGGTGTTACGTTTTCGGCTGGGCTACAACCGGCACCGCAAGTGGTTGAAACCCGTGTTTTGCCAGGCAAACCAGTTGAAGTTCAACCCACATTGCAGAATCCAACCCCAACCACTGTTGCTCAATATGACGAGAAAACAATTCGGGTTCTGGTTGAAGAACTCATCAAGGCCAGTGAGTCACGTCAGGATGGCAAGCTCGCTGCTCAGTTTGAAGTGCTGGCCACGCAGTTGAAAGCGCGTAATGACGCGGAACTCATCAAAGCCGTGAGTGCGCTCAAACGCGAACAGCGACAACAACTGCTCAATGTCCTGCACGAAGTTGACCGCCAGCAACAGGCGCCC
Organism: uncultured Clostridia bacterium; assembly: GCA_964639175.1. Lineage (GTDB taxonomy): Bacteria > Acidobacteriota > Blastocatellia > Chloracidobacteriales > Chloracidobacteriaceae > JACQXX01. Next base: position 1,641 of record CAZXCE010000690.1, read on the forward strand.
GATCTGCTTGACCTGCTTGGTCAGGCTCAGACTCGCGATACTTCGACCGACCTGGAACCATAACAAATTTGAAGTCAGTACCACCGCTGGGGCAGGTAGTACTGACCTTGCCTCTAGAGTTTCCGGAATTCATCCTGCAGTGCCGGACGTCGTTTGTTTTCTTCTCGCAGCTTTGCAATCCAGGTTTTCCAGGTGGTCTGGTCCTTTAACACCGTCAGGTAAATATCTTTCATCTTTTCAGCATAGGTCGCCGCAGATTTGTAAGAGTCACGTTTCTGGCGGCCAATGTACTCCACGACCAGTTTTTCATAGATGGCCATTGCTTCGTTGGGGAGGTGGTGTTTGATGCCATCTGCCACCAGAACTTTGAGCGATTCGTGATGCTGGGCTGATTGGGCCACGCGGAGCGCTTCCCACCAGTTTTGCTCTTCCAGATAAATCCGGGCCTGAGTCTCTAAGTCTGATTTGGCGAATTCAAAGAATTTCGTGCGAGCTTCCGACCAGGTGCCCAGCTTGGAAGCTTCGCGTTTGAGGAGTTGATACAGTTCCAGCGAAGTGCGGCTCCAGCGGGCCATCGCCAGGAAAATCCGAACCAGATTTACCGTATCTCCTTTCTCTTCATAATGATCAGCAAGTCGTTTAAGGACACCATCTGGCTTGGAGCGCGAATAACCGTACAACCAGGGCGTCAGCGAAGGGGACTGCGGTTGAATTTCCAGATGCTTGAGCCAACGTTCCAGCGTCTCGATATATTGTTTCTGATCGTCTTTCGCTTTCCAGAAATCAGCCAATTCAAGGAACTGGTATTCCTCCCTCAGATTCTCAGTTCGGGTTTTGAGATACGCCTTTTCATCGCCAAGTGTCAGGTAATAACCGGCAATCCAATCGGAAGCTTCATTGGAATCAAGGTTCTCGAATTTCTTGATCAGGTATTTGTAATCATTGGGTTCGGAACAGATGATATCGAGCGCGGTTTTGATTCCGGTGGCAGTCTCGCCATAACTGCCCAGAGGCTGGTCAAAGGCTTCGCATAATTGATCGAAGAACGGTTTTTTCTCTTTGTGGGAAAGTTGGAGTTTGGCAATTGCCTCGCCGTAATATTTGAGTACCGTTTCAATCTGGCTGGTACTCAAGCCTACTTCCTCGATCAGATCCTCCATTTCTGAAATGGCGTGCCAGAAGATTTCAATTTGATCAACCGGATGCAGTGCCTGAGCTTCTTGGAAAACAGTGTTAAGTTCCGTAATTTCAATATCCCCTTCATACCCGGATTCGATGTAGCCATAGGCACCAGCCAGCAGCCGGTCAATCTGTTTTTTCAACCGTTTGACCAGCGCCGGGTTTTTGGGCTGGCTGACCAGGGCTGATGCCGGGAGCGAAATATTATCCAGCAGTACTTTTTGAAAGCCTGGGTTTTCTTCCGCCAGTTTGAGCATGAGTTTGAGCAGAGCATCCCGCGAATAGCCCTCCAATGTTTGCTGGAGCGCGGATGGAACGCCGGGCAGGGAAAGTTCGGCGACATCATCCTTGTGATCCAGGTAATACAACAACGCGCCCACAATGTGCTTACAAACCACCCCATCATAGGGGCAGGTACATTCGGTTTTGAGTTCGGTGCCGGCTTGACGAATGGTCACCGTGTAGTTTCCATAGTTGCCATGCAGTTTGGCAGAAATTGAATTTGGAGTTGTTGAGAACTGATAGATCAATCCTTCTTCGGCATACTCTGTGCCGCGATGAAAGATTTCCGGGCTGTCGGCCAATTGCAAAATATCTTCCCGAGTCAGTGTTTTGAGTTTCATACAGCCTCGTTTTCTGAAAGGTTTTAAGGCTGTAAATATAGCATAAAAAAGAAGATAAAGCTAGTTTATACGCGGTTTTTGTATCTGGTTTAAGAATCGAAATGGTGAAGGAATCGGACGTTCTACCCCTGGCTCTGTGACAAAGTGAGTGTGTGACTATCGTGTACCAGAGGGGGGATTGGATCCTACGATTGGTGGTGACGATGAAGGCCAAATACAGGTAATGTATTAACCAAACCAAAATGGTTGATTTTTACAGGGTGATTGGATCCCGCTATGGATTGGCCTTTCCTGAAAGAGATCCTGAACAATCAGCATCGTTTTCCCAGGTATTTTTTCCTGGCTGTGGTGTGGTGCGGCGTTATTTGGGGAAGTCTCGGAGTGGGGCCGGTACTTGCTCAGTCAGCCGAAATTACCACCGTGATTCCTTCGGTTGATCTTTCCGGCGGGTGGAAATCTTACCCTGGCGACCAGTTAGAGTGGGCTAACCCGGATTTTGATGACCGTACCTGGGCCGGGACCAGTTTAATCAACGCCTGGAAAACACCTGCTCCAGGTGGTTTTTCCTGGTATCGCAAGGAACTCAAACTGTCACCCACCACGCTTGGGCCTCAAGTGGCTGGTTCACTTGGAATTCAATTTGGCCAGCTTGAGTATGGCAGTTATCAGGTCTTTGCCAATGGGCAGGAAATCGGAACGACCTCTCCACTTGCGTTTCCCCAGACAGTGCCGCTGGTGCGTCCACTCCCGATTCGGATTCCGGCACAGGTCATCGGATCTGATGGACGCCTGGTGCTGGCCATTCGGTTATGGCAGGATCCGGGTTATGCCAAACGCTCCGCTTTTTATGCCGCCCGGCATAAACCGGTTGACGATCAGGTAATGCTGGGCATTTTTGAGGTGCTGACCCAGCAGGTTGAACTGACCCGCAATCAGAAGCTGAAAGACAATCTTTCCGAGTTGTTTCTGACTTTCTTTTTTCTCCTGGTTGGTCTCTATCACTTCCAATTATATGCTGGCAGGCGGCAACTAACTGAATATCTTTGGTTTGGCGTTTTTGCCATTGGCTTTGGGA
>CAZXCE010000691.1:0-4517 GCA_964639175.1 uncultured Clostridia bacterium
CCATAGTTGCTCAAATGACGATCCTGCTGGGCGCTCAATGGAGTGCTAAACGGTGTTAATTCAAGGAGTTGAGCTGAGCTGGTGCGAAAATATGGAGTGATGTCGGTTGAGACTTTGTTGTTAAAGGTGTGCTGCCAGGTGAAGTTGATCGAGAAATCTTTGTTCAGCGTGTTCTGGTTTTGCCCGGTGGCATGTTGTGAAAACAAATTCGGAATCGCCCGCTCGGTCCGACCCGCCCCCAGTGACAACCGTAAGAAATCGTTTGGTGTTGCCGCATAGTCAAACCTGACCGATGAACGCTGGGTATTGCCGGTGTTGTTGAGGTTCTCAAAGTTCACTGGATCAGAAAACCGGTTGCTGCGAGTGGCACCCAGACTGACAAAATAGCCGAATTTGTCGTTGATCGAACCTCCAAACTGGGCGTTGATTTCGCCGGTGCTAAATCGAGCACCGCCAAGCGTCAGATTCCCAAAGAATTTTCGCGCTGATCCAAGTGCTGACCGGCTGGTAACATTGATCACGGCTGCATTTCGTCCGCCAAACTCGGGCAGCATGTTGCCGGTAATCACTTCCATTGATTCGACGTTGTTTGGATCCAGGCTATTTGAAAACGTCAGGTTGAGCTGATCACTGACCGGCACGCCATCCACGACATAGGTCACCTGACCGTGCGAACCCCGAAAGTGAAAGCGCCCGTTTTCATCTGCCATAAACCCTGGCGTAGACAAAATGATGCTTTCCATACCACGGGTGGCGGTTGAAGCCGGAAACCGCTGAATCAATGATTTATCAATGTCAACGTGAGTGGTTGCCGATTCAGTCTCCAGGATTGATTGCGCGTCAGCATTGACTGTTATCACATCTGAAGTGGCACCAACGGCCAGCGACAGGTTAAATTCCATCGCCATTGGGGACCGAACTTCAATGCTTTCCGCCGTCAGGGAGAAACTCGGAGCTTCCGCCTTGATCGTGTATGGATTAAACGGCACATTGAAAAACGTGTAATTGCCATTGCTATCCGTTTGGGTTTGTTTGGTATAGCCGCTTACCGGATTACTGAGCGTGACCGTGGCACCCGCAATCGGGGCACCCGTCGAATCCAGGATTTTTCCACGAATGACACCCGACGTTGATGATCCAGAATTGGCGCTGACGACACCCGAACCGAGCATCACAATCATGAGCACACTCAGTGCATAACCAGCCAGTGATCGAAAAAATGATTCCATCGAAACCATGGGTATGACTCCTCAAGTTACAGAAAAAAGGAAAGTTATTGTTATGAACTAAAAAGGTAACTGGCGAGGAGGAGACAGGCGTCTCTTTTTGAGCCCCTGAAAAATCCATGCGGGATGAGTCAGACACAGCCTTCACGCCGTCGCTTGCTGTCAGATGGACAACCAGCAGCGGCTTGAATTCTGTCCGTTCAAGCAGGTCAGTTCTTCAGGGTGAATCAACAAAGAGCCCTTATCCCACGGTGAACGTAGGCGGGGCACGTGAGCTTTGGAGTGAAGCTAAGAGGTGAGAATAAACCGACAATGCCACCAGACGATGCTGAACATCAGCCAGAATCTCCAGACAGAGGGTACAGGTGTCTGGTGGACTCAGATTGTGCAATTCCAGAGCCAGAATACACAGCGGACACTGACTTGTCAGCGATGGGGCTGGTTGATCAGATTCTGGTGCCGTCAACCAGGAATCAGAACTGGCCTGAGGAACCAGAGTCTCACACGGTTTGTGTGATGAAGCACTTGCCCTGGATGAAAATTCACTGACTGAACAAAATTCGACACTATACCCACGATGGGTACCCGTTGAGTGGGTAAAGATGTGCAGTTGTAACCCGCCCCACTGAATGGCAAACAAAAGCAACAGACAGGCTGCTGGCTTGCTCCCAAGAGAGAGAACCAGGTCAAACCAGTTGTGTTGACGTGAAGTTGGCATTGATTTGGAACGAGAACAGCAAAAATCAGTGTTGAACTTACAGGCACGGTGCGCGCCTCAGACGTGACCTGACAATCTAAATTTCAATCGAAAAAATGTCAATGCGCCTGAGTGCATTGTCAACCAGCCGATCTTCCCCTACACTGGCAGGTTTTTCGGACCCTCACTTTGCGGAGCATTCAACACCTATGTCAGCCTCATCTCCTCTTACGGCAGAAGTCATCGCCGCTCACGGTATCACCCCATCTGAATTTGATCATATCGTTGCCCTGCTTGGCCGCACCCCAAATCTGGTTGAGCTGGGCATTTTTTCCGTTATGTGGTCAGAGCATTGTTCCTACAAGTCATCTCGCATTTACTTGAAGAACCTGCCGACCACTGGCGAACGTGTCGTTCAGGGACCAGGCGAAAACGCCGGGGTCATCAATATCGGTGAAGGCTGGTGTATTGCGTTCAAAATCGAATCCCACAATCACCCATCATTTATCGAGCCGTTTCAAGGAGCAGCCACCGGGGTGGGAGGCATCCTGCGCGATATCTTCACCATGGGGGCTCGCCCGGTGGCCCTGCTTAATTCGCTCCGGTTTGGTCGGCTCGATGACCCGCAATATGGCCCACGGAATCGAGCCATCTTCAATGGCGTCGTCTGTGGTATTGGCCACTATGGCAATGCCTTTGGCTGCCCGACGATTGGCGGTGAAGTCTACTTTGCTGACTGCTACTCCCCCAATCCACTCGTCAATGCGTTTGCCCTGGGTCTGGTTCGCGAAGATCAGATCTTTTTCGGTCGTGCCAAAGGCATCAGCAATTCGGTGCTCTATGTCGGTGCGAAAACCGGTCGCGATGGCATTCACGGCGCCACCATGGCCTCGGCTGAATTTGATGACGAAGCCCTTTCCAAGCGTCCGACCGTCCAGGTGGGTGATCCTTTCTGCGAAAAATTGTTGCTCGAAGCCTGTCTTGAAGCGATGCGGGCGGGCTGTGTGGTGGGCATCCAGGACATGGGCGCGGCGGGTCTGACGTCGTCAAGCTGTGAAATGGGCGCCCGCGCCGGCAATGGGATTGATATTGACGTGGCGCTCGTGCCGCAGCGTGAAACCGGCATGACGCCGTATGAAATCCTGCTCTCGGAATCACAGGAACGCATGCTGCTGGTCGCGGCACCAGGCCGGGAACGCGAAGTCCAGGAAATTTTTGCCCGCTGGGAACTCTCAGCCGTCATCATCGGCCACGTGATTCAGGAACCAGTTATGCGCGTCCGCCACTTTGGCGAAATCGTGGCTGATATTCCAAACACCTACCTCACCGACGAAGCCCCGCGCTACCAGCGCCCCTGTGCGGCGCCAGCCGGCATGGAACTCCCACTGGCCGAACGACTCCGCACTGAACAGGTGGTACTGGATGAAGTGTTACCACCAGCCGCCCGTAACCTGTCACCCGATGCCGTGGCCAGCACCCTGCGGACGATGCTTGGTTCCTTGAATCTGTCCTCCCGTGAATGGGTTTATCAGCAGTATGACCATATGGTTCGCACCAACACGGTGATTCTTCCTGGTGCGGATGCGTCGGTGGTGCGGGTGAAGGAAACCCGGAAAGCCATCGCCATTTCGCTCGACGGCAATGGCCGGTATTGTGCGATTGACCCACATCGTGGCGCTGAACTCCTGGTGGCGGAAAGCTGCCGGAACCTCGTCACGACTGGGGCCAAACCCATTGGACTCACCAACTGCCTCAATTTTGCCTCCCCTGAACGCCCCGAAGTGATGTGGGCCTTTCGCGAAGCCGTCGCCGGGATGGGCGCTGCGGCCCGTGTGTTTGAAACCCCGGTTGTGAGTGGCAATGTGAGCCTCTATAACGAAACCGAAGGCCGGGGAATCTACCCAACTCCCGTGATTGGAAGCGTTGGCCTGATTGAAGATATTCGCTACCTCATCTCAAACACGGCGGTGCAGTCTGGAGATGTGGTTGTACTGCTCGGAGCTTCATTTGAAGAACTGGGCGCCACCGAATTTCTGGAACGCCAGACCGGCCAGGTGATCGGGCCTGTGCCCCAGCTTGAGTATGAACGTGAACAAAAACTGCATGCCGTCGTGCTCGAATCGGCGGTGAAAGGGCTGCACTCCGGCGCTCATGACCTTTCAGATGGCGGATTGCTGGTGGCACTGGCCGAACTGAGTTTTTCACTGCATGGCCGCTCAGCCCTTGGGATGACACTTGAGATGAAACGCGAAGGCGCGCTGGCCGATCTTTCGATTGCCGGGCTGTTGTTTGGCGAAACGCCATCCCGCATGCTGGTCACGGTTCAGGCAGCGCAGTTGGACAAATTTCTGGCCCTGGCGGCTGAACATTCCCTGCCCTGCACCCAGCTTGGGATCCTTGGAGGAACCCATCTGAAGGTCACCATTGATGGCACCTCGTACCTGGATGAGCCCGTGGCCGAGCTTGAGCACATCTGGCGAACGTCACTTGGGAAAGCGGTTGGAATGTAGGGGAATCAAGGTTCACAGTTCCTTTCACATGTAGGTTTTTTGATTTTATCCCGAAGGGATGGAGCCAGGTTAGCCGGTGGTCAG
>CAZXCE010000692.1:0-4517 GCA_964639175.1 uncultured Clostridia bacterium
GGAACCCGGAACCCGGAACCCGACAATTCAACCGTCGCTGGTTCGGTTCGAAGCAACAGTGTGATTCTGCTGCCGACCCGGATTTCATCCTGGTCGTTGAGCTTATAGGGGGTATTGGGGCGGAGTTTGCGAGAATCGTTGATCACCGTTCCGTTGACGCTGCCCAAATCTTCAATATAGAAGCTGTTATCTTCACAAAAAATTCGGGCATGACGACGGGAGACACGGGTTTTGATGTCAAATTCCGATAAATCAATATCGGGTTCCGAAGCGCTTCGGCGGTCAATACGGCCAATAAAGACTTCTTTTTTAAAGATTGGAAAACTGTACACCATCGCCCGGTTTGGCGCCAGGACGACCAGTTTGGCAATCGGGTTTCCCATCGTGGCATGGACTTCGTGATGGGTCAGGTCAGGATCATCGTGTGAGGCGGCCCGGGTTCGGACCAGTTCGATTTCAGTTGCAATCTGAACCAGATGGTCCAGCAACTCTCGAACTGCTGGGGGGGTTGCTGCCCAATCTTCAGGGCTAATGGTGGGAAAAGGCTTCCGTTGATTCATGAAAATCGCACTTTGTTAAAATATGAATGAGGACAAGCAACCGACGCTCAGGTGCAGATGGAAACATAGATAATAACAGCACATGAGGCAGGTTTGGCAATGTTTGAGTGTTGAATCAACTCCACATTTTATAGCCCGGCTGAAAGCAGATTCCGCCGTTGGAAAAACGATTGGGCACCGTGAAGGCCGTGCCCAGGTTTTGAATGATTTGGCTCACGCCGCATTTAACTGGGACGTGCATTGTGGGCATCGAACGGCATTGACCGGAATGGGTGAACAGCAGTACTTACAATCTTTGGTCGTGGGAGGTGCGGGTTCTTCCTGTCGCTTAAACCGGTTTACCTGTTTGACCAGAAGAAAAATCGCAAAGGCGACAATCAAAAAATCAAGCACGGTATTAAAAAACAGACCATAGTTAATGGTGACCAGTCCCGCAGCCTTGGCTTCGGCCAGTGTGGCGGCTGGCTTATCTGAAAGGTTGATGAATTTATTTGAAAAATCAATATTCCCTAAAATCTTGCTAATCGGTGGCATTAAAATATCGCCCACAAACGAGGTCACGATTTTACCAAACGCGCCTCCGATGATGATCCCGATGGCCATATCGAGCACATTTCCACGCATGGCAAATTCTTTAAACTCTTTGAGCATAGATGTCTCCAGGAAAGATGAGTGTCAGTTCACTTTGGGGGGCAAACGAAAGTTCGATGTTTGAAGGGAAAAGAAAGCGTCAAACCATTCCACGGAACAGGTTTTACTGTCAAGTGCGAGAATTGGTGAAATGTGATAGGTACGGAAAGGGCATCTTCGTTCGGAATCTACCCACATGACAGGTGGCTGGAATCAAAAGCCATCACTCTCCAAATTGTCTTGGATTATTTTGTTTTGAGTTCCCATTTGCCGCCAACCCAGCGGTATTCCTGGTCATACTGTTCATCATCCTGGCTGGCGACGTGGCGTTTGACAGGTTGCCCCATTTCCAGATCCCACTTTTCATCCCATTTTTCATTCCGGTTGTAATCAATTTTAAGGCGTGACCAGTACGGCTCATTCCCATCACGATAAAAATTGACTTTAAACGGTTCACGGTTGAAGGCATCTTTGATTTTATCGCCGGAAACGGGTTTGGAAAGCTGTTCGATAATCAACTGATCCATCCGGCGGGCGCCTGGGGCAAGCGGAATTGCCGGCGGTGCTGGTGGTGTTGGGGCCGCGGGCGCCAGGCCGACCGGCGGCGCCGGTGGCGGTGATGGGGCATTTGGCGCCGCTGGGGCCGGAGGTGCCGGACGGCTGCCGATGAAGTAAAAGCTAAGGACCGTACAGGCACCGATTCCGGCCACAGAAACCAGGACTCCACCGATCAGGATGTTTCGAAATGTCTTAAACTTCATTGCCATGGAAAATATCTCCTGCAGTTTTCGGCATCATTCCCCGTTCGATTGGAACGGTGCAATTGCAATAAGCATATACACAGGGAGATGGTCCCTCAGCAAGTACAAAGGCAGGTGTCAGAAAATTCCCGAGATACTGGGCGCGAAACCGACGGGCCGGATAACAGCGCCAAGCATTACCCAGATCATCCAGCGTGAAGGAATACGCCCCAGCCCAGCACGGGCGGCCTTGAAACGACCAGGCGATTTTTCCAAGCCCGTTATGTCCCCCAAGCTGAATCAGGTGCTGTTGCTCTTCCGGGGTGTATTCAATCACATCCCGGTTTTGTTTTTCAGGTTGAATTTTAAACCGGAGACCCTGACTGGCGAACCACGCGGCCAGTTCGGTCAGTTTTGAAAGGTTATCACGGGTGGCGACACAGGTGATGTTCAAAGACGCACATTCAGGCAACCGATCCTGAACCAGTCTGGCTTTTTCTGTAAATTGGACCAGGAACGCCTGATCAGAGACATATTCAAGATGCAGGCTGGCCGAAAATACCCGCAATGCCTTTCCGGCGGTGTGCAGAAATGCCAGAAGTTTTTCATCCGTCGCTGAAAAATTGGTCACTACGCTGACCAGATGTCCCAGGCGTTCAAGCCCAGCCACAATTTCCAACAGCGTCGGGTGCAAAAAGGGTTCACCACCAGAAAGTTTGACTTCCCATTGTCCAGGCAATCGCCCAAAGCCTTCCAAAAAAGCCTGGGTATCTCGCGCCCAGCGGGCACGATTGTCAAGAAACCGTTGTGTGCAATAGCTACAGCGATAGTTGCAGGTGGTGTTGATGTTCCAGGTGATGACTCCCGTGGTTGGATGAGGTGTGGCTTCAAATCCGCCGGAATAGTACTTTGGCGCTGGCGGCCAGGGCGCGGCTGGCATCGAGTCAGCGTTCAGCTTTGGTTTTTTGGGCAGTTCAATTTTTTCCATGGGAGTCTAACATTTGATTTCGAAAATAGACCAAACCAAATCCGTCCAATTCTTTGAGTTGAAACCCTTTCCGAATGAGCATCCGCCGGAGTTTTAGATTTGGTTTGGCACAGTGAACGGCATGGACGATCCAGTGTATTTCCGTCAGGTTTGCCAGTTGTGCATATTTTTCAACCAGGAGGGCGAGTGTCAGGAGGACGCCTTCGCCGCCACCATCAATGTGAGCTAGTTCAAGCGTCAATGTCCACTCTGTTTTCTGAAATTGAGCCAGGATTTTGGCCGATCCAATCTTCAATTCGATTGGCTCACCAGTAAAAATCAGAGCTTCAAGCTCAGGCAGCGGAAAATGAAAAACCTCGTCGCTGGTGTAGCCTTCAATGAAGATTTGAGTCATAGCGTGCTTCCACTGCTTTGATCATGCGCGAAGCTGGCAGGGTATTGCCATCTGGCATTGGAATCTCAAACCGATGTGTGATCGGCAAGTCGAAGTGCGAAGGGAGCGAGGAGACTGAATTGTTATCAAAAAGTTAGCGCCGGACAGGGTGAAACCACGAGCCAAACAGGCTGAAGTCTCGCTCATACACCGGACTCCGCCGGTTTGGAATAACCGTTGGACTCCCTGAATGTCTCATAACTCCATATTCATCAATATAAAAGCAGTCATCTCCGGTTCGGAACATCCCGGTTTGAACCAGCGGCACCATGACGGCAGTAAAACTGGAAGGTTGAGAATCGGTTTTCTTTTGGGCTTTCCAAATCAACCGATAGCCATTGTAAATGCCCATTTGGCGATCAATCGTTTCTGCTGGATTCTCGTTCTTCCTCCAACACCCTACTGTTTGCAAGATTGGGTAATTCAAATGGCAGTCAGTATAGTTCCCAAAGAAAAACGAGTCGCAGACTGTGTCTTGCATCGTCACTACCCGCCCAAGTACAAAGCGGGCAGTGATTGCATTTTGCATGCGTTGCTGCGCCAGCCAGGCGGGAAACAGTGCCAGGATCAGCAGGTAAAACGCGAGCTTTTCAAACGTGGTGAGTCCCGGAAGCACAACTTTCCACCACGGCAGCCCAGGTGACGGAGTCAGGTTTTGATTCCTGGATGACTTGGGAAAATAAGGCTGAAAAAGCCAGTCGGATTGAAAAAGTAAGGGAATGGAGGCCGGTCTTTGGCCAGTGCGCACGGTAACTTTTGACGTTAGCCCTTGTTCAACTACCGGCTGACAGCGGCTACATTGACTGGTGATCGGGTCAAAACAATCTGACTGATGGCAAATATCGCATCTCTGGGCTGGCCGTTGAGCAAAAATTTGAAATGACATAAGTACCTTGCCATAAATTTTCTGAGATATTGGATTTGGTAAGTGTTTGATTTTTTTCCGTGTTTTCCGTGTTTTCCGTGGTTAAAATGTCTGGAAACTTTCGGTAAGGTACTTCGCACGAAGGTCCATTCAGTCTACAGGCTGCGGGTTAATCCTGGGGGAGATTGTCTTCTTTAGGGTAAATCAGTGTTGATTTATGAGTTGAAATCATTCCTGAGCGATTCATCGTGATTGATTCTTCAAGAACTTTCTTATGTTGGTATCTAAAAAATCGAATTTC
>CAZXCE010000693.1:0-4515 GCA_964639175.1 uncultured Clostridia bacterium
GGACGATGCTTATCGTCGAATGTGCGCTTGGGGCAGCCTTAATCGTGGGGTATCGAATGCGCGTAACCTTAATTTTTTCGTCACTGTTGTTTCTGGCCTTTTTGGGCGCGGTGGGGTGGGCCTGGATGACAGGCGCCACGGCGGATTGTGGATGTTTTGGCTCCTGGGCCAAACGAACGCCGGGCGAGGCGTTTGCGGAAGATTTGCTCATGCTTGGTGGAAGTATTGCGGCATTCTGGCTGGTTCGTAAACAACCCGTCAGCCAGCACAGTGGAATGTGGCGCGTGGCGGTCATTTCAGCCTTCGCCGCAATTGGACTGGTACTCCCACTTAATTTTGGGATCCTTTCCACTCCGGCTGCCGAAGCCCAAAAAGCGGAACAGTCCATTGCCGATTTGAAAATTACCGGCATTTCGGTCAACCTCAAACAAGGCACTCACGTGGTGGCTTTTATGTTGACTGAATGTGAGCACTGTCAGGCCAGCGTCCCGACCTTTAATTCCTATCTGACGACCAAAAATGTACCGAACTTTGTGGCGCTATGCCCGGATGAAGACTGGAAACGTCAGTTTTTTGCCCAACGATATGGTGCTAAATTTCCGCTCGGCCAAATTTCAAATGATGATTTTAACCGCATTCTAGGACCAACCGGCGATACACCGCATATTGTACTGCTCCGCAATGGCAAGATCGTCAAAACCTGGGATGTGAATGCCCCTAAAGTTGAGGAATTGCAGGCCCTGAACAAATAAAATCGGACGGAGGAAGCCAGTTTTGAGATTCATTCTCTCTCTGGCTTTCTCGGTTTATTTGTTTTAACCCTTTATTCCGAAAAAGATCTTCCCTCCCTCACACCAGCTTAAAAATCCCGTTAGGAATTCAGATCCATCAAGAACTACTTTGGCAAGTTGTTTTTGTCTTTTTGAAACCTGCCCAAACTGATAAACTCCGCATTGAAACAGTTTCTCTTGAGATCAATGCTGTGATCTGAAGCTAAAAGGATGACTGTGATCTGTTTTTCCTTGTATGCTGTGATGAGAAAGTTTTCCAAATCAATGCCATCATAGGGTTTCTGACACCAGAAAAACTCTTTCCCTATCCTGGCTCAACCTCCTGGTTTACACCTAAAAGACCACCCACACATCTTAGAATCATCCTGGTAACCAATTCAGACGTGTGATGAAGGGGTCCAGGTATTGTCCTCCTTCACCAATACTGCCATTTTGGAATCATACACTCGATGTTCAGACCGCTAAACTGTTGAAATAACCGCATTTCACTGAGCTCTGAACCTGATCTCATTCTCCCTCCAATGATATCCTTTCAATTGGACATTTTTTCAGTTTTTCTGATAAGCCTCCTATGAATCAAAAATTATCCCGCCTGCTCCTGATTCTCTTTTTTCTTTCTGGTGCCACATCCCTGGCATATGAAACAGTATTTGTGAAGCTACTTACCTATATTTTTGGTGGGACAACATATGCCGTTAGCACGGTTCTGGCAGCCTTTATGGGAGGCTTAGCAATAGGAAGCTTCTTTTTTGGACGATATGTTGAACGTGGGCGGAACGGACTCAGGCTTTATGCTTACCTTGAACTTGGGGTAGGACTTTATTCAACCATCGTTCCCCTTCTCTTTCTCTCACTTGAGCCAATTTATATTTCCTTGTTTCAAAACTTCGGTTTTTCTTTCTCGGCATTAACCATGGTGCGTTTTTTTCTGGCTGGGGTTATCGTGCTTCCACCAACTATTCTCATGGGCGGAACACTTCCAGCCCTCGCTAAATATCTCATCCGAGAAAGCAGGCAAATTGGGCCACAAATCAGCTTGTTGTATGCAATCAACACGTATGGAGCTGCATTTGGTGTTTTCTTCGTGACCTATTTTTTGCTCGGAGCCATTGGAATTTATGGCACTCTGGCAGTGGCAATCCTTGGTAATATTGCGATCTTCGCCGCATCGTTATACCTTAATCGGCAATTCCAGGTCACGCCTATTGCCTCGGAAGAAACTCCTGTTGGCGAGTTGGTTCAAGGTGCAGAGGAACTTGCCTCACTGTCCCCATCCCTCTTTGACCGTCTTACACACTGGCTTGGATTTAAACGTGAGCTGGAGACCACCGAACAGCCCTGGTCAGACACTCAACTGGCTCGTTGGATTTACAGCTTTGCTTTGTGCTCAGGATTTTTGTCATTTGCCTATGAAGTTAACTGGACACATATGCTGAACCAAACCATTGGGACCAGTACCTATGCCTTTGGGATCATGTTGACTACCATGTTGCTTGGGATTGCTGCTGGGAGCCACCTGCTCGGGAAAATGAACCATCAAGGTCACCAAACACACTCCAGGTTAGTGATGTGTCAGTTTCTTCTTGGATTGTCAACCTTTGTGCTGTTTCCATTCTGGGATGATATCCCTCAAATCTTTAAGCTGACTGGGTTCTTCCGCCCAAGCTTTTTGTTGACTGAAACGGTCCGATTTCTTGGATGTTTTTCAGTCATGTTTATTCCGGCGTTGCTGATTGGTATCTCTTTTCCACTGATGATCAAAGTGAGAACACACCAGCTTTCCAGGCTTCCGGGGCAACTTGGCAGTGTGTATTTTTTTAATACAGTCGGTTGTATTATCGGATCTACTCTTACGGGGTTCGTGCTGCTTCCACGAATGGGTTCAGAAACTTTACTGCGGGTAACAGGGGCACTGAGCATCATCCTGGCAGTTGCAATGACCCTGGTTTTGACCCCACACCAAAAATATTTTCGGATTCGAATTCTGTCCCTTGCCCTCTGTAGTTGCATTGTGGGCAGTTTTGTTCTTCCGCATTGGAACTTGAATCAAATGAATATTGGGGCTCACCTCTATGGAGTCTATACTGAAAATCCTCAGCAAATCCTTTATTATCATGAAGATGTCCTGGGTGGGGTAACCAGTGTTGTCAAATCTGGGTCAACCTTAACCTTACTTACGAATGCCAAGTTTATGGGTGACGATGGAGGTGAAATGGCGGCTCAACGAAATTTTGCGTTGGTGCCGCTGGTGTTCCTTCACCAATTTCAGAGGGCACTGGTCATCGGATTAGGCACAGGAGTTACAGCCGATACAGTAGCCGGATTTCCCTTTTCAGAAATTGACGTGGCTGAAATTGCCCCTGGGATTGTTGAGGCTGCCCAAACTTATTTTGGTCACGTCAACGGGAATGTCTTAAAAGACCCAAGGGTCAAAGTCCATATTACTGACGGCCGCAATTTTGTCATGTTATCCCCCAACAAATATGATCTGATCACGATTGAATTGAGTAATATCTGGTTTGCTGGGGCAGCCAATCTTTACAGTAAAGATTTCTACCAACATTGTCGGAACCACTTATCCCCCAATGGGATTCTTCAGCAATGGGTTCAGCTTCATCATATTGACCCTCTGGATGTTCTGACCGCCATCAATACCATGCATCAAGTTTTTCCCCACACTGCCTTTTTCATTCGAGGTGGTCAGGGAGTATTGATTGGTTCACCAGAACCCCTTGAAATTGACTACCAACTGATTGAAAAACTGAACCAGTCCCCTTCGGTTCAAAGATCAACCCAGGGATCTAAACTCATCAATGGAGACATTTTGACAGTGTTGGAAGGGCTTTATTTATTTGAGGAGAATTTAACCAACCTCCTTCAAATAAAACCATATGCGGAGGTGAGCACAGATTGGTATCCTGTTTTGGAATATAACACTCCAAAAGGTAACTACCTGCCATTTGCTGATTTTGGGAATGTAGCCCTGATAGAAGCCTATCGCTATCCTCAACTCCTTCCCACGATCAAAAATATTCCCGAGGATAAACGTCTCTATTTGTTGGGGATGATTGCTGCTGCACGCAATCGACTGCTCCAGGCGGAATATTTTCTCAATCGTTCAGTCGAACAAGGAAATTCTGATCCACGGTGCACACAGCTCTTGAAACGAGTTCAAGCGAAAATGAAAGAAATTGATGAGCATAGTTAAGTACTTTTTTCTGGAAGTGAAGTCTTTTGCTGGCAATTCATCAGGTACGAATCAATCAGGTCTTGAATTCAATGGGTGAGAAGCCTGGGTTCCTAACACTACAACGAGGTTTGGATTGAAGTTTTGGTTCTTAGCCCAGGAACTGGGCACCGGCACGCTCTCCCAGGGTGCAACCCTGGGACCAGACGCCAGTTTCCCCTCCCGCCCCGCCAGCAACCGCCAATGGCGGTTGCTGGCGGGGCGGGAGAAATCGGAAGGTGACCAGAGACCCAGGGGCCACCCTGGGCTATAAGCCAGCACCCGTTGGAGTACTAAAAGAAAATCTTTTTTGAAGAATGATTGTCCGGTAATCCCAATGATCCCAAATAGATAGCAAGCGTGGTCACCCAACTTATTCCTTAACTGAATCCCCGTTTTGCTCAAGTGGATTTATAGGCTGCGGCTGGTATGACGTTGCTCTTTGGTCTTTAAACATTTCAGTTGATTCATAGGCTAATATACTTTAGTATTATCCAT
>CAZXCE010000694.1:0-4512 GCA_964639175.1 uncultured Clostridia bacterium
TTCTTGGTTCTTGGTTCTTGGTTCTTGGTTCTTGGTTCTTCTTCGAAAGTATTGAGTTCTAAGGATCAAGCACCAGGTACCAAAGATTCTTCATTCTTCATTCTTCATTCTTCATTCTTCATTCTTCATTCTCCAGCGGAATTCACATGATCGTTTCACTCATTCTCACCTGGGTATTGCTCATCGGGCTTGGCGGCGTTGGGTTGCTGCTCCTTCGGGCTGCCTGGAAACGGCCTCCACAAACTGAACCCCTCCCAGAATCACTCAAGGGAACCAATGTGGGGTTGCGGCTGGCACTGGGGGTATTTGTGGTGATCTGTGTTGCCGTCGTGGGATTTCACACCTACTGGGCACTGATTGCTCCAGGAAGCAACCCACAATATTCAACGCTCAAAGATGCCCGCGACCAGCGATTGCGGCGACAAACCGAAGCTTCTCTCCGGGGCTGGGTGTTTGATCGCAGCCGGTTGCCGGAAAAGGCCCTCTGCCGGTACAAACTGGTTGGAGGACGAGTCTACCGCGAATATCCACTGGGCTCGTCTGCCGCGCATCTACTTGGCTACACAAGCTTTGTGCGTGGAGATTCCGGGATTGAGCGCGCATTCGAGAAAAAACTGACCGAGCCGGCCAAATTGATCAATTCCCTGCTCTCAACTGCCCCCGTAGGCTCTGACTTGATGCTTTCGCTTGATGCCGACCTGCAACGAACCGCCGGTGATTTGCTCAAAGGGGCACGCGGGGCAATTGTGGCCATCCGTCCGCAAACCGGAGAGATCCTGGCCCTGGCCAGCAGTCCTGGTTTTGATCCAACGGACGTCAACAACGAAGCCGCCTGGCAAAAGTTGATTTCAGATACTGATGGCCAGCCATTTTTGAATCGGGCACTGAACAACTATTACCTGCCGGGTTCAACCTTCAAAACAATTGTCGCCGCTGCCGCCCTTGAAAGCGGCCTGGAACGGCAGCGCTTTACCTGCACCGGAGGTGGCTACACTCCACCGGCCAGTGGACGACCAATCAAGGACGACAAAAACGAAGTCCACGGTTCGGTTGACCTGGCAAAAGCCTTTGAAGTCTCGTGTAATCAGTATTTTGCCCAGATGGGCGTTGAACTCGGTTACGGACGTCTGGGAGATGTCGCCCGGCGCTTCGGCTTTCATATTGACGATAGTCCAGAATCTGCCCGTCAAAGCCGAACCGTTGACCGGCTCTGGAACAGCGACGGCTCAGAACTGGATAAGTCGTTTGGTGTGGTGGAAAGCCGCATGGTCCTCTCGCCGCGGGTCACGGCCTATGACATCGGCCTGCAATCTATCGGTCAGGGGTTTGATCAGGCAACCGTTCTGCAGATGGCACTTGTGGCCGCCGCAGTCGCCCGTTCGGACGGAATGCGACTGGCGCCGGCACTCGAAGCCGAACGCCAGGTGAAACTGCTTGGTCCGGCATTGAATCCATCTGCGGCTAAAGCATTACAACCGTTGATGCGCTCCGTCGTCGAACGTGGAACAGCCAGCCGGGCGTTTCGCGGATGTCGGATTCCAGCCGCCGGCAAAACTGGCACGGCTCAGGTTGCGGTTCGGGGCGGGCGTGACATCCGCATTGACGCCTGGTTTATTGGCTTTGCCCCGTACGACAATCCCAAAATTGCTTTTGCGGTGGTGGTTGAAGGCGGTGGCTACGGCGGTGAAAAGGCGGCCCCCATCGCCAGAGCCCTGATCGAACAGGCAGACCGATCTGGCCTCTTTAACCTGCAATAGCTGAATATTCTTATTTTCAATACTTTGCATTACTTTACGCTTGAAGGAGAAGTTATAACGCAATGGATCCGAATGTGATTACTATCGTTTCGGGGCTGCCACGCTCTGGAACATCAATGATGATGAAAATGCTTGAAGCGGGTGGAATTCCAGTCCTGGTTGACAACATTCGTCAGGCTGACGAAGACAACCCCAACGGATACTATGAGTTTGAACTGGTAAAAAAAGTCAAAGACGACAGGTCCTGGCTCGATGATGCGGGCGGCAAAGTCGTCAAAATGGTATCAATGTTGCTCAAAGACCTGCCCGCTGGTCAGACCTACAAAATCGTTTTTATGCGCCGCAAGATGGAAGAAATCCTGGCGTCACAAAAGCAGATGCTGGTTCGCAACAACAAACCGACCGACACCATTTCCGATGAAAAAATGGCCGCCCTGTTTGAAAAGCACCTCAAGGAAATCTTCGCCTGGCTCGAAAAGCAGTCACACATGCACGTGCTCTATGTCAACTACAACGACATGGTGGCCAATCCGTTGCCGTATATTGCTCAAATCAATGACTTTCTGGGGAAAGGGTTGGATACTGACAAGATGGCGGGCGTAATTGATAAGAAACTCTACCGGCAGAAGAAATAGAAAGACGACTTTGGGAAAGGCAATCATCTCAAAGCACACATAAAGAAACCGCAGTTCCCTGCTGAAGAAAACAGACAGGAAACTGCGGTTCAATATTTTAGCTGAATAACCGTTTCAACCACTCAGTAAAAAAACTCGCTGTTTTTGTATTGGGCCGGAGTGCCTGGCTGGTTATGGATTGCCCCAGTGGACGCCCAGGTTCATCTTGCCAGGCAAGGTAGGTATGGACGATTGCCTTTGAAAAATGAGCCTGGATAAACGTAGCAACTCCTTTTACCTGAGCGTTTTCCACAGAATCTTTCGCAACTTGATGGGCTTGTGGTTCGACCATTTCCAAACAAAAATCCTCAAGCATGCCTTTAGTTTGGTTATTTGGCATTAACCAAAATCCTAGCCTGGGTGAATCTTCATCGCCCAGGACAACCGTTCCACGTTGCTCAGGAATATCAGGAAATTGATATTGAGGATGATTCCTGGATATTTTTGCACAAATACTGGTCCACCGACTTTCGACACTGGTATCAGCATCAAGCACGACACCAATGACTTTGCGTTGGATTGCATCCTTGATACTGGCGTTTGATTTTTCCATTACATCGTCTTTCCCTTCACAGACAAATATTTCAAAAGTCTGAGGAACTTTATATTCCTTGCAAAGGGCTGCTATGACATGTAAATCGTTATCTCCCTCAACAAACAGTAAACAAGGGGTTTTCACTTCATTGAGTTTAGGTTTTTGCTTTTTCTCCTTTGGCATCAACGAACTTCCACCTCCGCATTGATCGAGTCTGAAAGCGTTTCAAGATTGTATAGAGTTGTTGTGACCCGCCCATCTGACTTGAGGTTTAATCGGAAGAAGTTCCCAAGCTCCTCATTTTCCTCCCAGGCTTCACCAAATGCCCGCACGCAATCCCGACTGTGGGTTGTGGCAAATACCTGAACGTTCAATTTTTCCGCTAATTGAAAAACCGCCTTCCAAATCTTTGGCTGGACGGACCAGTGCAAGCCATTCTC
The DNA here is from genome assembly GCA_964639175.1 of uncultured Clostridia bacterium. Lineage (GTDB taxonomy): Bacteria > Acidobacteriota > Blastocatellia > Chloracidobacteriales > Chloracidobacteriaceae > JACQXX01. Next base: position 3,407 of record CAZXCE010000694.1, read on the forward strand.
AAATTCGTCAATCAGTAAAATACCATTTTTTGCATTAACCAGTGCCAATGCGATATGGAACAGGCGGACGACACCATCGCCTGAAGTTCTTAAAGGAAGACGTTCTGAAACGTTCACTTTTCTTACTATTGGGAAGCGCGTTGGGGGTTCACCAAATCTTTCCCTCCCCTCATCTGATTGAATAAATGCAATATCACTAACGGTGGGATCTATAAGTTGTAAACAGGAAATAACTTGATCAGCAAAATCAGTCCCAGCCACCCGGTCCCAAAGTGACGCCAATTTTCTACTTGTAAAGTTACCAGTCGAAACAACTTCAATCGGGCACTGAGGTGGGGAGGTGGGTCCGGTTATGCCCCTGCGTATGTCTCTCTCAAGGGAGCGATTTTCACCCATTCGAAAAACTCGTTTGACTTGATCTCCCTCTGTTACCATCAAATTGACTTCAATGTCTGGCTCATCTTCAGGTCGAATTTCATCAGGCTTAATTGGAATTCGACGAATTTGTGCCCCTTCCTCCGTTGTAAAAAGACGAAATGCTGACAAAAAGACGTGTAATTGTTTTTGTTCAGTAAGGAGTGATCCCACACGAATTCCTTCTTCGTCGATTTTTGGGAGATTATGGTTGTAGAACAAGTGTCGAATTGGATTTACTCGTGAAAAATCATCATCAGTCATTTCCATTGACATTGGTTCTAAATTTTCTTGACGGAATCCAATGAGATTGAGAAGAACCTGAGGAGAACTGTTGTTAATGTAGAGGTTTACTGCCTCAAGAAATGTACTTTTCCCAGAATTATTGCGGCCAACAATCAGATTCAACCGGCTTAACTTCTTGACCTCAAGGTGTTTAAAAAGCCGAAAGTTTTTGATCAGAAATGAGTCGAGCATACTGCGTACCAACCTTTGAATGCAAAAAAGACCTGTGTTGACTCCGTTGCGGAAAGGTCACTTGAGCTTGACAATCACCGCCCAGCAAGGCACTGGAAACGTTCGTCGGCAAGGTTGCGGTGAAAGGTTCTGGGAGTGTCCTACGGGTTTTGATCCAGCGCCCATCCGGGCGCGAACCATTCGCGGATTGCATTCCGGTGGGTGCGCCTCAAAGC
>CAZXCE010000695.1:0-4512 GCA_964639175.1 uncultured Clostridia bacterium
CGCTTGTCGGGAAGTTCACCCCGGGCAATCGCTTCTTTGGTTAAATGGTCTACCGCCTTGTAATTGCGGTTGATGTTGAACCAGCTTCCACCACCGTGGAATTCATTGGTGCCCGATTTGGTGATGGTATTGAATTGACCGGCGGACGAATGTCCAAATTCCGCGGTGTACTGATTGGTCAGCAAGGTAAATTCAGCCACCGATTCCGGAATGACTTCGATCACGCTCCCGGTCAGAATCGTGTCGTTATTGTCCACTCCATCCAGAGTGAAACTGTTGTTGCGTGGTCGGTTGCCACCAACCGAGCCACCTTCCCCGGCAGTTCCACCAGCCTGGGAAGTAATATTTGGGGCCAGCAGCGCCAGTTCCAATTGTGAGTTATTAAAGCTCGGCAGTTCAACCACTTTGCGGGCTTCAAACGTGTTGCCGAGGATTGAACTGCTGGTTTCGACCAGCACATCGCCACCGGAGACAGTGACCACTTCGCTCACTTCACCCGGCAGCATTTTGATCGTCACATCAATCACGGCATTGAGCGCAATCCCGACATTATCAATGGACGTTGTTTTAAAACCGCTGGCTTCGGTTGAGATCGAATACTTTCCGACTGGAAGGTAATTGATCCGGAACAAGCCGGAAGCATCGGCGGTGGCGGTGGTGCTGTAGCCAGTCTCCATATTGGTGACCTTGACCGACGCGCCACTGATGACGGCACCAGATTCATCAACGACTTTCCCGTTGATGCCCCCGTCCGTTGCCTGGGCAAAAACCGAAGCGGTACATCCCACCCCGACCAGCAGCGCCAGTACCAGCGGATACAAAAAGAGTTGAGCAAATCGTTTCGACATATGTGAGTCCTTCCTTGATTCGAAGATCGAGGCGGAATTGGAAAAAGAAAACACGTCTCCCATCCCGTTCAGGACGGGCCTTGTTCAATTGATTGTGTGGGAGCGTGCCTGGGAGACAAACCAAATCCAGCCAACACCACAGGCCCGATCTGGTTCGGTGTGGCGTCAGTCTATGGAAATCACCGTTTGAGGAAACGAAAATGGGAAGACTGGGGCTTTTTTGTCACGAATCGGATTCTTTTGAGGATGAAACCTGATGAAATTTGGAAATTTGTGACATCGCCTCCTCTTTGAACATTCGAATCACGCTTGAGGATGATAAAACAAAAACAGGTGAGTCGCCTTCCGTTTTGGATTGCGACTCACCTGTTTTTTATCACCCAAAGAATCAACCAGGTTTCAGGTTAGTTTTCGGGCTCGTACCGCCTGATTGATCATAATTGGGCCAAGCGCACTGCCCGCCCGGTTGGTTAAATCCAAAAAAGGATGCAGGACTGAAAGTTGAAACGGAAGCAAATGAAAGCCAAAATGTTGTTCGATCACAAATCCCTGGCGCTGCATCCACCGCACTAATTCAAAATAGCCCGGCCAGTTTTCATATCCTTGATAAGGCCGTAACTTCAGCCAGTCAGCCACGTAAACTGACCATTTCCAGGACCAGTTCGGGCAAGTTAATGCCAGGATTCCCCCAGGTTTAAGGACACGAAACATCTCGGATGTGGCCTGAGAAGGCTTTACCGTATGCTCAATCATCTCGGAACTGACAATGATGTCAAAGGTATTGTCTGCAAAAGATAGTTCGAGGGCATCCCCTACTACACACTCGCTTGAGCACTTTTTTTTCACTTCAAGTAAAAGTTTTTCCCCAACATCGAGGGATGTCACTCGGGCGCCACGCTCAACCGCCGCTTTTGAAAACCACCCAGTTCCACATCCGTCATCTAAAAGGAGTTTCCCGGTCAGATCTTCGGTTAATACCACATCAAAAATGACTTTGACCCGTGTTTCCAGGTCATACCGGTTCATTGCCGCATCAAATTGTGAGGCAAACTCCTCATAAAAATATTTCTTGTCGGGTACTGGTTGCATAATAGATTTTTGGAACTGAATTGTTGGAAAGCTATTGTGTGTGGTGGCGATTGCGTTCGAAAGTGATAAAACACCTGAACTTTTTTAACCGCCGCTGGTGGGGAAAAATGCTTTCAACGCACCGGCAAAGGCTGACAAATTACGGGTTTGCAGGAAAATCTCACCCGGCCCGGTATATTCACAGACAAACCCTTCACCGCTGACCATGCTGCGGAAAAATCCTTGTTGTGATGCCTTGCGAATGGTGTACTGCACACTCGTTTCAAACGCCACGATGTGGCCGGTGTCCACAATGTAGCGTTCCCCTGGGTTCAGCCGTTTACGCCGGATGGCACCAAAACTTGAAATCAACAGGGTGCCGGTGCCTGATAATTTCATCAGGAAGAGTCCTTCACCTGAAAAAAATGATTTCGCCCCGCCAAATTTCAGATCGAGTTCAATGCTTGGGGATGACGCCAGATACCCACCTGATTGCACAAAATACGACTGGTTCACCAGTTCAAGCACGACAATGTCGCCCGGAGCCGGAGGGGCAAACGTGACTTCGCCCGGACCGCCGCGCGCAGTAAAGGTGTTGATAAAGGCTGATTCACCAACCACGGCCCGCTTTAACACCCCCATAATGCCGCCCTGCGCCTGTGACTGAAGATCAACATTCACTGACATTGAAACCATCGCACCGGCTTCAGCTTTCACAGATTGTTCGGGCCGAAGCGTCACCACCGCCAGCGCAAAAGCACCAGCGGGTTCAATCGAACATTGAAAACCACCCCCGCCTGACTGATACCCACCTGGTCCAGATGGTGGTTGATAGCCTCCCTGGGGTTGATAGGCAGGTGGTGGCTGCGGGGGCGGATACCCTTGCGGTGGCCCTTGTTGATACGGAGGAGGAACATACCCTCCAGGCTGATACCCAGGTGGAGGTTGAGGGGTGGCCGGAGTTGGATTGGCCGGGGTGCCACACTGCACGCAAAACCGATATCCTTCAGGTACATTGGCATTGCATTTCGAGCAAATCATTCAAACGCCTCCATTCTCAAAATTCAGGTTGAAAATCATAAAACTGAAACTGACAGTACCGACCCTCGCCAGCCACCGCGCCCGCATAGTATGGTCCAGGAGAAAACCGACGCACCCACCACCGTGGCTTTTCACAGGTGCTGTCATACATCACGGTTTTCCCTTCATCCATGGCTGAAGACACGTCAAATTCGTTGAGGGGCATCGAGAGTCCCATACCTCGGGCTTTGATATAGGCTTCCTTACAGGTCCAGCAGACAAAAAACGATTCGCGGCGCTGGGGTTCAGGCATGGCGGCCAGCATCAGTTTTTCACAGGTTGAAAATAAATCATTGGCAATCCGTTCGCCCTCGAAATCGCCCCGAATATGTTCCACGTCAATTCCAACTTCGCGGTCCAGCGCAAACGCACACAGGATCATATCCCCAGAATGAGACAGGTTAAATTCAAGGGGTTCAAATGGATCTGGTTGATTTGAAAGGGACGGTTTCCCCAGTTCAGTATATTGAAAGGTCAGTTGAGCCGGTTCAATATCAAGGTATTGCCCCAGTAAGGTCCGCAACAACCCGCGACTGACAATTGATTGGATCCGGTCTTTTTCAAAAAAGAAGCGCCCGGCGCGGGCCAGTTCATCTTCGGCCAAAATCGCCTCAAACACTGGCAGCGAAGACGCCAGACTGGCAATAGAAGCCCGCCAGACCTGAACCACGTTGGGGACAAGTTCACTTCGGTCACTTCCGGGAAGCCATTCGTCCGTCATTTTACCGTTCCCTCAAATCAGCAGAGTGCTCACCAGTTGTAAATACTCAGCCTGGGCTGAATGCAGGAAAAAATGATCTCCGGGAAACATCCGAAGCTGAAAGTCCCGAGTGGTGTGGTCGCGCCAGCCAGTTAGTCGTTCACGATCAATATCCCGATCCTCAACCCCGCCCAAAACCGTCAAGGGGCACTCCAGTGGTGATTCGGGACGATACTGGTAGGTTTCACAGACTGCAAAATCGGCACGCAAAATCGGCAGGCACAATTCCATAAGTTCACGATTGTCGAGTACTTCCCGTGGAGTACCATTCAATTGCCGAAGTTCGTGGAGGAATTCAGTTTCCGGCAACGCATGGAGCGGTTTTTTCAAATCTGGAAGGTGTGGCGCACCACGCCCTGAGATCACCAGTCGCTCAGGCATCGGATGCTGAAAGCGGCGCAGGTACCGGGTCAGTTCAAAGCTGATCAGCCCACCCATACTGTGGCCGAGAAAAATAAATGGGCGATCAAAAAATGGAGTCAGCGCACTGGCAACGGCTTCGACTAACGGTGGAAGTGACGTAAATGGCGCTTCCCCCAGACGACTTCCCCGCCCTGGGAGCTGGACATTGCATAACTCGACGTGTGGTGGAAGCAGGCGTGCCCAGGCGTGGAAAACCGTGGCACCGCCACCTGCATAAGGAAAACAAAACAATCGTCGCGTGGCGTTTGGGATTGGCCTGGGGCGGATCACCCAGGCAGTACTGGCTGAAATTCGCATCATATGGAAGGTGTTTCAAGTTCGGAGATAAAGGGC
>CAZXCE010000696.1:0-4502 GCA_964639175.1 uncultured Clostridia bacterium
GGCCAACCGACCGGCTATCCGAACGGCAGCGCTTCGCGGTGCAAAACCAAAAACCGATACGTAAAATGAGCCTTCCACCCCACTTCACAGGCTCAAAACGGCTCTTTTTTCAATCCTTCGTTCGCATTACCAACCACGGACTCCAAACTGCCATACCGCTAAAAACAATGCCTTCCAAATTTCGCACGCCTGGGTATCATCCGCTCCGAAAAATCAAAGTCGCGTTTGCCGGACTCTATGTCGCAGTTATCACTGACTTTAGTGTCGCTTACAAAGTGGTTCTCTCATTGCCAGTTTTGATCGTTGCATTTTTCTTCCGCCAGTGGGTTGATCTCTCCATTATTTTGCTTGCCACCGGGCTGATGCTCATTGCCGAACTCTTTAACAGCTCGATTGAAGTCCTGTGTGACTTTGTCGAACAACGCGAAGATGAAAAAATTCGCATTATCAAAGACATTGCTGCTGCTGCCGCCGGAATCAGCATTGTCGTTTGGGCTACGATTTTAGTGCTCGAAAGCCTTCACATCTGGGGAATCGCCAAACCTTAAACCAGGGCTGAGGGCCTGGGGCAACCAAAAGGATGAGGGATGAAAGATGAGGGATGAAAGATGAGGGATGAAATAAAACCAATTCTTCAACCCAACGTCTTCAGCCCCAAACTTATACCATTTTGCAGTGAAGCGCTCACACTAGAAAATAGTCAAATAGTTCAATCAAATAAACTTAGTGAACTACTGACTACTGACTACTGACTACTGACTACTGACTACTGACTTGAATTACATCAAATACCCTTCCGGAGAATAATTCCGTTCAGCCTGGACGCGCACACCAACTACGGTGATGTCATCGCGCTGGGGTTCAGTGCCTTGATGGGCTTCGAGTTCTTCAATGAGGGCGTGGTATTGCACTTCGAGGCTATACCCCGAAGTTGACTGCAGAAGCTCTTTAAATCGCCGGGTACCAAATTTCCGCGATGTTTCACCCGCCTGATCGCTGAACCCATCCGAAGCCAGATACATCGTGACTTCCTTTTGGATTGGAATGGTTTGATTGGTGAATTTCCGCTGGGGTTCCTTCTGTTTGCCGCCGACTGATTTGCGGTCGCCTTTGACTTCGATCAGTTCTCCGCCGCCGTTGATGTAGTACAACGGGCGTTTCGCGCCAGCAAAGATGATTGTTTGCTGGAGTGGATCAATCCGACAGACGGCGACATCCATGCCGTCCTGTGATTCAGTGTCATCAGCATCCTGTTTCAATGCTTTGCGAATGCCAACATGCATCAATTCCAGAATCTGGGCAGGATCGTGAACCTGGTTTTCGATCACGATTTGACTCAATAAACTATTGCCAATCATTGACATAAACGCACCTGGAACCCCGTGTCCGGTACAGTCCACCACGGCAATGATGCTGATGCCGTCAACATAGTGAAACCAGTAAAAGTCGCCTGACACAATGTCTTTCGGTCGAAACAAAATGAAGTACTCACTCAGTGACTGACCGATGCGCTTTCGGTACGCCAGAATCGCCTGCTGGATTCGCTCGGCATACAGAATACTGTCAATGATCTGGCTGTTTTTTTCCTGGATCTCTCGGGAACGGCGCTCCAGTTCGGCGCTTTTGCGCTCGATTTCATCCCGTTGCCGGATAATCTGTTCGTTTTGGTGCGAGAGTTCATTTTTCTGCTGGACAACTTCCTGGGTTCGCTCGATGACAGATTGCTCCAAAATGATTGCCCGCCGTTTCAACGACTGCAGGCGTAATTGAACGCCCAGCCACGAACCTCCAACAATTCCAATCACATACAGTGAATAGGCCCACCAGGTTTTCCACGGTGGCGGAATCACCTCAAAACGGAGTGCAATTCCCTGCTGGTCCCAGACCCCATCGGAGTTCGCCCCTTTGACTCGAAAAACGTAGGTGCCGGGTTTCAAACCCGTGTAACTCGCATACCGCTGTGAGCCGGACAAGACCCAATCCCGGTCAAATCCTTCAAGTTTGTACTGATAGCGATTCTTTTCCGGTACCGTGTCATTTAAGAAGGCAAATTTAAAGGTGATAAAGTTTTGGGTGTAATCGAGTGGTGCAAGATCTTTGCCGTTAAACCCTTCAAGCTCATGGCCATAAATGAGAAAACTGGTCAGTGACAGTGCCGGGATAAACTGACGGTCTTCAATTTTTTCCGGATGGAACCAGTTAAACCCATTGATTCCACCAAAAAGCATTTCACCACGACTGGTTTTCAAGGCTGCATTTTGAGTGAATTCATTACTTTGCAGTCCATCGCGGCTATCATAGTTTCGACAGGATCGGCTTTGTGGGTGAAAACGACATAATCCCAGGGTTGTCCCAAGCCAGAGATTTCCGGCTTCATCCTCAAGCATGCTCATCACTGAGTTGCTTGGAAGGCCGTCACGGATCGTGTAACTGGTAAATGTCCCTGTCGTTCGATCCAGGCAACTCAATCCGCCACCATTGGTGCCAACCCACAGTGCCCCAGCCGTGCTTTCATAAATGGTAAAAACCGTGTTGCTCCCCAAACTGGTCGCATTCCAGGCGGCTGACAGATAGCGGGTCAATTCCTTTGTGGTTGGATCCAACCGGAGCAGGCCGTTTCCATAGGTTCCAATCCACAACACACCCGCCCGATCTTCATATAAAACATTGATGTTGTCTTCAACCGGGCGCCCGGTTTCAGCCGCTTTTTCCTGAAAGCGGGTAAAGGTTCCAGTTGTCCGATCCAACCGATCCAGACCGCTTTCCGTCCCAACCCAGACCTGCCCCTGACGATCTACAAGCACCGACCAGATGCGGTTATTGCTGACACTGGTCGGATCTTCTGGCCGGTGCTGAAATCGTTTGCATTTCCCAGTCTGCGGATCCAGCCAGTTGAGCCCGCTCCCCAATGTCGCCACCCAGAATGTGCCATCGGGATCACGCGCCAACGACGTCACCCGGTTACTGCCCAAACTGAATGGATTCTGAGGGTTATTTTGAAAATGACTGAAGACACCCGCTTCAATCGAGTCCAGCCGGTTCACGCCTCCCCCATCGGTGCCAACCCAAATGGCCCCGGTTGGATCCTCGGCAAAAGCCTGCACACTTTTTCCGCGAAGACTGGTTGGCTGACCTGGATTTTCCCGGAATCCAAGAAAATGTTTGGACCGATCCAGCCGATTGGCGCCGCCGTCCCCAGTTCCAACCCAGAGCACACCCGCCCGATCCTGGGTGAGCGAGAGCACAGAGTTGCTGCTCAGGCTCCCTGGTTGGAGCGGGTCATTGCGATACTGAGTGAATTTTCCGCTTCCCCGATCAAACTGACTCAAGCCACCGCCTCGCGTGCCAACCCAGAGCACACCTTCGCGATCTTCAAAGATGGTCCGCACATCATTGCCGCCCAGACTGGTCGGTGATTGAGGGTCATTTTGAAAATGCGTGATTTGATTTGTCCGTGGATCAAGGCGGTCAAGCCCGCTGTCTTCAGTACCAAGCCAGAGCATTCCGGCCCGATCAACGAAAACCACCATGACCCGATCACTTCCGAGCAAGGGTTCCGGGTTCCGGGTTCCGGGTTTGTTGAATTTGGTTGGTGGCGATAGACGGTAAATGTTTCTTTGGCTACGTCAAAGCGGTTGAGCCCGCCGCCCAGCGTGCCAATCCACAACACGCCGGCGGGTGATTCACAAATGGACGACACCCGGTTGGAACTCAAACTATAGGGATCCGCCCCGTCATGCAGAAATCGTGAAAATCGCCCTGTCACCGGGTCAAAACAGTTCAGCCCGCCACCTAATGTGCCAACCCAGAGTTTTCCCTGATGGTCAACCAGGAGCGCTGAAATCTGGTTATCGCTCAAACTGTTTGGATTTTTAGGATCTGCAAAAAAGTGATCAAACTTTCCAGTCCGACGATCCAACCGGTTCAGTCCATCACCGTTCGTTCCAACCCACAGCGCACCAGATGGGTCTTCACATAGCGACATGATAAAATTTGAACTCAAACTCGCCGGATTTTGCTGGTCATAGTAATAGACTTTGAATTCATACCCATCATAGCGATTCAAGCCACCCTGGGTCCCAAACCACACATATCCTTCCCGATCCTGTAACAAACACATGACGGTGCCCTGGGAAAGTCCTTGATCCCGCGAGACATGCTGAAACTCGCTCAGTTCGTGCTGCGCAAACACACGACTGCACGACACAAGGCTCAACAGGAAAATGGACCATCCAATCCAGAACTTGCTGATCATGGGCACACAACGGGGTGTATTCCAACTGGCCAAACAGATGAGGCAGTTGAAACACAAACACGAAAAAACTGAAGTTGAGGTAAACCAATCAAAAGGGGATCTGGGTCAGGACTATGGGTTTGCCAAAAAGTGCCGGCATTCTATCAAGAATTCACTGGTTTGATAAACGCAGGCTGGAAAAATGAGATAATTCCCTTCACAGAACAACTAAGGGGGCGTTAAAAAATAAGTTCCTTGGAGCACGGTC
>CAZXCE010000697.1:0-4469 GCA_964639175.1 uncultured Clostridia bacterium
AACTGTACATCATCGAACATACCTTGCTGCGTTTTGGTCGCGCTGACCGCCGACCGCCTCCGGCCTCAACCAGTCGGGAAATCGAACGTGAAAGCCCGCGAGACCCACAGCCGTTTCACTACAGTTTCACCATCACGGCAGTACTGTGCCTTCCGAATTGCGGACCGGATTCTGAGAACTATCAAGATCAGGTCCGTGAAATCATTCGTCAAAACACGCCGTCACACATCCTGGACCAATATTGCTTCCTGAAACCCTGGCAACTATACCGGTTTGAAGCGCTGTACTGGGCGTGGCGACAGGCGCTCGAACAGGAAAATCTGCGAAAACTGATTGTTGCCTCAAACCGGCTGACGCGGTTTTTGGAAAGACATACACAATTTTAAAAGAGAGAAAGCGGCGTCAAGCCGCCGCACTCCGCCGCACTCCAGATGCACCATTCACTTCGCAAACAAACCTTTGAAATCGAGGCTGCCAGCGAACAACTGGCGATGGCGCTCCAATCCAGCCTGGGCGACATCAATCGGCGTTCGCTGGTGCCGGTGATTGAACGCGTCCTCAATGAAGTGTCAATCCCAGGCCAGACTATCAAGATTTCGAAGATCAAAGTTGACCTGGGCACGATTCCATTTCAACAACTTGAAGAAACGGCAGCCAGACGGCTGTATCAGGAACTCCTGCAGGCACTGACAGATGCCATCGCTGAATTGACCCAAAACCCAACGCCGGAAAATCGAACTCGACCGAAGACCGAAAGCCTGCTGGGCCAGATTGAACACTTCCTGGTTCAAGGGACGCTCCCGTTTGGGTCCACCGGGGCAGGTCAATTTTCATTGGAACGACAGGTGCTTCACCTGGCTGAAACCAACCCTCAAGGACTGGTCGAACTGGTCAAAACTCATAGCCACCAGCGGTATGTCATCGAACGGCTGCTGTACCAGCTTGGTGAAACTGCCTTGCGAAGGCTGCTCTTTTTACTGGAGCCGGAACACGCGGCGCTGATTCTCGCCTATATGGTGAACCTTCAAGCTGTTCACGAGATCGAACCAGTGCTGGCGCTGAGCACAAAGCAATTTTCGCATCTCCTGTGGGTGCTGGTACTTGGGTATCTGGCCCAGGAACACGGTTCACAGTTTAACCGCAAAAGCTTTGTCAAATCTGTGCTTGAAGGCATGGCCGAAAGCGAAGGATTCAACTTTCTCCATATTCTGATCACGCTCCATTTTGGACTGCAGCAAACCGAAAAAGCGCTTTCGCCAAAAACGTCGCTGCCAGCCGTGATCGGCGAACTCATCCACGAGTTTCAGGCAAATATTCAGAGCATGCTTGAGAGTGCTCCTCCGCAATCCATTCCGCCCGAAGCAATCACATACTTTCACCTTGGGTTATCCAAAAAGCTCAGCACGTCTGGCGAAGAAGCGGTTGAAATAAAACCAGAACCTGTTTTGGATCAAGGGCAGAACCAGGATATCTGGCAACTGGTTGAAAGTTATCTTGTATATGGGACGCTCCCCTTCGGCACCAGGCCAGAGCCCCCTGTTTCATTTGAACTGCTGGTGCTGAAACTGGCGGAAACACTGCCTCAGCGGTTTGTGACTTTGATTCAAACCCAGGGTCAGCACCGTCAGATTCTTGAACGGCTGGTTCTGCGCCTTGATGAAGCAGCACTCCGGCGAATATTGCAGCTCCTTGAACCCGAACATGCGGCGTTGATACTGGCCTACCTGCTTAATCTTCGGGAAGTCCACCGGGTCCAGCCAGTGTTGCCATTGAGTGATCTCCAGTTTTCCAACCTGCTCTGGTTGCTGGTGCTGTCATATCTGGTCCAGGAACGCGGTTCGCAGTTTAACCGCAAGACCTTTGTCAAAACTCTGCTTGAAGGCATGTCAGAACGCGAAGGACTCGATTTCCTCCAGATTCTGACCACTCTGAGCCTTGGGCTTCAAGAGACTGAAAAAATGCTCTCGCCCAGGTCTTCGCTTCCAGCCATCATTCGCGAGTTGGTGAATGATTTTCAGAAAGACGAAGTACATCAGCCAGTTGCAGGTTTAACCAGACCAGCACTGGAAACAAGAGGTGAGGCGGGTACTCAGCGCGGCTGGTTCAACAGGTATGACTGGATGGATGCGGTTCGCTACTTCCTCAAGTATGGGGTTTTACCCTGGAGCGAACGATTGCGAAATCCAAATGTGACCCTGGCTGAGGTGTTTCAATCACTCACACGATTGACGGCACTTCAGATCAGGCAGGTCCTTCAGGTTTTTCCAGGTGAGCCAGTAGCCGGAATCCGGCATCTGGTGGAACACCTGACTGAAGCACAGGTGGTGCAACTGATTCGGATCCTGCTCCCACAACTTCAGCAGGCAGACCATCCACTGGCGGAATCACTGGCTTTTTTTGCTGGACAAACTTCAGATAAAACAACCTTTTACAGCCGACTGCTGATTGCCGTTCTGGAAAATCAGCCGCTTGATTTTGAACAGTTTGCGAGTGATGAAACGACCTCGTTTCATCAGCCATCACCAGCAACAAAATTACACCACTGGCCACCACATCAGCTTAAATCCCAGATTGCTTCGTGGTTGAGTGCCGGGGATGTCGAGCCAGATCCGCGATTCCCGCTGGTTGATTTATTTGAAGCGCTCCTTCGGTTCCATCCTGGTCAGGCCGGTCATTTTCTTGAGGAACTTCAGCGGATTCCAGGATTTGGCGAAAAAATCGCCCACCGCTGTACTGGTGACGACGGTGTTCGACTGGTTGAGTTCTTCCATCCAGAGCAATCCACGACGCTGAATCTCTGGCTGAGAATCTTCACCCGGATTCCGGCCTCAATCTGGCCGCTTCCGCAAACCCAGCGGATGCAGGTATTTCTTGGTCAGGTCCTGGTCTTGAAGAAAGGAACGCCGCTCACCAGAGCTTTTTTCGTCCGGTTGCTCAGGCGATTGTTTGGATTTCCGCTCCCGCTTGAGGTCGTTCAATTCTTTCTGGATGAACTGGATACGTTGGGTTCCAAAGGAAAAATGCCTGCAGCCGTGGTCGTTGCGTTTCGCGAAGCACTCACCCTGGTCAACGAAGGCGATCAAGTCAGTGATATTCTGCCGGCGATGTTTGAACCAGCCACCCCGGCTTCGGTTGAAGCGCTCCAGTTTCAAATTGCGGTGCAAACCTATTTGCTCGGCGAGGAATTTCCGACTGAATTTGCCAGTGCCAGTCCACAGGCTGATTTCCAGCCAATGGAGCGGGACGAACTGCACCACCGGGCGCTTGTGTTCCTGGAGAAATTCCCCGAGGCGGCTCATTCCGCCGTCAGTCACCATCTGTCATCACCTGAAAAACGCGAATACTGGGTCAAATCGCTCCCGGAATCAGCCCTCGTCCGGCTGGTCTATTTGTTTGAGCCGGTACAATGCCGCAGCCTGATTGATGCGGCTGAGGTTCTGTTCTCAGCCTGGATCGAAGTCGCCCCGCCAAATAGCCCAATGTTATCAGGGCGGTCATTGTTTTGGCGGTTTCTGCTTGAGTTCCTGGCTGAAACCACCGGTTCAACCCGCTCAGTCAAGCGGATGGTGACAATGTACTTTAAGTTCTTTGCCCGGCAGCTCTTTGCAACAATCCCCGGAAGTGTTGAGAGCATTTCAGTTGGGAGGGAATTGCTCAACCAGGCGCGACACCGGGCAACCATCAAAGGCCACGCCGGACTGCGAGCCATCTTTCAAACCGATGAAAAATTGCTGCTTACGATTTGGGAAGCAGCGCTTGGCGCTGGGGACACCCAGGACCGGCCTGAACCAGAACCCGAGCCAAAACCTGCCTCAACTCAACCGCCCACGTCTACCCGGAAAATCCGGGGGAAAACCGCGTTTGGGCTGCCCACCACTTCAGAAGTGATTGCCATTGGCGAGCCAGTTTATATTTCGAATGCCGGTCTGGTGCTCACCGCCCCATTTCTGCCTTTTTTGTTTCAAAATCTGGATCTGCTCACCCAGGACGACAAAGGAAAGATGTCATTTCGGGATGCGGAAGCCATCACCCGAGGTGTGCATTTATTGCAGTATCTGGTTGACGGCAGCACGGCAACCCCGGAACCATTGCTGGTCCTGAATAAAATCCTGTGCGGTGTGCCGGTTCCAACCCCCATTGAACAAACATATACACCAACGGAAAAAGAACTGGAGATGTGCGACACGCTGCTCAAATCCATCATTGCCAACTGGAAAATCATTTCCAATACTTCGGTTGCCGGGCTGCAGGAAACGTTTCTCCGACGGGAAGGCAAGCTGGAACGGGCGGCTGACCGCTGGACGCTCCATATTCAGCGCAAAACGGTGGATATTCTGGTGGATCAACTGCCGTGGGGCATTTCAGTTGTTTTTCATCGCTGGATGGAACAGCCGGTGTATGTGACGTGGTGACGGATTTCGGGTTCCGGGTTCCGGGTTCCGGGTTCCGGGTTCCGGGTTCCGGGTTCC
>CAZXCE010000698.1:0-4465 GCA_964639175.1 uncultured Clostridia bacterium
TCGCAACCGACCGGCTATCCGAACTGCAGCCTTTCAGGATGCTCAATCCAATTCAGCATATATCCCGTCCCGCTAGAACATAATCAAAAACCTACAAGTGAAAGGTCAACCGGTCACCTTGTCACTCAGAAACTGGGGCGGGTGTGAGAGGGGTAAAGTTACGAATTTGCGTCAGCAGCCACTTGAGGTGAATGCCCAGCACGGCCAGCCCCCAGATAGACACCACAAAGAAGAAAAGCCACTGTGATTTGCCCGCACTATCAATCACAAACGCATAGGGGTTCAAGAGCAACCAGGTCGTGTCGGCGGATTCAAAACTGATTAAAAACGCCAGAATCGGCGGAACGGCACTGCCCAAAGCCATCAAGATCACCACAAAAATCCAGGTTAAAAATGGCTTCACTTTGTCTCCTGGCAAAAGGCGGCGGATTAACAGGGCTGTCATTGAATAATTGAAAAAGTACATCGTGGTACCAAACCCCATCAGAATGGCCTTGTCGAGGTCGCCCCGATCTTTAAACCTGGTGATAGTCTCGGCCAGTGTGGCACCAATGAGGAGCGTGATCCCCATAAAAGCCAGTGACCAGATCAGGCCATTGGCTGACCCGCTGTAAAAGAAAAAGGCCACGATGCGGCTGATTGGATTGGTCGGGATGGTGCGGCGAATCCGGCGGGTCAGCGTTTCGCGCTCACAGACCGATGAAATCAATGCCAGGCCAGCGACTCCGGTGCAGATGCCAATCCAGGCGGCGATAGGTTCAAACGAATTGGTTTGGATAGCCGACCCACCCAGCGTAATCCCGGTGATGATCCAGACCGCAACCAGATACACTCGGACCGGAAACGCTCGATTTGAAGCCGGGGGACTGACGACGGCCACCGACAACACAAAAAACAAGCCAATTCCTACCAGAAAAAAGACGATAACCATGGTGGCGGGTCCCCAGAACTCCCAGGTCCCCAGCATGCTTCCGACACCTGAGCTGAGGATCCCGTAACACATCCCCATCGTGGACCCAAAGGTGATAAAAAGTGATCCAAAGGCCCCCAGGCCAATCAATGCTCGAAAGACTTTACCGACTGGCAAGCACGCCAGGAACACACCAATCTGAATAAAAGTGGTGACGATGGCCACGGTCAAAATTAAAACCACCAGCATCGAGGGAATATCAATCCCTCGCAAAAAGTAGGTAAAGGTCATAAAGGGCAGGCAGGCGCTATAGATCAACAGCGTAATGATGAGCCCTGCCAGCATCTTGCCCCAAATAATCGAAACCGGACTCAGCGTGGTGATAAACAGCAAATCAACATTGTTGTCAGCACGTTCAGCCGCCAGTCGGCCTCCGGTGTAAACCGGGATAAAAAATAGTGAGACAAAGAGCAAGACGCCCAGCAACCACATAAATAACGTTTGCCCGGCGTCCAGTGTGGTGTTTTGCTCGACGAGCAGGGCAAACGCAATCATGACCAGTTGCACCAGCAAGAGAAGTAACAACGCCCCTGTCACAAACCGGCCCTGGACTGCCTGGCGCAACTCTTTGACAACAATCGGGTTGATTGAATCACCAATGTTATCCAACATTGACCATACATTGCTCATTGCACTTCTCCCTTGGTGACGCTCATAAAAATTTCTTCCAGGTTGGCACGCTGCTGTTTAAATTCCAGGATCCGATGGCCGCGCTGGATGATTTGAGCCAGCAGATCACAGGTCGTTTCGTCGGTGCCCTGTACCTTGACGGCGACTTCGTTTCCAACCAGCCGGACATCTTCCACAAATGGCATTTCGAGCAAGTCACGGTACAGGTCTTCCTGGCGGGTGTGAGGGCGGATCAATACGTCGCGATGGGCCGAAGTCTGGTTCATCAGTTCTTCGATGCGCCCAGCCATCAGAATCCGCCCCCGTTCAATGATCACGGCACCAGTACACATTTCAGCCAGCTCAGTCAGAATGTGCGAGCTAATCAGAATGGCTTTGCCTTGCTGGGACAGGACTTTGACTAGTTCGCGGAGTTCAATCCGGGCGCGGGGATCAAGCCCGGCGGCAGGCTCGTCCATAATCAAGACCATTGGATCGTGGAGCAGCGCCCGAGCCAGCGTTACCCGTTGCTTCATTCCTTTCGAAAGCGAATCAATCATTTTTTCCCGAATACCCAGCAGGTTGGTAAATTCCTGAACGCTTTCAACCACCTGTCGTCGGTGTTGCCCCTTGAGACCATAAGCACGGGCAAAGAAATCGAGATACTCGTGAACGGCAATATCAGTATGGCCAAAGAGGGAATCTGGAACATAGCCGACCAGTTGGCGGGCTTTTTCGGGTTCTTCGACGACCGAGACCCCGTTGACCAGCACATCACCGCTGGTGGGTTCTTCCATCGTCGCCATAATGCGCATGGTTGTGGTTTTCCCTGCCCCGTTTGGACCAACGAATCCAATGATTTGCCCGGAGGTAAAGGAAAACGAGACGTCATCAACGGCCCTGGTCTTTTCAAAATATTTTTTGAGGTTTTGGATCTCGATGTTCATGGGCGGATGCCTCCGGTAATGCCATACACCACGCTTTGTTGCTGGCGGGCGACACTGCTGGTCAATCCTTCTTCAATAAATGGGCTGGCTTCAATCCAGGCCAGGTAGCACCCTGGCCGCAGCACTTTTTCAGGGGATTGGGTAAAATTCCATATATTGCCAGTCCAGTTCCAGGTGTAGATAGTGCGCAGGGTGTCAGGTTGAGCTGTGGCGGTCTTTCCAGACCTTTTCAATGTTCCCTGTGCACCAGCCGGCACCGGACCTGACTCAAAAATTTGACCGGATTGGTCAGCAAACCAGACCTGTTTGATATTTCCGCCCAGACCGTTTACCAGCGTGTAACGTTCTGAGCTATCAGGGGTAATGGTGAGTCGTTCGCGACGGAGTTCGGCTTTTCGAACTTGAAAATGGGCTGGAATCCGGGCTGTGATCCAGCCGGAAGCCAGGTGCTGATCCTGAGACCAGTCAATTATGCGGCCACCGCCTGAATTTTCGCGGCTATAGTAGGAATATCCGCCCAACTGAGGTGTCAATTCGGTATCGTACCCAAAGTGCAGACCTCCACCTGGGGTGAGTGGGGCATAAAAGGCGGTCAGTCCAATTGTGGCCGAAAGACGGGTCGTTTCATCAAGGATGGTCAGGCCTTCGGTGCGGCTTTTGGTGCGGATGCCTTCCGACAAAATGGCATACGATGAAATCGCAATACAGGTGAACAGCGACAGCACCGGGACGGTCACCAGGAGCAGGATTCGGCGCTTGATGCGAGACAGCAGAAAGATATTGACCGGGCCAATCACAATCACAAAGATGAGCATCATGATAAAAAGCCCACGGACTGGAATGGCAAGCGCATCAACCACCGGAAACTCGGTGTTCGCCTGACTTACTGATTTGGGATCCTGAAACGGGCCATGGGACAAAAGCCATCCATCCTGGATTTTTTCCCACTGGAGGGGCGTGATCTGATCCAACGTCAGGTTGTTGAGCGTTTGCCACTGACCAAACCCGACATAGTGGGTAATCAGTCCGTTTTGCTCGGTTTGACCCAGAATCAGTCCCAGCGGAGAAACTGGCGTCCCAAGCAACAACAGATTTCCACCGCATTCGACAAACCGCTGAAGACTCGTTTTGACCTCAATCGGCAACCCCTGGAATTCAGATGAATCCATCACGATACCGTGAAACCTGGAATAGCTAATCCAATAGTGGCTCCATTGATTTGGTGACAGGCCATCTGACACAAAATCAGTGGCTGGCTTTCCATCTGGTGTGACCAGCACGGCGTTGGCTGCCTTTTGAAAATTGTCGCGAACTGCCTGACTGACCAGAACTTGCGGGGTGGCTCTTCCTGAGCCATAGGTGTAGCTGTATGAATAATCTGGATTGAGCGGGTATACCGAGACGGTCGTGAGCTGTTCTTCGCCATCAATTGTGACCCCCAGCGCGCCGCTCCCGACATAGAGGTTGGGCTGGAACAGCTCCACTTTGGCCGTTCCCATTGGTTCAACCCGGACGGTTCGATTGACAGACCGAAGCTGGGTATTTCCAGATCCAACTGTGCGTTGAGGCAGCGAGAGGGTGACGATGTGCGGAGTCCCAGATCGGTTCGACACCGTTACTCGAAACTCAGCATACCCGTGGGACAGTTTTCCTTCGGGCGTGGTCGCCGTCACGCTGATGTCACCAAATTCAGTGGCAGTAACTGGTTGGGCTATCCCCACCAGCAACCCGAATACAGCCAGGCAATACAAAAGAAATCTGGTCATGAAAGCAGATCCAAGGAATGAAGAATTGAGAATGAAGAATGAAGAATTGAGAATGAAGAATGAAGAATTGGGAATTGAGAATTGGGAATGAAAAATTGAGTGCTTAGCTCTTCGTGCTTAATACTACAACGAGGTTTTTATTCCCGCTGGTTGAGACGCTCCAAACGGCGTTT
>CAZXCE010000699.1:0-4465 GCA_964639175.1 uncultured Clostridia bacterium
TCCGCCGTTTTTGTGAAACGACATTGGCGCCCTCGACTGAAAAGTACTGGTTATGGATCGAGTCAAAGTGAAATTTATCGTGTTTGCCAATAAAAATAATGCGTCCAACCACCAGCGCCATCAAATGGTGAAAGTGGCGGCCTTCCCACCGCATGATCGGGTTGATAAAGATTTTTGCCACCACGCGGGCGTCGTGTCGGCGACGGCGACGGGCTTTTTCCTGGCTGGTCAGGATCTCGATATCAAAGAGTTCTGATGAATAAAATTGTTTGGTGATGTGCAGCGAAAAGCGCCAGGGTTTGGTGCGATCAATCTGGGGTTTAATCAAAAAACAGTCGCTATCTGACAGACAAATCATTAACTTAGAGTGTTTCCGGTTCATTGTCCGTTTGACATGCAACGTTGACATGTGGCTCATCAGGTCCTTGGCAACCAGTGTTCGGCCCATCTGTGACACGACTAAATCCAGATCTACCGAACCATCGGTCGAGGTGTAGTTACCCCGGCGGGCAAACGGCCAGTCAATTTTGGCCAGCACCCGGTCATTTTGTTTTAAGAGAAAATGCGGATGGGATTGCCCATACCGTTCGACCAGGATTTCACCAGTGACCCAATCATATTTTTCAGGGCGTTCGCCCATCATGCTGATTGCCAGACGACTTTGTTTATTGATCATTGGAAGCTTCCTCGGAAAAGGAGTTGAGAGTTCCGCCTTCAGGCGGTTTTTTTGATTGAGCGAGGACGAGGTCTGCGGTTGAGAGTCAGATAGTTTTCAGGCTGGATGCGTGTGTGAATGATAGCGTGTATCTCCGCCAATCAAAACCAATGGCTGAGACAGCAGGTATTGATTCAGCGAGGTATTTCACACCCCGACATATTTGGCGTAAAGGCTGCGTGCGGTCAAGAGATCATCGGTTCCTTTAATAATGGCACGAGCGTCAGAAAAAATCGTCAACTCATGTTCTCCGATGCGGCATTTCACCAAAAAAGGATTGGCTTTGACCTCTCCGACGGGCTGAAGCCGGGTTGCCAGTTCCTTCAAATCCAGTTTTACTCTGGTTTGGGTGGCTGGCGTGATCTGGATTGCCCCGCGTCCGCACAACATGGCGGTAAGCTGGCTGGTGGCGGCATCAAGATATTCATACGTGCCTTGAACACAGCACAGGCACTGGCCTGCCTCTCGCACTCCATCCAGTTTGGTTGACCGAACCGTGTTTTCCCACAGGTCAATTTGCCAGAGCGTACCACGCAATTTCTCGACCTGTCCGGTGAGTAGCTTGAGTGCTTCTGTGATTTGGGCTGAAGCAATCATCGCAATCGCCGGCAAAATAATTCCAGCCGTGTCACAGGTCGGAGACGACCCCGGCGGCGGATTTTCTCCCAAAACACAGCGTAAACAGGGAGTTTGGCCGGGTCGAATGGTCATCGTTAACCCATAGGCCCCGACGGCTGCCCCATAAATCCAGGGCCGACCCTGTTTGACACAGGCGTCATTGAGCAAAAACCGGGTTTCAAAGTTGTCAGTCCCATCAATGACCAGGTCCACATCGGTGATGAGTTCTTCGATATTGGCGGCGCGTGCATCGGTGACCACGGCTTCAACCTGAATCTCTGAGTTAATCCGATGAATATGATTTTTGGCAGCGATGGCTTTTGGAAGTTGTTGTTCAGCATCGGCTTCGTCAAATAACACCTGTCGCTGAAGGTTGGAAAATTCAATAAAATCCCGGTCAATGATGCGCAAAAAACCAACGCCGGCTCTGGCCAGCGATTCCACCTGCATACAGCCAAGCGCTCCGCAGCCCAAAATTGCCACCCGACTGTCGAGCAATCGTTGCTGGCCAGCTTTGCCAATACCTGAAAACAAAATGTGTCGTGAATAGCGGTCGAAAGACATGATGAGGGTTCAGGGTTCAGGGTTCAGGGTTGAGGATTCAGGGTTGAGGGTTGAGGGTTCAGGGTTCTTCGAAGGGATGAGGGATGAAAGAAATCACCCTCTCACCGTATCATCCTGGTATTGTATTCTGGTTTTCGCCGCGTAGCGGTGGTTGAATTGAGTAAAAAGGACCAAAATTCGAAGACCCGGAACCCGGAACCCGATTCTTACAGTTCACTGACCTTCGAGCGTGTCAACAGGAGTACTATTCCAACCACTGAGAGCAGCGCACCATTGATGGTCAGGGTCAGGACCGGAGTCAGCAGTTGTGCAAGTCCTCCGGCAGTGAGTCCGCCAAGTGACATTCCCGCCTGGAAGTGCAACATATAGACGCTGATTGCGCGTCCACGGACTTCATCTGGAAGTGCATTTTGGACCAGGGCTGACATCACGGCAAACACGGTGACCATTGACATCGAACCCAAAAAGAGAATGGCGTAGCTGAATGAAAGAGTTTGAACCTGGGCAAACAGTACGATGAAGAGTCCGCAAAAAACCTGCCCGAGCAGCATGCGTTTGCCACGATGGGGAAGTTGACTGAGCAATGCCACCACAAAGGCTCCGGCCACGGCGCCAAGTCCCACACAAGACATCAGGTGCGAGTAGACTGCTTCGTCTCCGTGAAAAATGGTGCGGGTAAACACCGGTAGCAGCGTGCTCATGCCAATTGCCAGGAAGGCAACTGAAAAAGCAAGCACACACAGTTGCCAGATGACCTTTGTATTGGCAACAAATGAAAGTCCCTGGCGGAGTCCATCCAGCATTGAACCTTTGGCGTCCTGTGAACCAACCGTTCTGGGTTTGATGGTGTAAATCGAAAAAATCACCGCCAGAAATGAAATCCCGTTCAAGAGAAAACACATGGCGCTTCCAAATTTGTACAGTGCAAGCCCCGCCAGCGCCGGGCCAATGACGCGGGCCATATTGAACTGAATGGCATTAAACGCCACCGCGTTGGGGATGTCTTGCTTGGCGACCAGCGTTGGAAGCAGCGACATATACGCCGGACCGCCAAAGGACTGTGACGTCCCGGTCAGAAATGAGAGCACCAGAATATGCCAGACCTGAACATTTCCGGTAAAAACCAGGGTTGCCAGGATAAAAGCATAGGTCATTTGTGAATATTGAGAAAACAGGAGCAGTTTGCGGCGGTCAACCCGGTCAGCCACCACACCGCCAATGAGTGAAAACATCATTGACGGTGCCATAGCCAGAAATCCGTCCAGCCCAAGCCAGAAGGCACTGCCTGTCATGGTAAAAACCAGCCAGCTTTGCGCCACGGTTTGCATCCAGGAGCCAGTGCTGGACGTCATGGCGCCAAGCCAGATATTGCGAAAGTCACGATACGCCAGAGCCCGAATGGCTGGTGGCAGATTGGTTATGGCGGGGGCTGGGAACGAGGCAGTTGGTTGGGATTCAGCAGCGAGGGCGGGAGCAACCGACTCTGGAACTGTAGTAGCCGAAGCAGACGAACGTCCATTCATAAAATTCAGAAAATCAACGCTTTACGATTGTTGTTTATCCATTTGCGTGCCAGAACGTTGATAAATGACTTCCCAAGTGGAAGGTCAATCAGTACACTGGCCAGTTTCAATCCATCCGGTACGGATCAAAGGGTTCTTTTCCTCATCAAACCCGAAAAAACCGAGGGTATCATTTTATGTCGTCTGCGCCTATTGCTCCTTCCAGTGTGTCTGGCAATCCACTTGAGGTCGAAATTGCGGGGATTCGCTTTAAAAATCCGGTGCTGCCCGCCAGCGGAACCTTTGGCTATGGGCTGGAATTTCTTCCATTTTTTGATTTGTCGCGATTAGGCGGCTTTTGCACCAAGGGACTTTCCCCAAAACCGCTCAAAGGGAATCCACCGCCACGGATTGCTGAGACCAGCGCTGGCATGCTCAATGCAATTGGTCTGCAAAATGTTGGTGTAAAAGTATTTATCGAAGAGAAACTCCCTCAGCTTCGAGCCTATGAAACTCAGGTGATTGCCAATGTGTTTGGATATTCGATTGATGATTATCTCGAAGTGGTCCAGATGCTCAACGATGCTGAAGGCGTGGCGGCGTATGAACTCAACATTTCCTGCCCCAACGTCAAACAGGGAGGCACTCAGTTTGGCAACGATCCAGTTTTGGCGGCTGAGGTCACGTCAGCGGTCAAAAAAGCTGCCACACGTCCAGTCATTGTCAAACTTTCCCCCAATGCTGGTGATTTGATCGGTGTCGCACGAGCGGTTGAAGATGCCGGTGCCGACGCCGTTTCACTGATCAACACCATTGTCGGAATGTCAATTGATATCTACACCCACCGTCCACGGCTGGCATTTGCCACGGGTGGCCTTTCTGGACCAGCTATCAAACCAATTGCCGTGCGCATGGTTTATGAAGTGTCAAAGGTCCTGCGCATCCCTCGGATTGGCATTGGCGGGATTGTCTCTGCCATGGATGCGATTGAATTTATTCTGGCTGGCGCGACTGCCGTGCAAATCGGAACCGCCAACTATGCTGATCCTTGTGCCGCCCTCAGACT
>CAZXCE010000700.1:0-4464 GCA_964639175.1 uncultured Clostridia bacterium
AATCCATATGCCTCACCCTATTCGCATTCTGATCGCTGATGATCACCCTATTTTCAGACGAGGGCTTCTGACCATTATCCAGGCCGAGTCCACCTTTCAAGTTATCTCTGAGGTTGGCGATGGCGAAACGGCACTGGCACAACTTCGCTCATTGCAACCAGATGTGGGTATTCTGGATGTTGAAATGCCAGGGAAAGACGGGTTTGAAGTTGCTCAACTGGTGCAAACCGAACAACTCCCGGTGCGATTGATTTTCCTGACCATGTACAAAGAAGAGCGGTTTTTGAATGCCGCGCTCGATCTCAACGTACCGGGCTATGTGCTCAAAGACAGTGCGATTGCCGAGATCAACGATTGCATTCGAGCCGTCGCAGCCGGTCAAACCTACCTCAGCCCGGCCATGTCTGGATTTCTGATCAATCGTCTTCGTCAACCCAAACCGGCACCAGTTTCAGAAGTCGGAATCGAAGCGCTCACCCAAACCGAGCGTCGGGTGTTGCAACTCATTGCGGAGTACAAAACCAGTCGCCAGATTGCTGAACTTCTCTTTGTCAGTGTCCGCACCGTCGAACATCACCGGGCCAACATCGCCACCAAACTCAACCTCAAAGGCAATCACGCCGTGCTGCAATTTGCCCTGGCTCATCAGGTGGAATTGAAGAAATGACAAGGTGACAAGGTGACAAAATGAACCTTTGGCAATTCAGTGTCACACTGTCACCTTGTCAGAGAGTCAAAACGTCATCTTCTGAAAGCTCCGTCAAGCCGGAGCACTCCACATTATCTGATCTTGCTTGGGGCACGGAATTGTCCGACTCCTGCGCCGATGCCGTTGGGTGCTCCGACCAGATTCCATTGTCCAGTTGGGATAAATCTTCCCTGGATGCGATTGTTTAAGGTATCTCCAACGACCAGGAATAAACCTCCCGAAAATGGCCCGGCGGCAAACTGGGTGACCGTCACGCCTTCCGGTCGGTTGACCTGACCTAACCCGGATCCGGTCAACGCCATTGTGGTTGCAGCATTTGGATTGGCATTGACCCACCGCAGGATGCGTGAATTTCCGGTATCGGCCACAAAGAGCGTTCCACTACCGTCAATGGTGATGCCTTGTGGATTTCGGACCTGATTCATTCCCACCCCGGTTGAAGCAATAATGCTTCCGCTGGTTCCGCTCACCGTTGTATGGGCATTATTAATGCGCAGGACTCGGCTGTTGGTTTCATCCGCTATAAATAGCCTGAATGTAGCGTCAATGGCCAACCCGCGCGGGCTTCCGACCTGTCCGCTGGCGGTGCCATTGGTGGCAATCACAATACCGCTTCCTGGGATACCTCCGTTGAAGCGCAACACCCGTCCGTTGCCGGTATCCGAAACATAGAGATTGCCGTCAGTATCGAGTGCCACCCCCTGCGGGGCTCTGACCTGATTGGGACTGGTGCCGTTGGTCGCCAAATCAACCCAATTCGCACCGGCATCGGTTGAGAAATGAACCCGATTGTTGCCGGTGTCAGCCACATAAATCCGCTGACCGTCGGAACTGAACGTGACGGCTTCGGGTTGGCGGAACTGTCCCGGTCCCGAACCGACGATTCCGACTCCAATGACCAACCAACTGTTCCCGTCAAATCCCTGAATCCGGTTGTTGGTCGTGTCCGCCACCATCAAGGCGATGGCGGGACAAAACATAAATGAAATCGTCACTGAGTCGGAATTTCCCGGACAGATTCCTGCCGGGTTCGTGGTGAATGTCAGGGTCACGCTGCCCGCCGTGACTTCTCCAGGGGTCGGTGCGTAGGTGGCGTTGGGTACGGTGGAGTTGGGAGTAAATACCCCACTTCCCCCAGTCCAGGTCCCACTGGTGGCGCTTCCACCCAAAACCGCTGCCAGCGTCACGACAGGTGACGTGTTGCTGCACAGGGTTTGGTTCGGTCCGGCATTGATCGTGGCGGCAGGAGTGAAGGTAATTCCCACCGTATCGGTTGAAGCCGGACAGGGCAGATTGGAAGTCCTCCATTGCAAAGTGTAGGTTCCGGCACTTCCCGCCGGGATAAAGGTCGCATTTGAAGCACTGGTACTGCTGAATTGCGAACTGTTGGTATTGGGCCCGCTCACCACCGACCAGCTTCCCGTTCCAACGCCTGGGGTATTGGCCGCCAGTGCGGCGGGAGTAGAAAGACAAAGGGTTTGGTCCAACCCGGCATTGGCCGTGGTTGGCGGCTGGTTGACGGTAACGGTGGCGCTCCCGCTGCCGGTGATGGGGCAAGCGCCGGTACCGCTCCCGGATTGGAGTGCATAGGTTGTGGTTGAGGCGGGACTGACTGAAAAATTGAATACCGGTCCGGTGCCGGTCATCGTTCCTCCTCCGTTGTCCAAAGTGACGGTGTACGGCGCGGTTCCACCCGAAACGGTGACCGTCACGGTGGAAGAATTTCCGGCGCAAATGGGGCCGCCACCACTCACCGTAGCGGTCATCGTCGGGCAACATTCCAAAACAAACACCGAGACTGACCCCTGGTCCGCGATGCCGCCGATGTCGTCCCTGAATGCTCCGAGCACCGCCGTCTCCCCGCTCACCGCCACCGAAATCCCAAACGGTTCACCTACCGCCGGCGTCAACTTCCGCTGCTGACTCCAGGTCGTCCCACTCCTCGCAAACACATAGGCCGATCCCTTGTCGACGGTGCCGGGGGCGTCAAAGAATGCTCCGACCACTGCCGTCTCCCCACTCACCGCCACCGAAGCCCCAAAAAATTCAGTCGCTGCCCCATCCGAGGCCGTCAACTTCTGCTGCTGACTCCAGGTCGTCCCGCTGCGCACAAACACATACACCGATCCCTGGTTGCTGTTGCCGCTGATGTCATCAAAGTTTGCCCCGACCACCGCCGTCTCCCCACTCACCGCCACCGAAGCCCCAAAAAAGTCAATTTGTGCCCCATCCAAGGCCGTCAACTGCTGCTGCTGACTCCAGGTCGTCCCGCTCCTCACAAACACATAGGCCGCCCCCTGGTTAACGTTGCCGCCGACGGTGTCAGTCGAGGCTCCGACCACCACCGTCTCCCCGTTGATGGCCACCGAAGATCCAAACCGGTCATTTGCCGCCCCGGCGGCAGGGGCCACCGCCATCAGTTTGGCCTGTTGACTCCAGGTCGTCCCATTCCTGACAAACACATAGGCCGCCCCCTGGTCCGCGTTGCCGCCGATGTCGTCACGCGGGGCTCCGACCACCGCCGTCTCCCCGCTCATTGCCACCGAACCCCCAAACTGGTCGCCTGCCGCCCCATCTGATGCGGTGAATTTGGATTGCTGTCCAAACGTCGGATCAATCGTCACCGGATACACCGCCTCGGAATCATCAATTTCCAGGACCACCTCTCCCCCTTCCAATCCCATCTGCGCCGCCAGTTGCTGCCCCTCGGCGTCCGTCACCACCAGCTTGGCGTAACTCAGCACAAATTCGCCGCTGCGGTCATAAAAATGGATCGCCTGCCCACCCTGGGCTGATTGCGCTTCGAGCGTTCCACCCAACTCGAATGCCACCCGCAGGCTGTCACCAGTTCGCTCGCCTGGAACGGATGGAATTGTCATCCCCTGTTCCAAGCCATCGGGACCATTCACATACCACTCAGAAAGGGATGAAGAATGAGGGATGAGGGATGAAGTTCGAGCCAGCTCAATCCGATTGTTGGTCACGGTTGGAGTACCCGCCGACATTTCCGCCAGTTGATCGCCGTAGCCGATTCCCCGTAGCTTCATCTCCAGCATCCAGGGCAATTTGGCTTCCAGCCCTGACATCAAGGCCACCCCCTCCGGCCTGAAGTAGCTCGTAAATCCCTGGGCCGGATTGTCCGCTTCATAGGCTCCGCCACCCAACTTCGTCATTCGTGGATTGCTCACCCAATTCACGCTGTAGCGGGCGGCGGTCATCGCTTCCGCCAACGAGTCATAGGATCCTTCCTGCTTCAAATAGTTGATAGCTTTTTCCCCATCCAGCGCTGGCATTTCCCCGCCGGCAGATGAAGGGTGCTCGAATGGAAGTTGAATCGAATTCCGATTGAATCCCAGCGGCGGGTTGCCGTCTCCTGAACTCGAAAGACTTGCCCGTGATGCCTGGGATGGGAATTGCAGAGAAATTGCGACAGACACTACCACGACCAGTGCCAGCCTGAGGCACAGAGCACGATGCGTAACCATGATTGACTCCTTTTGCAAAGGCGCACACTTGAAGCGCGCAAATCATTGACCAAGAATCATTGTCGGTGGAATGGTTACACGAACTTT
Organism: uncultured Clostridia bacterium; assembly: GCA_964639175.1. Lineage (GTDB taxonomy): Bacteria > Acidobacteriota > Blastocatellia > Chloracidobacteriales > Chloracidobacteriaceae > JACQXX01. The sequence goes on from CAZXCE010000700.1 coordinate 4,282, forward strand.
AGAAGGAATATCGGGGTATGCCCGTTCGAGCTAAACACAACAGGGACGAATTGATTTGACGAGGTGGGGAGACTATCGGAATCAAGCCAGAATAGCGAGGCTGGCCCAATCTTTCTTCAGTACCGAATACCAGTTTGTAGCCAGTAGCCAGTAGTCAGTAGTCAGTAGTTCACTAAGTTCATT
>CAZXCE010000701.1:0-4454 GCA_964639175.1 uncultured Clostridia bacterium
GGTACTGATTCAACTCCGGGCTTTCCACTCGCTCGCGAGTGGCGGCAAAATCCAGGGCTTTCAACTTTTGGCTTGCAGATGGAATCAGTTTGGCAATTTGATTGGCTTCGTCGCGGGTGTATTGCAACCGGGGAATGTCAATCGTGGTCTCTCCGACCGGGCTTGAGGAACTGGCGGAAGGCAACTTGATGGTCAGCATCCGGTTGCGGATGCGGTCACCTTCGGAGGTCACTGGTTCGGTTGATTCAGCCGTCGGACCGGGTTGGGTTTTCGGTTGACTGACCCGTGGATCTTTGAGAGAAAACACCGGATCGGCCAGCACAATCAGTTCCCTGGAAGCAGGTTTTCGACGGGTTGAATCTTCTCTGAGCGCAACGAGGGTTGCCGCTGAGGGCAGGGTGACAATTTCGTGGTTGACCAGCAATGGTTCGGGGCTGTCTTTCCCAGGCACAGTGCCGGGTTCGGGCAACACCGCAAACGGCAAATAATGGAGTGCTCCATCCGGAACAATCAATAACCGTTTGCCTTTGAGGTGACCTGCGACTGGTTCAAGCAACATTCGGCTGAGTTCGGCGGCAATTTCCTGGTATTCACTTTTCCATTGGTGATCAGTTTTCACTCCTGTCAGATTGCGTCCAACCCCGGTCTGGCGGTTTTGCTGCACCAGGTCATAGAGTTTGCGGACCAGCGGTTCGATTTCGGATTGTTTCGGAAGCTTTGCACTCGCGACCCCAGTTTTCGACACTGCCCAGACATAGCTCTGGTCGGTTCCAAGGGCAAATTCGAGCAGCACCGAGTTCTCATCCAGCACCCTGGATTGGATCTCCTCAGCGGTCAGTGGTTGTGGCTGGCTAATCGCTGCATACTGCGGGCTTTCCTGCCGGATTTTGGCCTGGATGTCGCGGTACTGGGTAGTTAATTGATCAAGTTCCTGTTCCAAACGGGTCTTCAGTTCCGGAGCCTGTGGTTTCAAAAGCAGTTGGGTCAGCCGGTTATTTCCAGCGGCGATTTTATCAACCAGCAATCGCTCTTCGGTCAGGAGGTTGGGATCTACGCCCTGTCGGATATCCACGCGTGTCTCGGTCAATAATTCAATCAGGCTTCTGGCACGGGCATTTTCACTGACATTCAGGGCCTGGCGGTCAAAACCTGCCTCTGGCTGGAGCGCATGCCGGCGCATCAGAATCTCGATGTATTCGTCATAGAGTTCCCGAATCGTCCCAAAAAACGAGGTCCGAAGCGTCTGGTTGGTCACATTTGACCGAAGGGCTTCACTGATTTTGAGTGCCTGTTCAATGTTGTTTTGGGCTTCCTCCAGGTTTCCTTGTGCTTTGCTCAGTTGTGCCATCCCAAGCCAGACCCGTGACTCAACGAACTTATCTTTTAATTCTTGGGAGAGAGCAAGGGATTGTTGATAATAATCTGCTGCGGTCGAGTAGTCTTGATTTGTGCGATAAAAATGTCCTAACTGAAGTAATGTGCGGGTTTCACCAGAGCGGTCTTTAAGCTCTCGGCGAATTTTCAGTGCTTCTTTCCCAGTTTCAATTCCCTTTTGGGTTTCCCCCATTGCAAACAGGCACGAACTCATTTGATTTAAAGTCGTAGCAGTCCATAATTTATTTCCCGTTGCCCTATGAATTTCCAGAGCTTTTGTAAGATACTCCAAAGCTTTAGGATGTAATCGTTGCTTGTTGAACTGAGTGCCGATGTTATGCAAAATTTTCCCTTCCAGCGGGCGATCTTTCAGTTTTCGTGCAAGTTCTAACGCGTCCTCAGCCGTTTTTATGGAACGTTGAAACTCTCCTACTGTGAAATAGAGTTCCCCTAAATTTGATAGTATTGAAGGCTCATATTTGATACTGCCAGTTTTTCTGGCTAATGATAATGCCTCAGTATATGTTGTTAAAGCTTTTTGGTATTTTGCTTGATCTCGATAAATCAATCCGATCCCAATAAGCGAAACAATGATTGATACGATATCTTCTCTTTCCTGAGCAATTTCCAAAGCCTGTTGGTAATATTCTAAAGCTTTTTGGATTTCCCCTAAATTAATGAAAAAACTACCAAGGTTTGCCAGTGTTGTAATCTCACCTTGTTTGTCACCAGTGATTTTCTGAAGTTCTAATGCTTTGTTCAAAAAATCAATTGCTTGGTTCAATTCACCGATTTGTAAGTAAAGGTTTCCAATATTGCCAAGTGTAACAGCCTCGCCAACTTTATCTTCAACCTCGCGGCGTAAGGGAATTGATTGTTGAAAATATTCAATAGCTTTTTGGATCTCACCCATAGTTTGATATGTGATACCAATGGAATTAAGCGACATGGCTTGGTAACGTTTATTTCCTAACTGAGTAAAAATCTGTAACGCATGCAAATAATATTCTAACGCTTGATGATTGTTTCCAAGACGTGAATAAACTGACCCAATTGCCCGAATAACTGCTGCACTATTGAGTTTATCTCCCTCAGCTTGGAGGACAGGCAGTGCTTTATTATAAAAGTCGAATGCTTTTTGATATTCGGCAATTTGGTCATAACAACTAGCAATTTGACTGTAAATAATTGCTAAATTATTTCTCTCACCAGCGGCTTCCATTAACGGAACAACTTGTTCAAAATACTTTATGGAATCACGCCACCGTCCTAACTTTTGGCACGTCAGTGCCATCAACTGAAGAGTTTGTACTTCCAGGTCCTGATCTTTCACTTTACGCCATAGCGGAAGAGTTGAATCATATTTATTGAGTGCCGCTTCCCATCCCTCTTTACTCAATCTTTTTTCAAGACTCACCCCTTCTTCAAGAAGCCGACGTCCTGCCACTCGATCCCGATGTATCTCAGTGGCAGGATGTGTTTCTAGCATCTGGATTGTATATTTCCCTGGGATGATTCCCTTATCGGGTGGAAAGATAAGAACCTGGAACTGGTCTGCCTTTTCAGCAACAAATTCAACTTCTTCCTTGCCATCCATTTTGCTAAACAAGTTGACTTCAGCCACCTTGGTCCCATTGGATGCCTCAACCAAAACCGCGACATTAATTCCTTTTGTCGTTAGATCGACTCGAACATACTCACCCGCCTGGAGATTGACGGCATACAGGTGCTTTTCACCCTGGCTCAGTGTTTTTTCAATCGGTTTGCCAACTTCAAGCACGACTGGAGGTTCCACAGGTGCAATAGGTTCCTGTGCCGACTGCACCTGGGTTGCCCAAATCGGCAATGACCCTAACGGCGAAAACACAAACCACAAGACCAGCCAGAGGCAGGTCAGTTTGTGGGTTTTGGGATTACCGGTTTGAGTGATTCTCAACCAGGAGAAGAAAAGGTGAGCTAAATTCATAAAGAACATAACCATTCTGTTCAAACACATCATTCTGATTGATTGAATGTCTTTTAGATTCAGAAAGTAAGCTGACACAAGAAGATCCGATCAGGAAACAGAGAAAGCTATGAAAACAATCAGATTTCCCAATGATCAAGACTGGCAAGCAGTATAGCAGTATATCTAGCCGGAGCAGCAGTGAACAGTCTGCTTGTAAAGAGCGGGCCTACGCCATTTTCAACTCTTCATTCGCATTGATAGCTTCTTGAGGTCACTTTAGCCTTGAGCGCAATTGAGCCAGCGACCGGCGGCTGATCGGGAGGGCTTCCGGTTCGTTGACCAGAAATGCCTGATAATTCCCGGCTTCGTCTTTTTCAAGTCGGTCAATAAAATCCGGGTTGATAATCACCGAGCGATGAATCCGCACAAATCCCACGTCGCTCAACTTGGCTTCCCAATCTGACATTGACTTGCGCATCAAAAATCGCTGACCGTCGCGAGTGACGACATTGGAATATTCGCGTTCGGCGTGGATTGCCTTAATCGCACTGATTTTCACCAGGTGCTGACGTTCGCCGGACGTCAGCAAAATCGGATCATCGGCCTGGAGCCGGGTTTCCACTGACTCTGGGGCAACACTTTCCGTAACCGTTTGAGGTGTCAGTCGGTGGATGGCCTGGGCTAAAGCGTCTGGGTCAACCGGTTTGAGCAAATAGTGTAAGGCGTTGACTTCAAAGGCTCTGAGCGCAAAATTGTCGAAGGCGGTCACAAAAATCACTTTGAACGTGACCTCAATCTGATTCAACAACTCAAACCCCGAAGCGCCCGGCATTTGAATGTCGAGAAAAACGACTTCGGGGTTGGTTTCACGAATGACTTCGATGGCCTGGGCGATATGTGACGCTTCGCCAACAATCTGAACGTAGGGATATTCGGCCAGCAAGGTGCGCAGCATCTTCCTGGCCATGCGTTCGTCGTCAACAATAACCGCCGTGATTTCCTGAGTGGACATGCCAATGAACCTGTAAAGTCTGAATGTGGATGGATTTCACGATGATGAAACCCATCCACATAGTCTTCAAGGCAGGCGCGAGCGTCAAGGATTTTCGGGATGAAAACCCAGGGTTGAAGA
>CAZXCE010000702.1:0-4452 GCA_964639175.1 uncultured Clostridia bacterium
CCCATGATCCGAAGTAATAATCACCACACTGTCGTCATACAATCCACGAGCTTTCAAAAACCGAATAAAATCTCCAAAACACTGATCTATATACTTTAACTGAAGTGCACGGGCTGGATTGAAGCCTGGAACCGCGTCGGCAGGGGGGGCCGGAAACCTCTGGTCTCGAATGGCTGCAAAAATCGAAACGGCATGGATGTTTTGGGGCTGAATATAAGAAAAAATTGGTTTAGTCGAGTCAGGACGTGATTCAATCTTTTGCTGAAGTTCTTTGAGCGACGAGCAAAAGTCATAGTGAATCCAACTTTTGTTTACATCCAATCGGTTTATCAGGGGTGATGGCCGAAGAATGATTTGGAGGACTGGGTCAACGTTGATAAACTGGTCGTACTGCTCGACATCCAGCAATTTTTGAAGTGAATTCAATGGATAAAATGGGATAACGTATTGTTTATGCGGAATCATTCCGCCAGTCCAAATGGCGGGTTCGGCCAGGACAGTTCCCGTGTAGGTGGTAAAGGAGTTTTTGAAAACGACACTTTCATGGCTAAAAGCTTCGATTTCGGGAGTAAACAAAACATTCGGATTATAGGGTGAGAGATAATCCTGGCGGAGGCTATCAACTACAAAAAGAAAAATATGAGGCTTGTCACCTGGAGTAAACTTCAGGTTATCGCTGAGATTGACTTCAACTGGACGAATATAGGTTGATCCAGGAATGTTGGCACTTCGCTGCAAAATCTCAAAAAACGTGTCTTCATTGATGAGTCCAGAGATCCGGCGTTCAGGAAATATCAATGGTTTGATTACTTTAAATGAAAGATCAATAGTTTCATACTGATTGAGCTGAATATCAATATCCGGTGTTTGTAAACGATAGTAATTTAAGCCCTGGTACAATCCCAGGCCAATCACCAGACACAGTGCTAACTCAAGCCTTGGTCGGCGATACCAGGTTCGCCACAGCGGCGGGTTTGTAAAAAAAGCCAGAATCAGAAGCCAAATAAAGAACACCGAGAGCTTTTGCAGAATAAAATCCCAATCCGATTGTTCAGCCTGGGTTGGCAAAAGATATGCCAGGATGAGAATACCAACCAACCAGATACTGCGGATAGGCCAGGACATTGAGGGTGAAGGCTTCAACAGAACCAATACTGCCTCCAAACCACTTTGGACTTCTGTAACCTGGGAAGCCAGAATCCGAAGTCCAATCCCAGATACAAAGAACACCAGGATCCCTGAAAAGGTAAAGGCATATATGCTCGACAAAAGCGGATCAAATGACAGCGATGTCAGGACAAACCTCTTGATAATCCATCCACCAATCCCCCAAGCCAATAGATTGAGCAAACCAAACTCAACCTGAACGGAGATAGCTAAGCGGGCCGACAACCAATGAACAAGCGCATATACCACGTACAGAGCACAAAAAATTAAGACGTGACCAGCCAAAGACCATCCCATAAAACAGAGCCAATCTGAACTGGAAAAGGACGAATACGAGGTCTCTCTATTTCGAAATGGAACAAGCACCAGGTAAATAATCCAGATGACCAGGGCGGCTGAAAGGATGGAACCAATATTGAGTCGAGGGAGGGGCTCACCCCACGGAACCCGTTTGAAATATGCGATCATATCAATGGCGCCAACCCACAGCAAAGGGATTAACGCTAGAAGACCCCGGACATAGCTTTGCTCATCATTTGGAAGACCCGCCAAAAGAGGGTGAAACACCAGCAGGATACCGACAATCCCCTGAACTCCAATCCAGGAGCGAGCCAGTTTTCTGGTGTGAGGCAAAACCAGTTCTGGAAGGAGAGTGAGGATCACCCCACTCAGTGTCAGCCAATAAAGAAAAGTATGAAACCTGACAAAAGCTGGTAACCACCAAACCAGCGGGCAATTAATTACCCAATAATGGGAGAATGGAATATAGGCTAAAAGGCAGTAAACAGACGTCAATAGCCAAAAAAGACCAAAACTAAACCTGGTTACGAGAAATAAAACCTGCTCAAATTTCATAGTCCATACCCGGTACTTTGCTTTCGGAACATGTTGGATGATTCGACAAACTATAGCAGTTCTTGAGTGAATAAATGATAGATAGGCTTTTGAAGCCATGAAAATACAAGGAATGTGTACGTTGGCTCACCCTATCTTCGGTGCAGAACTCTGACGCTTGAGGGCCAGGAGGAAGCGCGGCTCCTTCTGTGTGAGAAGTTGAAATGAACGTGGACGGAGCGAACGCACTCCACTCGTCACATTCTTGACGGAGAAATACCTCAGCCATCTCCTTGCGGAGCGGAGCACATATCGCCCCGACTGCGACCATCGGTCGAATCCATCCTCCTTTCGACTTGACTGGGAAGATTTGCTGTGACGCCTGCCGGGAACTTCCCTGTTCCTGGGTTGCTCGTCACCAGAGAACCGCAAACTGAGGCGATACCCGTTGGTATTGATCAATTCTTTCCTATCATTTCCTGTGATTTGCCCATGGGTTTGGTCAAGCCGAGTTTGAGCCAACCCAAACACGGTGGGCCATCCGTTGGGGTGGCCTCGTGGGGACCTGACTCAAGCTCGGTTTTTGAGGGCCGGGTTTATTGACTTGAGAACTGTTATTAAGAGAGGTGAGTATAGTTGATAACTAAATTGCCGTGCAATCCATCGAAGATCACCTCTTTTGAAGCTACTTATAGTCACCAACAGAGGTCACCACTTCGGCAAAGAATAGGGAAATAAGCCTGATGTGATTTAGCCATAAAGGAATCGTTCCTGGCGCAACTGATTGTGGTTGGGTAGAGGCAGGTATAAAAAGAAACCTGGACTCAAGATCAGGGTACAACCGCATCCTCACTATGAATAAAAGGCTAAATTTTTGAAAAAATTGTATTTCCCTGATTGTTGTCCTCGACACTCTGCCCTCAGATGATATCAGTACCACCCGCGTCAGTGATGTCCCCTCTTATCTGGTCACCTGAAAGGTACGGCTTTCCCGACAGAGCATCTAAATCAAACCACAGGCGATTGGAACACATCAGGTTCAGGGCTTCGGGGTTTTTGGAAGGGATGAGAGGTGAAACAATCAGTCTGTCACCTTGTCATTCTCTCAGCCTGTCATCCGTTCAGGGGTTTCAGAGTGTGATCCGAGGCCGTCGAACTGGTCAGCGACTCAGCCAGGCTCAGCCCAATGATCTGAATCTGAAATCAAGCCCGCGTGTTTCAACCCCGTGTGGACCGATTTAGCAAGGTGTCGCCTGATAAAGCCAGTTATACGCTGCTTTGGCAGCAGTTGCCCCCTGACCAAAAGCCGTTGACAGACTTGGGAGCAATGGATGGCAGGCATCACCAACCGCCCATACCCCAGGCGCCGAAGTGGCGCCCCAGCGGTCAGTGACGATAAATCCTTCTGAATCAAGATCAAGCTGGCCGGTCACCAGACGAGTGGCCGGCTCAGTACCAAGTGTGAGAAAAACACCACTCACGGCGAGTTGCTCAACCTTCACTGGCTCATCAGGTCGTACGACTTCCAGTTCAACACCTGTGACGGTGCCATCTCCCACGATGCGGGTCAATCGGGTAAAAGGTTTTACACGGATGCGAGGATCAGTCAGAACGGGTCTCAGATACATTGGTCGAGCCCGAAACTGGTCTGAGCGATGAATCAATGTCACCTGACACCCGGCATCAGCCAGCATCAGAGCTTCTTCAAAAGCGCCATCCCCTCCACCAACGATGGCCACGGGTTTGCCCGCATATAGCGCCGCATCCCGTGTGGCAGAAGTACTGACACCACGGCCAGCAAATTCACGTTCGCCAGGGATTCCCAACCGACGTTTGACCACACCCAGGGCCAGAATCAATGCTCTGGCGTGAAATTGTTCCTCGCCACTCCAGATCGTATGGGTTGAGACATCAATTTGGGTCACAGGGGTGTTGACACGCCAGGGTACTTCCAGACTCTGGAGGTGTTCTTCGAGTCGCCCTGCAATTTCGATTCCGGTCAGTCCCCAAAATCCAGGACAATCAATCAGCCGGTTATAGGTTCTCAGAAGCTGGCCGCCAGGTTGGGCATTGGCTTCGAGCAAAAGCGGGGTGCATCCAAGCCGTTTGGCCCAAAGGGCCGCACTGATGCCACCTGGACCACCACCGATGATGAGCAAATCGTGCATAGTTCGGGTTCCGGGTTCCGGTCTCCGGGTTCCGGGTTCCGGGACCTGAAAACCAGAGGTCATTCACTGTGCTGGTGAAACAATTGGGAATTCCAAGTCAGATAAAACGAAAGTTAAGTAATTTAATCAGAAAAACTTATCGAGTCATTGATTTTTGACTGGCACTTCAATTTCGAATTTGAATAGAAGGAACCTGTCATTGAACAAGTCCAGGTTGAAATTGCCATTCCTTCGAAAACCCGGAACCCGGAACCCGGAACCCGGAACCCGGAACCCGGAACCC
>CAZXCE010000703.1:0-4450 GCA_964639175.1 uncultured Clostridia bacterium
GAGCGGGAGACGAGATTTGAACTCGCGACTTCAACCTTGGCAAGGTTGCACTCTACCACTGAGTTACTCCCGCATATTTTGAATTTCCCTCTGAAGGCCGCATACGATAGCCCCTGTTTTAAAACTTGTCAACATTTTTTTTCGAGTGCCAGTTTTTTTGTACCTCAGCGTCCAGTCGTCACCAGGGTTCCTGCTTTTTCCTTGACCTTTTTGGGCGTTCCCCCCTTAAAATAGCCCACTTCCCCATAACCATTTCTCCCAATTCAGCCCCAATTCTTTCAAGGAGCCTCACCCGATGCAGTATCTGCTGGATTTTCTGCTTGATCCCTCGCTGTATGCTTCAACGCTTCGGCTTTCAACGCCGTTGATCCTGGCCGCACTGGGTGGTCTCTTTTCAGAACGTGTCGGGGTCATCAACATGGCGCTGGAAGGCATTATGCTGGCTGGTGCCTTTACGGCGGCGGCCGTGACCTATACAACCCAAAACCCCTGGATTGGCTTTCTCTCAGCGATCCTGGCGGGACTGGCGGTTGCAGGTTTACATGCATTTTGCTGCATTAAGTGCCGGGCGGATCAGGTTGTGGTCGGTGCAGCAATCAATATTTTAATGCTTGGTATCCCAGCCCTGCTTTCCGGGGCACTTTTTGCTTCCAGCGGATCAACACCGTCCTTGCCAAAGGAACTCACCCTGCCCTATACCCCCATCGTGATTGCGCTGGCGGCGGTTCCGATTACCTACTACGTGCTTTTCTACACAAGTTTTGGCCTGCGACTGCGCGCAGTTGGGGAAACACCTCAGGCCGCAGATACCGCCGGGGTTAATGTGGACTGGATGCGATACCAGGGAGTCCTTATTTCAGGAATTCTGGCTGCCATTGGCGGAATTTATCTTTCAATTGGCCAAAACTCACTCTATACCCGCAACATGACCTCTGGTCGCGGATACATTGCACTGGCCGCTTTGATTTTTGGGAACTGGATGCCGACGCGGGTCCTGGTTGCCTGTCTGCTGTTTGGGTTTACAGACGCCATTCAGATTCGCCTGCAAGGTATCAAACTTGGGGGAGTTGTGGTACCAACCCAATTCATTCAAATGATTCCCTATGTGGTCACGATGATTTTTCTGGCTGGATTTGTCGGTAAAGCCCTGCCTCCAAAAGCGTTGGGCACCCCCTATGTGAAGGAACGCCGGTAGCAGGCTGGAAGTGGGTTCCGGGTTCCGGGTTCCGGGTTCCGGGTTCCGGGTTCCGGGTTCCGGGTTTTCGAATTCAGATTACCTTGCCGCATTGTTACCCGGTCATCTTGTCACCACCTCAAACTCAGGGTTAACTCCCGCGCTTTCACACCTTTGCCTTCATCAGGTTTTCGGCTATAGTGTGCGTTCCTTATCCATACTCCTTACTATTTACTCTATATCAACCAGAGGAAGTTATACGCTGTGAGAGCCTGTATTTTGACCTACGGGTGTCAAATGAACGAATATGACACCCATGCGATTCAATCCCAACTGGCCGGGATTGGATACTCTTTTGTAGATGACATTAAAGATGCCGACCTGGTATTGCTCAATACCTGTGCCGTACGTGGTAAGCCGGTCGACAAAGTTCGCTCGATGCTCGGGGTCTTACGCCGGGAAAAACGGTCCCGAAAGGTGACGGTTGGCTTGATGGGATGCCTGGCACAACTCCCCGAAGGCCAGCGAATGGGCACCGAATATGGCGTGGATATTATGCTTGGACCAGGAGCCATTACCGAAATTGTCCCGGCGATTGAGAAAGGCAAGGTTCAGGATTTTGAATTCAAATCCGAATTAAACTTCTACATGCCGCCGCCGCCCCAGGATACCCTTTCAGCCCACGTGACCATCATGCGCGGCTGTGATCACAAATGTACCTATTGCATTGTTCCGACCACACGCGGCCCGGAGGTTTCTCGACCAGCGGATGATATCCTGCGCGAAGTCGAAGCATTGCGCGATGCTGGCATCCTCGAAGTCACCCTGCTTGGGCAAAATGTCAATAGTTATGGGTTGGAAAATGGCCTGGGTGGGAAACGCCGACAACTGGACGGATTTCCCTCATTTGCGGATTTGCTACGTCGGGTCGGACAGGTCGGAATTCCACGGGTCCGGTTTATCACCAGTCACCCAATGAATTTCTCCGACGATTTGATTTATGCCATTGCTGAGACACCATCGGTCTGTCGGTTTATCCATCTGCCGGTTCAGTCAGGCTCCAATCGTATTTTGCGGCGAATGGCTCGTGAATACACCCGAGAATTTTATCTTGAACGCATTGCCCTGATGCGCAAGTTGTTGCCGGATATGGTGATCTCGACGGATATTATTGTCGGGTTTCCAGGCGAAACCGAAGAAGATTTTCAGGAAACTCTCTCGCTCTATGATGAAGTGGGCTATGACCTGGCCTATATGTTTATCTACTCTGAACGTGAGGGCACTCCAGCAGCTCGCCATTTTGAGGATATGCCCCAGCGGGTCAAATCTGAACGAATCATGCGACTGGTGGATAAACAAAAAGACTGGAGCCTCCGGCGATATCGTGAGTGGATTGGCCGGGAAGTCGAAGTCCTGGTCAAAGGCGATGCGTTCCAGGAAGAAGAATTTGTCCAGGGCCATACACGTGGCAATCATGTGATGATGGTCTCGCGTCAGCTTGCTTCACAACCTGGGATCTATCGGGTGCAGGTCACCCATGCGACGCCACATCGCCTGTATGCCGAAGCCGCACCCCGAAACTCAATCGAATCCTGGCTCGGATCAGAAATGGTGTGCCCCAGCTAATGCTTGAGGAGTCAGGGCTCAGATAGAGATAACAGGTTGATTTGAAAGCACATAATCCTCCATACCATTCTCAAAAGGTGGTTATTTCCAAAATCAGAAACCCAGGTTCTTGTCATATCAAAGAACCTGGGTTTTGTTCTTTTGGAAAGCTGAACTTTCTTAAACCCTGAACCCTGAACCCTGAACCCTCATGTGCCCATTCCTGATATCCCCTTAAACGTCTTCAGGCTTTTGATACTGCGTGATATAAATGAACCGACCTTCCAGTGTCTTAATTTCAATCATTTCAATGGAGTATTCATATGAGTCAACCAGCAAAAGAGTTAGCTGCAGCCGTTCCCGCACTTACCATGCTGACCGATGAAGAACAGCTTTTCCGGTCAAGTATTGCTGACTTTGCCAAAGAGAAAGTCTGGCCGAAGGTGGCCGAAATGGACCGGGCTGCAGTGTATGATCGCTCCCTGATCAAAGAGTTTTTTGATCTGGGCATTATGGGAATCGAAGTCCCAACTGAGTACGGCGGCGCTGGCGGAACCTTTTTTATGTCAGTGCTGGCGGTTGAAGAAATGTCTCGGGTTGATGGTTCAACCGGCGTGCTGGTGGATGTCCAAAACACGCTGGTCAACAATGCGGTACTCCGATGGGGTTCACCTGAGCAAAAGAAAAAATATTTCCCCCGCCTGTGTGGCGATACCGTCGCGTCCTATGCGTTGTCAGAGGCCGGTTCTGGGAGCGATGCTTTTGCCCTCGCCTGCCGGGCTGTGGACAAAGGCGACCACTATAGTCTGACCGGTCAAAAACTGTGGATTACCAATGCGGCTGAAGCAGGATTTTATATTGTGTTTGCCAATATCAATCCGGAATTGGGCTATAAAGGCATCACAGCATTTATTGTTGAGCGTGATTTTCCTGGTTTCTCAGTCGGGAAAAAAGAAGACAAGCTTGGCATCCGGGCTTCGTCAACCTGTGAACTGATTTTGGAAGATTGCCGTGTGCCAAAAGAAAATGTGTTGGGTGAAGTTGGCAAGGGCTACAAAGTTGCAATTGAAACGCTCAATGAAGGCCGAATTGGGATTGGCGCCCAAATGGTCGGCGTGGCTGCCGGGTCACTTGAACACGGCATGAAATATGCCAAAGAACGGAAACAGTTTGGGAAGCGTATTGCCGATTTCCAAGCCATTCAGTTCCAAATTGCCGAACTTGCAACCGATGTCGAAGCTGCTCGTTTGCTCGTCTATAACGCCGCCCGGTTACGCGATGCCGGTCAGCCGTTTTTGAAAGAAGCAGCGATGTGCAAGTATTTCACATCCCAGGTGGCAGAACGCGTGACCTCGCAGGTCATTGAAATTTTTGGTGGTTATGGCTACACCAAGGAATATCCAGTCGAGAAATATTTCCGTGATTCAAAGATCGGAAAAATTTATGAAGGAACTTCCTTTATGCAGCTCCAGACCATCGCCAAACTCTTGCTGACTGATTAGAACCTGGTACTTGGTGCTTGGTGCTTGGTTCTTGGTTCTTGGTTCTTGGTGCTTGGTTCTTGGTGCTTGGTTCTTGGAAGATATTGTTTCCAAAGTACTAAGCACCAAGCACTAAGGGAGCGTTAAAAATCAACTTCCCGTTTTCATTTGGGAGACGGGTATTTGAATT
>CAZXCE010000704.1:0-4446 GCA_964639175.1 uncultured Clostridia bacterium
GGGGTGGTACGACTTTATTAGCTTCCCCTGGGGTATTACTTAATTAGATTCGACACCTTTTTACGCTTTCAAGTGCAAGCATTTTCTATTTTTTCGGCTTCGTCAGGTATCGAATAGCAATCTTTTGGATGGTACTGCGTTTTCCGATAGTACTTCCAGCTTCGACGATTTTTGGAAAGTTTTGCATTTGGTGTTTCCGGACCATGCGGATAACAATGGCTACAACCGCCGCGTTCACGGCAGTTGGCAATCCGTGACACCATCCGGCTTCCCAGATGGGATGGAATATCAGGCAAGAAAGATTCATCCGACGGCCCAAAGGCTTCAAGAAATCTCCAGGATCTTTTTCGAAGTGCCATATAAGGGTTCCCCTTTCAGACTGATCAAAAATAACAGTTCTCACAAAATAAAAACAACCAGCAACCAGGATGGGTGAGCTGTATGGAGGAAATCAGCCAGGATCGTCTTTTCTTCTGTTGGGTTGAGAAGTTCCCGACCCGCTCACTTATTGTCCATTCTCAACCGCTGTGATAAAACCCTCCACTTTCTCAAACCCTGAACCCTGAACCCTGAACCCTATATACTTATGATTCCTCGATACTCTTTGCCACAAATGTCCAACCTGTGGACCGAACACAACCGCTTTCAGAAATGGCTCGACGTCGAAGTCGCCGTTTGTGAAATCCATGCCGAAATGGGCACCATCCCTACAGATGCCGTCGAACAAATCAAAGCCAAAGCCGCTTTTTCGGTTGATCACATCCTTGAAGTCGAAAAAGTCACCCGCCACGATGTGATTGCCTTCACCACGGTGCTGGCTGAAAACATCGGACCGGCGTCGCGCTATGTTCATTTTGGGCTCACGTCATCGGATGTCGTGGATACGGCCAATGGCCTGCTCCTGCGGGATGCGGCTGACTTGCTGATCAAACGCGTGCGGGACTTTGCCGAAGCGTTGAAAAAACGGGCCATCGAATTTCGAGACACGCCGATGATGGGTCGGACGCACGGCATCCACGCTGAGCCGACGACGTTTGGTCTGGTCATGGCGCTCTACTACGCCGATACCATGCGCAATCTCGAACGCCTCGAACGGGCCCGCGAAGCCGTCGCCGTTGGAAAAATCTCTGGCGCCGTCGGTACGTTTGCCAACCTGGATCCCGAAGTCGAAGAACGTGTCTGCGCTCGCCTGGGTCTGAAAGCGGCTCCGATCTCGACCCAGGTCATCCAACGCGACCGCTATGCTGAGTTTATGAACACGCTGGCGTTGATTGCCGCTGGCATTGAAAAATTTGCGCTTGAAATTCGCCACCTCCAACGCACCGAAGTCCGCGAAGCTCAGGAACCCTTTGCCAAAGGCCAGAAAGGGTCTTCGGCCATGCCGCACAAACGCAACCCGATTCTTTCCGAACAACTCTGTGGACAGGCGCGGCTGGTTCGGTCAAACGCGATGGCCGCCATGGAAAACATCGCGCTCTGGCACGAACGCGACATTTCGCATTCATCGGTGGAGCGCGTGATTTTGCCGGATACCTGTATTCTGGTTGACTACATGCTGGCCAAAGCCACTGGATTGGCCGAAGGGCTGGTGGTCTACCCGGACAATATGCTCAAGAATCTCAATCAGTTAGGCGGAACGACCTTCTCCGGTCAACTTCTGCTCGAACTGGCTCGCAAAGGCGCCACTCGCGAACAGGCTTATGAATGGGTTCAACGCAACGCCATGAAAATGTGGGATCACGGCGCAGATTTCCGGTCATCTATCCTGGAAGACACTGACATCACCGGTCTTCTGTCACGCGACGAGATTGAAGCGATTTTTGATTTGAAAGTTCAACTGCGAAACGTAGACAAAATCTTTAAACGAGTGTTTGGAGAATGAAGCCTTTTGGTGCTTGGTGCTTTGTTCTTCGTGCTTCGTTGCTGGTTTTTGAAAGAATTGGGTCCAAAGCACCAAGTACCAAGTACCAGGCCCTATTTGGCGTAGTACCCCCGGCGAGTTCGGATCACGCCTTCGCCACGGTTGATCTTGACCTGAATTTTGTGCCACTGACCATCTTTGGTAAATGACGCCGGGTAGTAGCCGATGCTGTAGACCGTCCGGAGTTCATTGGCGATTTTTTCATAGATGTTGCCCAAATCTTCAACATTGGGCGCCATATACAAAACCCCGCCCGAAGCATCCGCAATTTGCTGCAGTTGGGTGCGTGCCGTGGCGTACACCTCAGCCGATTCTCCCCACTGCTGAGCGTAGTTTTCACTTTCCGTATCCAGATACACCGGGTACACCAGCGTACCGAATTCCAAAATCTTGTCGAGCATCTGTTTAAATGAAATCCGTGACGGCGCGGGATACGCCACACTGAGCGCATTGTCTACGCCATCGGTCATCACCACGATGGCATTTCGTTCGCCCTGCAGACCGCGCAAAACGTCCTTCATTACAAAGTCCATGGCTTCGTAAAAGGCCGTTCCGCCATCGGTGCGCTGCATTTCCTGAATGCGTTTCTTCAAAAGTTCGCGGTCATTGGTTGGCCGAGCGACGACCTGAACACCACGGGTGAAGGCCACAATTGCAACCTTGTCCTGAGGGCTGGTTGCAGCGACAAACCGCAACGCCGACCGTTTGACACTATCAATCTTTTCCCGTGTACTGCCACTTAAATCAAGCAATAACACCAGGTTAAACGGTGTTGCAACTGGTATGAAGTGGGAAACTTCCTGTTTGACGCCATCTTCGAAGACCACAAAATCCGGTTGCTTGAGATCTGTGATTGCCCGCCCGGAACGATTTGAAACCGTGACGTTCAAGTTGACCAGTTTGGTATCGAGTTTGATCGTGTCTTCATCAGATGTGGTGTCATCCGCAGGCTTGCGAGTTGGGTCTGGGCTGCCATCGTCACCCCGACGAACGATGCGCGGCGGATTTGGCCCTGTGGAATTCCGATTGGCATCGGTTGCTGTCGAAGACCCTGGATAATCATCCGTCCCTCGATTTTTATTTCGCCGGGAGAGAGAGCCACCACCTGAACCAGAGTCTGCTGGATCAGCCGAATTCAGATCATCCATCACTGAATCAGCCGCAGTTGTTGACTGAGGTTGGGTTGACCCGGGTGGAGGAATGATCCGCACCCCAAATCCCCCCTGAGTATTGTTTGTCCCACCGCCTTGTCTGCGCTGGACTGTTCCGGATTGGTCAACCCTGGAACCTGATGACTGAGTATCGCTATTGGAACCAAAAACATCGGTGTAGCCACCACCCGTTCGACTTTGTGGTGATGAAGAAGCATTCGGTGAGGATCCACCAGATGACGAATGATCATCGCGCTTCCCTTTGGTCGCTGGATCGGTGGAGTTCAAGTCATCCAGAACCGAGTCTGCCGCAGTTGTTTCCTGTGGCTGGGTTGATCCTGGTGGAGGAATAATCCGCACACCAAGTCCCCCCCGAGTATTGGTTGTCCCGCCACCCTGTCTTTGCTGTGTCCCCGATTGATCGGTTCTGGAACCTGACGACTGGCTATCACGATTTGAACCAAAGACATCCGTGTATCCACTGCCACTGGTTCGACCTGACGATGATGGATTATAAGGATCCGATGATCCAGGTGCAGAAGTTCCTGAGTAGGTTCCAGATTGATCAGGTTGTGACCCGGCCTGATCCCGGCGTTGCCGTAAGATTGACCCTTTTGAAGAAAGTTGATCATCCGACAGAGGGCCAGCCTGGGAATCTGAATTTGGCCCTTTGGCAATCAACATGGCCAGTTGTGGACGCAGCGGCTGTAAATTGATGTTCCCACTCGTGCTACGAATGACAATCGCCGAACCACCTTTCCCCAGTTTTCCTTCCACAAGGGTCGGGGTTGATGAATCACACACTGTCATTTGAACACCACAGGTGACCGAGCCAGCGGTTGAGCGCATGATGACTTCAGCATCCTGTGAGCTTGGGGATTCAATCAGCACATTTCCGGTCTGCGTTTCAATACTGGCACTCGCGACTGGCCCCAGAACCTCAACATCCCCTTGATTGGAGATCAATCGGAGGTGAGTTCGGCGTGGAATATAGATTTTTAAGTTGATTGGGCCAGCGTCCAGTTTGGCCGGACAAACGACGGTGAGTTGATTGGTCCCTTTCCAGAACGAGACCTCTGATTGTAGAACTCTTTGGCTTCCACCACCTTTTCGGGCCGCCACAACATGAACCAGATCTTCTCCCCAAACCTCCACCGCAATCGTGCCAGCCGGATTATCAACTTTGATGTTGGCATTGGCGCCAACTTCAAAGCTTTGTTCGAAGACATCATCTGAATCAGCCGCTACCTGCCCCCAGGAACAAGCTAAAAATAAAAGTACACCGACTATTGCCCACTTGCTCTTCCCCTTGATCAATCGTGTGGTCACGATACTTCTTTGAACACGAAAGAACTGTTTCACAGTGTAGTCCTC
>CAZXCE010000705.1:0-4399 GCA_964639175.1 uncultured Clostridia bacterium
ACCCGGAACCCGGAACCCGGAACCCGGAACCCGGAACCCGGAACCCGGAACCTGGCTTTGATTATCCTTTTCGCTGTTTGATTTCCTTGAGAAAGTCCTGAATTTCCTCGACTTTATAGCTGCTGAGCAATAATTTCAAACGGGCGACAAGCTGTTCGTTTTCAGATTTGATGAGTTCGAGCAAACTTATGGCTCGTTCAATGTCTCCTTCGTCGAGGGCATTGTTCATCCGGTCAATCCAGGTATCTGGCAGCATCGGAGATTCGGCTTGAATCGGCATGGGATCTGAATTGATGACTCCAAACAAATCTGGCGAATAGGAAACATCTTCCTCATAGATAAATTCGAGCCCAAGGTATTGCTCAAGTAACTCAAACAACTCAATTTCGTGAAATGGTTTCGCCAGAAAGGCATCGCACCCGGCGGCTAAAATTGCCTCCCGGTCAGTATCAAACACACCGGCTGAAATGGCAATAATCGCCGTTCGAGGCAACGAACTGCTGGAATTGGTCAATTCCAGGCAGCGAATGGCTCGGGTGGCTTCGTACCCGTCAGATTCTGGCATCCGGACGTCCATCCAAATGACATCGGGATGCCAGGTTTTGTAGGCATCAACGGCTTCCAGGCCATTTCTGGCTTCCCGAACTTCAAACCCGATGGGCGTCAGAATCTCTTTTAATAGCAACCGGGAGTCGTTTTGATCATCCACGACCAGCATCTTGGGAATCATCTGGTTATCACCCAGGCAGACTACCCGGCGGGCTTCCTGATAAAATTTGTCTTTTGAAGCCGGAACCAGCGTCACCTCAAACGTAACGGTTGTCCCACGTCCACTGGAGCTTTGAATCCGAATGTTTCCATTCATCAAGTTGATATAGTTTCGGGTGATGGTGAGCCCCAACCCGGTGCCTTCGGCTGATTTGACGCCGCTTTCGGTCTGCGTAAACGGCTCAAACAGGGTCTGGATCTCGTCAGTACTCATACCAAGCCCGGTGTCAGTCACCTCGCATTGCAACTTGTCAGCCAGCCACTGCGCCCGGAGGGTAATGCCGCCAAAGGCTGTAAACTTGACCGCATTGTTGAGCAAATTGATCAAAATCTGACGGAGCTTCCCTTCATCGCCATAGACATAACGGGGTAAGTCTTTTGACAACTCAAAGTTAATCACCAGTCGCTTGGCCTGGGCACGAATGCGAAACATGTCCTCAAGCGTTTTGAGCAGGCGCGGTAGCTTAAAGACCGTTTCAGTCAGGGTCACTTTCCCAGCTTCAATTTTAGAAATCGAAAGCACATCGTTGATGATTCCAAGCAAATGCTCGCTGCTGCGCCGGATAATTCCCAGATGTTCACGGTCATCAGCATCACGCGGTTCTTTGCGCTGCAACATCTGCACAAACCCAATAATGGCGTTGAGCGGTGTTCGCAATTCGTGGCTCATATTGGCCAGAAACACGCTTTTGGCACGACTGGCTTCAAGAGCTTTGCGTTCAGAGAGTTGCAACTGATCAACCGTGAGGTTGAGGCGTTCGACAAGTCGGGCCAGTTCGAGGGTCCGCTCCTGGATTTTAGCTTCCAGCATGGTTTCACGAGCCGCAATTTCACGAGCCATCTGGGTAAACACACGGGCAAGGCGACCGAGTTCACCAGGGTGAGCCGTGACCTGCTCTAACTGGCTTGGATGAAAGGTTCCAGATTCAACCGCGGCAGCGGCATTGGTCAGTTTCGAAACCAGTTGCAAATACTGCAATTCCTGATCGTGAAGGCGCTTTTTCTCAAGGCAGGCATCAATCCGGGCCCGCATCAGCATGGAATTAAATGGTTTTGGCAGATAGTCTTCTGCCCCCATTTCAATACACCGGGCAACGCTTTCGATTTCGGTTAACGCTGAAATCATGATGACCGGAATGTAGCGCATTCGCTGATCGGCTTTTAACCGTTTCAGCACCTGAAACCCATCCATTTCAGGCATTAAAATATCAAGTAAGACCAGGTCAAACTCTTTTTCACCCAATATTTTGAGCGCATCAACCCCGCTTTGGACCGTCTCGGCCCGATAGCCCTGTCGGACCAGCCGTCGTGCCAGCACATCACAGTTGAGTTCGTTATCATCAACCACCAGAATCGTGCCGCGAGTCACACTGGCCGGGAAATCCTGATGTTTGATGGCTTCACGCATCGCCCGAACAGCCTCACTCAAACTGGCCGGGGTCACCACCGACAGATGGCTGGTTTCGAGTCGTGATAATCGAGAGACCTGCTTAAAGAAATGGAGCATGTGCTCGGCTGCCGAATGGACATTCATCAAATCAGGTACCAGCACCCGCAATTTTTGCCCCTCTGCCTGTTCAAGCAACTGTTCGCTGATGCTGCTCACGGTCAGAAGCGACGTCCGGACTTCCTGATACAAATCTGAGATGCACTCTTTTAAATCAATTTCCTGGGTTGCCGAAAGTTGTCGAGAGGTATTGAGCCGCAGGGTTACCAGTGTGACCAGCTCTTCGCCAAGTACTTTGATTTGTTCGAGTTGCGGCAAAAATTCACTCAGTGCCTCGGTACGAACTTCGTCAATTAAAATGTCGGTATAGCCAAGAATAATGCTGATCGGCGTCTGTAAATTATGGTGGAGATTTTTGAGAAAGGTCTCTTTGGCAACCTGAGACTCTCCCTGCTGCCCAGCTTTGGTTGGCTCAGTTTGGTGAAAACTCCTTGCAGAGCGGATTTCATCATCAGCAGAGTTCATAAGCATCGGTCTCCGGTCAGAAGAGGATGGCCAGACGGGCGAGCGAAGAGCGAGGAGCAAGTGGCATCGTTAGAAAATGCAGTTACGACGGTTGCCTGCCCATAATCTAATTGAGCCTTCTCATAATAGAAAGGAAAGTGCGTTAAGGTGTCCATTGGGTTACAACTCGCTTTATCACCGGTACCTGCTTTTGATTGACTATGTGCAACTCGCGCCGACCTTGCTATTTGGCCAGTATCGAGTGCGTATAACCAATCTGATTTAAATGATCCCTCCCGGCAAAAATTTCCAGGTTTAATACCGTCGGGGTGAGTCGAAACCAGGCAAATCCCAGTTCGCCAGCCGCATATTTGGTAAAAGGCGTCAGACCAACTTTTCGAGTCATCGAGCCGCCCCCACTGATAACGTAATTCATTTTTTCAAAAACAATGTGCTGCAGATCGTGGTCATGGCCGGCGATATAGACGTCAACCCCGTATTTTTTCAGTAATTTATCAACCTTCACCATGTGCTCGCTCCGGGTTGAACCATGCGCCCCTCCTGAAACAATCGGGTGATGTCCAAACACAATAGTCCAGACAATTTTCGGAGACTTTTGAGCTGCCGCTTTTTTCAACTCAGATTCCAGCCAGCTCAACTGCTGATTGATTTGAGCCGGCGTCACTGGTTTTTCAGGTTCTTCAGATAACGGGTCCGTATCAAGTGCCAGAAACCGGGCTTCTGTCTGATCATCAATTTTTTTCGAGAAGGCATAATAATGATCTGGCATTTTCCACCGGGTACCGGGTTTTTTCGAGTACTCAACTTCGGCGTCCGGGTTAAGTCGGTGGTCGTGATTTCCCAAAACAGCGTAAAAATCAACATTCAGGCTCGGTTGTGAGTAGATGGATTCAAACTTTGCCTGCCATTGCGGGTCGT
Source organism: uncultured Clostridia bacterium (assembly GCA_964639175.1). Taxonomy (GTDB): domain Bacteria; phylum Acidobacteriota; class Blastocatellia; order Chloracidobacteriales; family Chloracidobacteriaceae; genus JACQXX01. Next base: position 3,659 of record CAZXCE010000705.1, read on the forward strand.
CAGCACTCTCAACTCCGGCAGGGTAAAAATTATCTCCCAGAGCCAGGGCAAACTGGATTGGCGCTCGACTGGCTTTGGCGGCCATGGCTTCAGCCACCAGTTTTTGATCTGCCAGACCAGTTCCAAAATCGCCAAAGGCCAGAAACTGGACGCCTTGATTTCCTTCAAGCTCGGGGATCGGTGGCAGTTCGGGTTTGGGCGTGACCGTCGAAGTCGGAGCAACTGGTGGCGGCGGAGTCGTGGTTGACTGGCAACCAATTGCCATTAAAACACTCAGCCAAACAAGAAAGAGCAGGTAATTTTTGTGGTTCCGCATGGTCTCAAAATACAAAGCAGGGGTAAAGTGGGTTCAAAATTGGGATGCGCTTATTCTAAGGGATAAACCGGGGGTGCTGTACTGTGGATTTGCCCTGAAACAAATATCTTGTTCCAGGCGAACTTGCAACAACTCATTGGAAACACGCTCTGGCCAGAATAGCTCAGAGGTTCAAAGATCAGAAAAAATCCTGGCCAGGGCACGTGTTTGTTCATAGCGGTTGAATTGACTCACGAGTTTTTCAGACGGAGGTGGGCAAAACCTGCCGGCTTGCCATTGTACAAAGAGCGATTCGAGCGCGGTTTCAACGGCATCCGGATCATCTGGAGCAACGACCATTCCCAGGTGATGGGACCGTACCAGATGTGCCGCCTCTCCGTCAGGAACAATGGCCAGGAGCGGTTTTTGGGCGGCAATATATTCCC
>CAZXCE010000706.1:0-4398 GCA_964639175.1 uncultured Clostridia bacterium
GGTTCTTGGTTCTTGGTTCTTGGTTCTTGGTTCTTGGTTCTTGGTTCTTGGTTCTACTTCGAAGGTGTTGATTTCTAAGCACCAGGCACCAGGTACTAAGTACTAAGTACTAAGCACCAGGCACCAGATACTGATTCCTCAATTCTTCATTCTCATTCTTCATTCTTCATTCTTCATTCTCTATGTCATCCCCCAAACTCACACTTGCCGAAGCCCAGCAGGAAGTTGTTCGCCTGCGCGAAGAAATCGCCTATCACGATGAGTGCTATTATGTCCGCAGCCAGCCGGAAATCAGTGATTATGACTATGATCAATTGATGAAGCGGGTGCAGGAAATCGAAGAAACCTATCCGGAACTCATCTCGCCTGACAGTCCAACGCAACGTGTTTCAGGACGAGCGGTTGAAGGGTTTGAGTCCTACAAACACCAGCGTCCAATGCTGTCGCTCAATAACACCTACTCGATCCAGGAGTTAAAGGAGTGGGATGCCCGTTGCCGCAAGCTGACTGAATCTTCTTATGAGTATGTTGCCGAGCTGAAAATTGACGGTCTGAGCATTTCATTGATCTATGAAAACAATGCGCTGGCGCGTGCCGTCACCCGAGGCGACGGGGTTACAGGTGATGTGGTAACCGAAAATGTGCGTACGATTCGCAGTGTCCCACTCAAAATTCGGACACCAAAGGCTTCGGTGTTGGAAAAAAAGGAAGAACCACCTCACCAGGCATCGCTCTTTGACGATCCAAAGCTTGCCCTGTCAACCGAATCGGCGCCAGCCCTCCAATTTCCAAGTTTTGAAGTGCGCGGGGAAATTTACCTGCCGATTTCTTCATTTCGCGAAATCAACGATGAACTTGAAGCTGACGGCCACGAACCATTTGCCAATCCACGCAACGCCGCTTCGGGCACACTCCGGCAACTTGACCCACGCGTGGTGGCCGAACGCAAGCTTGATATTTTCTGCTATGACCTGATTGTGGACGGGGCCAAACCGTTTCGGACCCATTGGGAAATGCTGAACTGGTTGCGGGAACACGGGTTTAAGGTCAACACGCTCAGCCGCGCCTGTACAACACTGGAAGATGTGGTTGTTTTTTGCAACGACATGGAAAGCAAGCGCGAGACGCTCGATTATGAAATTGATGGCGTCGTGGTCAAAGTCAATTCAACCGATGTCCAGGCCGAAGTCGGCACCACCAGCAAAGCGCCACGCTGGGCGGTGGCGTACAAATTTGCAGCCCGTCAGGCGACAACCCGTCTGAATGCAATCACCTGGCAGGTTGGCCGGACGGGAACGGTGACCCCGGTGGCCGAACTGGAACCGGTGCTTCTGGCTGGAACCACGGTCAGCCGGGCTTCCTTGCATAACACTGATCAAATCGAGCGGCTTGACGTCAGAATTGGTGATCTGGTGGTGATTGAAAAGAAGGGCGAAATCATTCCGCAAGTGGTCAATTCCCTGCCCGATCAACGCACCTCGGATGTCCCGAAAGTTGAGTTCCCGACCAGTTGTCCAATTTGTGCAACCGAACTGATGCGAAATCCAGGCGAAGTCGCCCTCCGGTGCCCGTCTGAAACCTGCCCGGCAGTTATCAAAGGCGCCATTTTGCACTTTGCCAGCCGCGATGCGATGAAAATCGAGGGCCTGGGCGAAGTTCTGGTTGATCAACTCGTGAGCCGGAATCTGGTTCGAACACCAGCCGACCTGTACAAATTGGATCTGTTTAGTTTGGCCAATCTTGAACGGATGGCGACCAGGTCTGCCTCAAACGTACTGGAACAACTCGAACGCAGCAAACAGGCTGGTCTGGCACGATTGCTCCACGCCCTGGGCATTCCACACGTTGGAAAGCACAAAGCCCAGGTGTTGGCGCGGCATTTTGGCGATCTCGACAAACTTGCCTCAGCCGGGCAAGCTGACTTGGAAAATATTCATGAAATTGGCGGCATTATGGCCGAAGCGGTTGCGAGCTGGTTCACAACTCCGAAAAACCAGGACCTGATTGCCGAACTCAAAGCCGCTGGCCTGAAAACCCAAACCGATGCCCCAGCAATGGCGACGGGCTCACAAGTTCTTGCCGGAAAACAATTTGTCCTGACCGGGACACTGCCGACGATGTCTCGGGACCAGGCTTCGGCACTCATCACGGCCCACGGAGGACGCGTCACCTCAAGCGTCAGTAAAAAAACCGATTTTGTCCTGGCCGGCGCCGAAGCTGGCTCCAAACTTGAAAAAGCCCAAAAACTTGGCGTGACCGTGATTGATGAAGCCGCTTTTCTGGAAATGATCCAGGTTTAGGGTTCAGGGGTCAGGGTTTTCGAAGAAGGCGCGGTTCAAAGCAACAGCGCCCTTACTTTTTTGTCACGCTGTCATCCTGCTACTCAGCCTTGATGGAGAGCAAAACGGCTTCCAGGTGTTTTTCGTCTGCCGGTGAGACGGTTCGCAGATCCAGAAAAACAAAATCATGTTCCACCCGGCTAATTACTGGCGTTGAAGCTGATCGAAGCCGGGTTTCCAGTTCAACGGCTGAAACCAGTGTCGAACGAAGGCCAATCAATGTGGTTGGAAGCTTGACCTGTGGTGCTGAGCCGCCGCCAACCAGAGAAAATCCTGGCTGGAGCGTGATTGAAATTGGAAGTTTTGATGCGTTCAGCTTTCGCCTGACACGTTGAGCAAACCGCCGGGCCCGGTGGGCCAGATGTTCTGGCGTGGCGGTTAAAGCGATCAGCGCCGGGATCTCTTCGGTGGCCAAACCGTCGAGGTAGAGTCGGAGGGTTGCTTCAAGGGCGGCATAAATCATTTTATCAACCCGGAGGGCTCGCATCAGCGGGTTGTTTTTGATTTGACTGACCAGATCACGGCGTCCGGCAAGAATTCCAGCCTGCGGTCCACCCAAAAGTTTGTCTCCACTGAAAGCAACCAGATCAACGCCAGCCGCAATCGAGTCTTTGACCAGCGGTTCATCAATTCCAAAAGGTGTCAGATCAATCAGGGCCCCACTGCCAAGATCCTCAAAACACAGCAGGTTATGGTGTTTCGCCAGGGCTGTCAGGTCAGCCAGTTCAGGTTTCTGGCTAAATCCGATCAATCGAAAATTGGACGGGTGGACGCGTAAAATCATCCGTGTTTGGGGTGAAATCGCCTGTTCATAGTCAGAAAGACGGGTTTTATTAGTGGTTCCGACTTCAACCAACCGGGCACGGCTTTTTTTCATCACGTCCGGGATGCGAAATCCACCGCCAATCTCAATGAGTTCTCCGCGAGAGATTAAAACCTCTCCGTCTTGACAAAACGTGTCTAATGTGAGTAATACAGACGCCGCACAGTTATTCACCACAACGGCTGATTCACAGGCCAGAATTTTTTGCAGCAACGCCTCGCAATGCCCATGACGTTGCCCTCGCTTTCCACTTCCCAGGTTATATTCCAGGTTTGAATATCCACGTGACACATTGGTGACGGCTGTCAACGCATTGACGGCCAATGGCGCCCGTCCCAGGTTGGTGTGCAGTACAACCCCGGTGGCATTGATCACTGGTCGGAGTTGAGGCATCTGGGATTGTTCCCAACGCGTCACAAGACGCTGGTGTATCAGTTCCCAAAGTGCTTCAGGGGTGGCAGGCAGGAGAAGCTGACGAGTGCGGACTTCATGACGAATATCATCCAAAAGCTGGCGCACAAGATCGCGAATTTGATCGCGCCGCCCTTCATAAATCGGTTTCTGGAAGATTGAATGGGACTCCAATCGGGAAAGAATTCGCTCAACGGAAGGAATCTGGCTCAGAATTTGCTGGATTTCTGAAGGCATGAGTGACATGTCAGGTCTGTTACCGCAAAGACATTCCCAGCACAACAGAGCCGGGATCATTTCCTGCATTTGGGAAAGGAGAAAGCCGGTTTTCCGGAAACTTTACCAGTGGGTTTGGCGTCCAAAGGAGGTGGGAGAAACTATCAAACCTGACAACTTGAATCAAATGAACGCGAAGAAACTGAAGAAAATCAATCGATTTGAGGGAGAATCGGTTTTTTGGCTGTTTTTTCTAAAATAAACGCGTATACTAAAAGGCTGCCCAAGGCTTTGTCAATCTGTCGTTGTCTCTGTAGTAGACTTTACTGCAGAGTTGGTTGTTGGTTGTTACCGAAAAACTGAAGACCTTCCCTTACAGGTTGGTCTTTTGGCTTTTGGGAAGGGAAAAACATCGTGAGGTCAAACTTGAAAGACGATTATATGAATGGGGAAGGTGATCCAACCAGTGGGGACAATATGGTCTCCAGTTTGGATCTCGAAAAATTTTTAGCAGAAATAGATTCAACCACTGCGGATGATGACGATTTCGTTTGGGAAAGTGACACTGAAGAAGTTGAAGAAATTGAAGATGCCGAAGATGTAACCGAG
>CAZXCE010000707.1:0-4393 GCA_964639175.1 uncultured Clostridia bacterium
ATTCTTCATTCTTCATTCTTCACTCTTCATTCTTCATTCTTAAGTGGATTCATAAACCTTTTTCCTGTATGGTTTGGCTTCAGGTGTGAGTCATCCTGCCAATCTTATCAACCGAATTAATCTATTGAACCCAGCTTATGCGATCAGGAACACTCACCTTCATCCTGGCGGTTGGTCTGTACTTCCTTGGTGGCGGAGCATTGTCTTCCCCAACAGGTAGCATCATTCCAGATCCCCAACCAGCACAGACCTCGGCCTCGCTTCCTGATTCCAAAGTATCAGTTTCCCCTGCTCCTGCAGCTATTCCGTTGTCAGATTTGACGTCTTCAGTTAGTCCGGGGGCGGATCCAACAGATCGCCTCCGACCTGGATTTCGTGTTTACACTGACCGGGATGGGCTTCCCCAAAACACGATTATGGCAATGGCGGTTGATCACAACGGCTATTTCTGGGCTGGTACTCAGGACGGGGCAGCCTGGTACAACGGACGTTCCTGGACCGTGGTCAACCTGCCCAACCAGAACAATTCAAACTATATCACTGACATTTTGGTCGCCTCCGACCAAAGTATCTGGTTTGCTCAGTTTGACGGCGGACTGTGTTGCTTAAAAGATGGGCAATGGACCACCTTTGATACCCGGTCAGGATTGCCAAGTAACCAGATGCGGTGCTTACTTGAGACCAAATCCTCGACGGGAACGCCGATTCTATGGGCAGGCACAGATGGCGGCGGCCTGGCAAAATTCGAAAACGGGAAATGGTCGGTGATAACGACTCAGGATGGCCTGCCCAGCAATCGGGTATGGACCTTGCTGGAAACGGTTGAACCATCCGGCACCTCCATTCTCTGGGCTGGAACATTTGGCGGCGGCCTGGCCCGGCTGGTGCAAAACACCTGGCAAACATTTGACCGCACCTCAGGGCTGCCAGATAACTCAATCCGCGATTTACTGGCCAGCGTCTCACCAACCGGTCAACCCATCCTGTGGGTAGCAACCGATTCGGGAGGACTGGCCAAATTTGAAAATGATGCGTGGACAGTGGTGGATACCCACGCTGGACTACCGAGCAACCGGGTGGATGCACTCGCCGAGACGATTGCCAAAAATGGCGTGCGGACACTCTGGGTCGGTACGCCGGGCGGACTCGTGCGGAGTGAGCCTGGAAAGTGGATGGTTTACGACATCAACTATGGGCTTCCAAATAATACTATCCGTAGCCTGTTTTCCTTCTCCGGGCCAGCCGCGTCCTCAACACTGTGGATTGGCACCTTCGGAGGGCTGGTTCGCCTTGAACAGGGAAAGTGGCTCGCCTGTGATACCCGAACGGGATTACCCGACAACGGTGTGATGAGTTTACTTGAATCCCGAAATTCAGATGGGAGTTACAGTCTGTGGTTTGGTACATTTGGGGGTGGACTGGCCCGGTTTGAAAAGGGGAAATGGACAGTGTATAACGCCCAGTCGGGGTTGCCGGACAATATCGCAGCGGCCCTGCTCAGTACGCCTGGCCCAGATGGAACGCCAACAATTTGGGTTGGTACCAACCGGGGACTGGCCCGGCTGGAAAAGAATCAATGGACGGTTTTCAATACGAAAAACGGCTTGCCGGGCGACCCGGTCCAATGTCTGATGGCCACCAGGGCGGCCGATGGCACACCAGTCGTGTGGGTTGGAACACGGGGCGGGCTGGCCAAATTTCAGAATGGGCAATGGGATTCGAGTTTGACAGAAGGTCTCCCGCCGCTGGCTCGCCATATTGAGTGCCTGTTTGAAACCACATCAAAAAATGGAACCCGGTCACTGTGGGCCGGCACCCGGAGTGGCGGACTGGCCCGCTGGGAAAATGGTGAATGGACGATCCAGGATGCACGCACCAGCCTGGGCAACAACTGGGTGTTTCATCTGATGGAACTAACCAACGCCGCAGGCAAACGCCAGCTCTGGGCCGCAACCTATGGCAGCGGCGTCCTTCAGCTTGACCTTGATATTCCAAATGCCAAGTGGCAGGCATTATCTGATCACCAAAAACAACTCAAACCCTATGGCGTGGTTTATCAAATGCGCCGCGACATCCAGAATCGGATCTATCTCTTTACGACGAAAGGAATTGTACGGCTTACACCTCGAACTCCGACTTCAGCCAATCCAGAAGCATTTGATGTCAATTTTTTCACGATTGAGGATGGCCTGCCGGCCAGCGGCTGTACGGAAGGTGGCTCGCTGATAGATCATCAAGGACGAATTTGGGCGGGTACCACTGGTGGCGCGGCTGTCTTTGACCCGGCGCTGGAAACGCCGACTCAGACCTCCCGGCAGTTGTTTATTGAACGCACACTCATCAATGGTACTGAACTCGATCAGACCAAACTGGCTGGCGTCCCCCCAACATCCATTGGAAAAGCACCGGCACTTGAAGGAATATCGCTGGCTTATAGCGATAACACCATCATGTTTGAGTATTCCTTGTTGAGCTATTTTCGTGAATCTGAAACCCGGTACCAGACGCAACTTGTCAACTTTGATGACTCGCCATCCGAGTGGAAAAAAGAAGCCCAGAAAGAATATACCCGGCTGCCCGAAGGCCATTACACCTTCAAAGTCTGGGGCAAAGACTATGCCGGCAATATCAGTGGCCCGCTGCTGGTTTCATTTCGAATCCGACCTGCCCCCTGGCGAACCTGGTGGGCGTATATCGCCTATACCGCGCTGATTCTCGGATCCGGATACGGGTGGTATTCACGCCGGATTCGAACCCTGCGCCTGCGCCAGGAAGAACATCTTGCTCACCTGCAACAATTACAGGAGCAGCGCATTAAAACGCTCCGCCAGCTTCTGGAAAGTATCCGCATCATTAATTCTGAACTGGATCTGACCGTCGTGCTCCAAAACATTGCCGCCGAGAGCGCCAATCTGGTGGATGGCCGGCCTGGTGGAATTGGACTGGTGGAAGATGAACAGGTCGTTTTCAAACGAGTGTGGCATCGCAACCACTGGGAAGACTGCCTGTTTGCGTATCCAGTTGGGTCAGGCATTCCGGGCCGCGTGGCAGCTACTGGCCAACCAACTGTGTTAAATGATTTGTCATTCTCACCTGACGAAACAAACTCGCCGCACCATCACCTGCAAACCTGTTCGGGACTGATCAACGTTCCGATTCTGTCGCGGATGGGTAATGTGGTTGGCGTTTTGGATGTCCGTCGTGGCCTGGACCGCAACCCGTTTACCGAAGCTGACTGCCAGTTGATTGAATCACTGGCACATCAGGCAGCCGTCGCCATGGAAAAAGCAGCGCTCTTTGGTGAACTGGAAAAACTCTATCAACAGGAACAGGAAGTCCGCCAGACGCTGCAAGACCTCAATCAGATGAAGACCAACTTCATCATTGTCACCTCACACGAAATGCGGACGCCGCTGACAGTCCTCAAGGGCTATAACGAAGCACTGGTAGACGGGTACCTCGGGCCGCTGACCAGGACCCAGAAGACATCACTGTTGACCTGCCTGCGCATGGTGGACCGCCTGATGGCCAGTTTTAACGACATTCTGGAGATGCTGCGCATCAATGAAGGCCGGATTGCGCTCCGACCAGCTTCGTTTGATCTGAGTAACCTGGTGAAGAAGGTGTTGGAAGAACTCGAAGCCTTTATTGAGCAACGTCGGTTGCAGGTCACCGTGGAACTACCACCTGAATTATACATCACCGCCGACCCTGAAAAAATTGAACTGGTCCTGATCAACATTATTCAAAATGCCATCAAATTCACTTTTGATGACGGGGATATTGTCATTCGAGCCACTCAAAATGGCCACAACGAAGCCCATATCCTGATTCGAGATTCTGGGATTGGGATTGACCAGGTTGAAATCAAACGCATTTTTGAGACGTTCTACACCAGTTCTGACCCGTCAACCCACACTTCAGGAAAATATGAATTCTCAGCCCGTGGTACAGGATTAGGGCTATCAATTGCCAGAAGTTACATCGAAGCCCACGGAGGCCGGGTCTGGGCTGAATCTGAAGGCAAAGGCCACGGCAGTACCTTCCACATTATTCTGCCGGTTGAAAACACCGCCAAACCGAAGAATGAAGAATGAAGAATGAAGAATGAAGAATTGAGAATGACCTCAATTTTGTCCAAAATAACACCACTTTGCTCAAAGATCAGTCGCGACCAGGTTGGGACACCCCTCGGAAACAGGAAGTGACCCGGTCATTGAGTTGAATCGAAGTTCACCAAAATTGAGCCTTCGCGGTGGCAAAACTGACTCCCAGTCTATACCTTTATGCCTTTTATGTCCTTGATGTCCTTTGGTTCGGCCTCAATCAACCACAGTGAAGGCCAAAACTGAGGAAGGGATCGGTATTTTGGGCGAAATTTGGGGAATGAAGA
>CAZXCE010000708.1:0-4386 GCA_964639175.1 uncultured Clostridia bacterium
TGGTTGTGACCTTTGGAAGCGGAAGTTGAAGGTACACCATGCCTGGTTCCCACGTTCCCCAGTCAAGCCCTCGGGGGAATCTGCCCCAGACATGCTTATCTTTCCCACAGATAAAACCCCGAACGCTTTCAAATTGGAGATATGAGCAAGAAACACACTTTCGAGGCACTTCAACTTTTGAAGTAATGTACTGGTCTTGATACACCACCGGGTCCGTTGGACCAGCAATCCCACAATACCCGTGGTCCAGGTTAAGATAATGACCAACCTCAGACAAATATCTGGTGCATCCACCTTCGAACAAATATCGGCAATGACCGCACTTTTGAGGAACAGCACCTCTGGAGAAGTGCGAGTATGGAACAGGCGGATCAATCGGTCCGCGAACCGGGCAAACGGGGAAATATTGTTTGTGCACAAGAGGTTACCTTCCTTCAAAGACATTGCTAAATACAAGTCCCCATAAAAGAGGGATGAAATTCAACTACCCGCTCGGAGAAACATTGGTCTCGCCCGGATGGGCGCCGGATAGTAGCCGGAGAGCAGCCGGCTTTGAGGCGCACCCTCCGGTAACGATCACCCACCGATTTGCGCCCGAATGGGCGCTGGACAAAAACCTCGCAAATGCCACAACTCAACTGTGCTCAAAACCAAACTGGGTTTCCAGCGCCCATCCGGGCGCGAATCGGGATGGGGCGGCGATCCGGTGGTAGCTCCCAAAGCCTCGCGACCACCTATATGGTAAGCTGTTTTCAAGAAAGAGCAGGGGATGAAAAAAGTGCCACTGACCACCTGTCATACGATGACCCTAGCCGGACAGCACTTTTTCATCCACTTCACTGGTGAATATGATCGATAGAATGCCGTCCTGGCCGACGCCATAACCGATATAGGTCCATCAATTCTCCAGTGACGCTGCCAGTGTACCAAAACAGGAGGCCAAATGTATGTTGTATGTCGGATTTGATTGGGCTGACGAACATCATGATATCTGCGTGATGACTGAGGCTGAGCAACCAGTCGCCACGTTTCGGATTGAACACTCCTTTGACGGATTTAACCAGTTACGAACCAAACTGGCCACTGCGGAACCGGATTCGAGCCAAATTCTGATTGCGCTGGAAACCAAACACGGGTTGATTGTGGATGAGCTGCTGCGGGCTGGCTACCGGGTGTATGCGATTAACCCCAAGGCGGTCAATCGATATAAGGATCGCCACGTCCTGACCGGGGCCAAAAGCGATCAACTTGACGCGCGGGCCATGGCCGATTTGTTGCGCACTGACCGGCATCGGTTTCACCCGCTGGTTCCGTCCCCAGATGAGTACCGATTGCTGGAACGCTTATGCAGTGATGTTCGGAAAATGGTGGATGAAAAAACACGCGTGGTGAATCAACTCACGGCCTGTTTGAAAGATTATTATCCTCAAGCGGTGAGGTTGTTTTCCAAGGTTGAAAACCAGATTACCCTGGCTTTTCTCACCGCTTTTCCAGATCCACAGACGCTGCTGGCGACCTCACCGGCGGACTTTGTCGCTTTTTTCAAACAGCACCGCTATTGCCGCCCTGACCGCGTCCCGGCCTTATTCGACCAGGTCCACCGCCCAGCATTGCAAGCCGACCCGGTCGTGGTCACTGCCGCTCGACTTCGTTTGCGTGGTCTGGTTGAGCAGCTCTCGGTTCAGATGGCTTCCCTGCGTCGTCACGAACAGGAAATTCAAACCGTCCTCGACCAGATTCTCGCCGCCCAACCCTGGATTGATTCGCTTCCAGGTCTTGGCGCCCGGCTGACCCCGGAAGTCATTGTCACGCTTGGCCCCGCCGACGCTCCCACCCCGCCCTTCGACTCGCCTCAATCCCTGGCTGAGTTCTCCGGCTGTGTTCCGGTTACCCGCTCGAGCGGCAAACGTAAATCCGTTTCTATTCGTCGTGTCTGTGATCGCGGTCTGCGTCGCACCTTTCGCGATTGGGCTTTTGCCAGTCTGCTCCTCTCTCGCTGGGCTCGCGCCTTCTATGAGTATGCCGCTGCCCACGGGCAGCACCAGTCCACCATTCTGCGCAACCTCGCTTTCAAATGGATCAAAATCCTGCTTCCCTTGTGGCGCTCCGGTCAACCCTATAATGAGGACCTCCATATTCAAAATCTCAAACACCATCACGTTCCCTGGGCCGCTGCTCTTTGACTGGCTTCGTCTCAGGGATTGAGCCTGAGGTTTTTTCTCTCTTCCTTCGCGCAAGCGCACGAGCGTAGCGAGCTTGCCCTTGACCAGGCGCTATGCTGGCTGGGCCGAGGGCGACAAGATATTTGTGTGTCTCTTCTCAGTTCATTGTCGCCCTCGGTACTGCCACTTTAGCGCCTGAAGTCAAGGGTGCGCGCTTCACCTGATTCAACCGTTTTCTTTCTTGAAAAAACAGCTTGACATAGAATGTCCGGCTACTCTCCATCGTCCTGCGGACGGAAGCCATTAAGCTCAGTCGGTTTTTCCGTAACAACGTCGTTGGGCGGCCAATATTTACAAAGCCTGGGTCAACAGATCATGCTGAGAATGAAAGAATCAAAAACCGGTCGTTCCAAGTTGTTCAAGGCGAGTGAGCCACCTAGAGAAATGCGGGCACTTTTGCCGGATCATTTCCAGTTCAATAATGCGGGCACTTTTGCCGGATCATTTCCAGTTCAATTAGGATTGGCAAACAGGTAGAGGCATAGCATCAGTGCGGACCTCCCTCAATGACATTCTTTTCCCAAATTTCCCCAAGGCTGTATTCTTCAAGCCAAGTGTCTAGTTCTTTTGCACCGAGCCGCTTAAACTCTGATTCTCTTCCAACCCGATTGACCACAATCACGTCTTCCGGTTCGAAGTTATCCAGAAAAACACTGGATTGGGTGCTGATGAGAATCTGTGTATGGTGAAAAGCTTTACCAAACAACCCGGCAATGATGTTGAGTGCATAAGGATGCAAACCCAATTCCGGTTCATCAACGATGATCAGTCCGGGCAACTGATCTTCTGGCTGTAAAAGCAATGTAATGAGACAAATAACCCGGAGTGTCCCATCAGAAAACTGGTGAGGTCCAAACAACTGGTCGGATTCCTTGTGACGCCAATTCAAGATGACTTCCCGCTTGCCAGGACCGGTTGGTTCAAGCTCAAAATCGTGAAAAAACGGAGCAATCAGCCGGATCGTTGAAACAATTCGTTTGTAGGCTGAACCGCCGTTCTCTTCCCGAAGCCGCAGCAGAAACGCAGCTAAGTTCCCAGCATCTGGCATCAACCACCGATTATCATCAACATAGCTATATTGCTGGATTCTGGCTGATGACGAAGTATCATGAAAATGATAAACCCGACAATGATTAAGTAAATGGCGAAGTACCTTAGCTTCTTTATCTCCTTTTTCTGCCTGCTTTTGGATATTTGTTTCTTGGTGACCTGCTCCCCACTCAACCTTTTTGGATTTCTGATAACCCTTTCGAAGAAACTTCAAAGATTCCTCAGCAAATATCAAGGTGTCACCTGCTGCATAAAACAATCGCATCAAGTAAGTATCAATCCCATTACCAACTTCAAACTCTAATTGGGCCTCTATTTGAGGAGTCACTTTTGGGCCAAAATGTAAAAGTGATTGAGCACGACCTGATATAGCAATGTACTGTTGAAGGCGACCACCCATCATCTCATTCAACAGTTTGAAAAAAGAGATCAAATTACTTTTACCTGCACCATTCGCTCCAATCAAAATATTCATCGCACCTAGATCAAGATCCATTGATTTGATTGACTTAAAACCGTTGAGTGCAATTCGTCGCAACATATAAATGCTTATTCCTCTCAATCCATGGCTGAAGAAACCTTTACCGAGTCAGGAGTAAACTGACACATATCAGCCGCTTTTTTCAATACTTCGTCGAGCCATCGGCTGTACCACTTCAAAAAGCTTTCTCCATTTTCCATTGGCGTAATGGTCCCAGCATTCGCCGTATCATCCATCCAAATTGAACCTCTCCGCTCACCTGTGACCACCAATAAAACTGAAATGGCACACCCAAAATCCTGAATGATCAATGCGCCCTGGGTAAGCTGGTTGAGATACTCCCTATCTGATTGATAGAGCTCAAGTTCTTCTTCGCGGAGGGCATCTTCAGACCAACTGGTGCGGTGCGGAAACGGTTGGTTCAATCGGTTGAGTCGTGGATCGTCTTCCAGAGGAAAATATCTTCCAAGCGGTAAAATTCCGCTGAACGGACCAGCCCCACCGTCTCCGATTTCAATGATGAACCTCCGGTACTCTTCGGGAAGCCGGATATCATACTTTTGTTCAAACGCTTTGACCTGACTCGAGTGTTGTGTTTTAGATTTACCCCCGACCAGGAGTAGGGTAAAAAGG
>CAZXCE010000709.1:0-4384 GCA_964639175.1 uncultured Clostridia bacterium
CCAAATGCCTGCCCTCCAAATGAAAACGGGAAGATAATTTTTAACGCTCCCTTAGAAAAACCGGAAATTGACGCCCAGCGTGAAGCTCCGGCCACGGGCTGGGGCAAAGACAAATTGTTCGGTATAGGCGCGATTCCCAAGATTGGTCACGCCCAGGACGATGCTTGTCCGGGTATGTTCACGGGTAAAGTTGATACCGCCCCGGATGTCGTGCGTTACAAATCCGGGCTCATTTCCGCCGTTGCCCTGTTTGAACGAGGTCGTCAGGCGATCCTGGGTTGTAACAATTCGAGTTGAATATTCGGCCCAAAACCAGTCTTTCGCATCGTGGTATCTCAACCCAACCAGCGACCGAAGCGGGCTGATAAAATCGAGCGGGTTACCAGTTTGTTTGTTTGTGCCACGCAGGTAACTCAAATTCCCAAATGGCACTAAAAAACCACGGCCAACTGCGCGGGAAGCTTCAAAATCGGCTTCGAGTCCCTGAATACGAGCTTCCCCAATGTTGATGCTCTGGAAAACTGAAATCGGAGGGCGACCTGGACCAGCACTCACTGTAATTGGATTGCCATTGCGATCAATCGCCTGACGGCTGCTCAGAAAATTTTCAAAATTGTTATTGAAGCAGGTCACAGACCCGGACAAAGACGATGTCTTCACCCTGGCACTCACGTCAAAGTTGATACCGGATTCAGCCTGCAGGTTTGGATTCCCGACCACAAAGCCTTCGGCGGAGCCAAAATTGGTGAAAAACCGCTCAAAGAGATTGGCTTCTCGGAAAGATCGCCCCACTCGGGCGGCCAGGCTCAGGCTGTCTACGGGCTTAAAAACTACGCCGACATCGCCGCTCACGGCGGTATTGGTCAGGTTTAACCCATCTTCCAGTCCAGTTAATCCGAGATCTTCGATTTGGGAAGGCGTGAAAAACGGCGGAATGTCAAAGCCTGGTGTTCGCTCAGAATCAATCAGGAAGCGGTCAAAACGAATACCTGCCGTGAAGCTCAACCGATTGGTAAGCTGGTGCCTTCCCTGGGCAAAGAGCGCAAAGTCTGCAAAGGTCGCATTTGGAACGCTTTTCGAGGTGTCGGTTTGGGTAATCGGACCAAAGCTGGTTTGAATTGTCCGCACATCCTGGTTTTTATCCCGGAAGAGGCTCGAACCAGCCGTCAATGCTGTCTTGCGACCGAAAATCCAGTTGGTCTGAACGTCATATCCGATTGATTCAGTATCGGTTAGCGTCTCACTGAATTGTGAAAAACCGGGAACTCGCAACCGATTCGTAAAATTGCGTTCCTGGTCTTGCCGGTACAATCTGGCTGACAGGTGCGCCAGGTGTGAGGTCAAATCCTGTCCGTCATACCGCAGGCTGAATTTTTCGCGGTTGGAAAACGGAAAGAAGGCGGTAAAAACACCAGCCACATTGGGAACACCGATATTGGCAGCTCGATATCGGTCATAAATCGCTTTGAGCGAATGCCGATCATTGAAAAAGAACTTTCCAAGGACTGCCGTATTGCTGCCGTGATAATTGGAATTCAGCACTTCCGTCGGCAACGTGATACCAGTGGCGGTTTCAAACTCGCCGCTATGGTAATTTTCATACCGATCCTGGGTATGTGACACCCGAAAGGCAAACCAGCGACTGGCACCAGCAATATTGGCCGTTCCGCGCCGTCCGGTTTCATTTGAGCTGAAAAAGCTGTTGACCCCACCGGAAAACCGAAACCCGGATGTCTGACGAGGCAAGGTATCGCGGGTGATGAGATTGATGGTGCCGCCAAGGGCATCCGTACCATAAAGAACCGAACCGCTTCCGCGCAAAACTTCAACCGTTTCAATTTGATCCACACCGACCAGGCCAATTTCAATACCTGATTCGGAGGTTGAAGTTCGCGTATGGTTGAGGCGTTCGCCATCAACCAGAATCAACACCCGGTTGCTTTCAAGGCCGCGAATCCGGGGCCGAACCTGGAAGGGGCCTTCGCTGGCGGTACTGACGCCGGGCAAAGATCGGAACAGATCCCCAATCGTGGCAACCGGCTGACGGTCAAGCTGGGTTCGGTCAATGACTGAAACCGGAACCGGTGTATCCTGGGCGACCAGTTCGGTTCGGGCTGCCGTGACAGTAACCGTTTCGGTGATCAACCCCGGCGTGAGAACAATTTCAAACCGGGTCGCATCTCCAGGCTGAACTTCGACTTCAGTGGTTCGGGTTGAGAATCCAGGCTGTGAGATTTTGACCAGATAGCGTCCAGGTAAAAGTTTCTCGACTGAAAAAACTCCTGAGACGTCGGTCACAACGGAAAAAATTGAGCCAGCCAGGGAAGGTTTGAGTTCAATGGTGGCACCCGGAATGGGCTCTCCGGTACTATCCTTGATCTGGCCGACCACTTTTCCATCGGGAGGAATCGCCAGAACTGGCAGCGACAATGAAATCAGGCAACAGACCGTGAGTCCGAGCCAAACCAGCGGGTGAAAAGGCAACAAATTGCGACGCAGGCTGCGCCGATCAAAAAAGCCAGAAAACGACATGTGGAGCACCTCAGACAGGACGCAAAATAAAATCTGGTGTGTGTGTTTTGTCGCAGTGGCGTGCTATGATCGGCGGCGCCACTGGGAGCGGATGCGCAAACAGAAGCTGCAGTGGCGAAAAAGGGCCTCCGGTGTGGCAGCACCGGAGGCTTTTCGCTTCATGCTATGGAGAACAACCAACGAAGGAACAACCGCACCGTGAAGCCAATGCCTGGTTCACGATGCTTGATCAAACCCACTCATCTGGCAGGATGATTGGATTTGATTTTCTAGAATTGAAATTCATTTTCAATTAGTACTAGCAAACTATGACTTGAACTGATTTTTGTCAAGCATTTTTTCGGAGCGCGACTATTTTTTGCAGCCACGTTCAGAAAATGGCATAGTTGCCAGCATTCTTAAGAACGAGAGACAATTCAGGGTTCTTGGTGCTTGGTTTTTGGTGCTTGGTTCTTCGAAGACATTGATTCCTAACCACTAAGCACTAAACACCAAGCACCAGGTTCTAAGGAAGCCTTAAAAAATAAGTTCCTGGGAGCACGGTCACCCTTTTAGGTCCAGGTTTTTGGTTTTGCACTACTACCGCTTATGTCAATTTTGGCATGGCTGGCTTGCCGCCATTGATCCAGTAGAGTTGCAGAGTGCGCTTGCCCATCTGCCACCGGCGGCGCAAGTGCGTTTTCAGGCATTGCCCGTCGACGCCCAACGCCATAGCCTGAATGTGCTGCAAACGCTACAACAGCGCGGTGCTATTCCCGCTGATCTAGCCGCGGCGGCGTTGTTACACGATATTGGCAAACTGGCCGCCGATGAAACGGGCTTGCGCATCGACTTGTGGGCGCGCGGCCCGCTGGTGTTGTTAGAAAAGATTGCCCCCGCGCTCTTGAAACGCTGGGCTTCGGCAGAGGTGATACAGGGGTGGCGTTATCTGCTCTATGTTCATCTCATGCACCCAACGATCGGTGCGGAGTGGGCGACCGAATGGGGCTGTACGCCGCTGACGTGTTGGTTAATTGAACATCACCAAGATTATCTAGCTGCACCAAAAAATGAAACGGAACAATTATTGGTCTTGCTACAATGGGCGGATGGCTTGAATTAAACCAGGATGAATTTGAGGAGTATGCAGATGGTGGCTCATTTAACCATGGCTACCTTTTGATTCGCCTGGGCGTACTCCTTGATCGATTAGACGTTTACACAGCCGTCGGCGATGTGAGTCTGGATGTCAGCAGTGTGGATTTGAGCAAGTTTGATTTGAAGACGCGGGAAGAGATCAAGCCCGATGTTTGTCTCTACCCCAAGCGTGGCCTGCTCCAGCCCAAAGATATTTTGAAGATGAAGGAAATGCCGCTGCTGGCGGTTGAGATTTTGTCGCCCAAGCAGGGGTTGTATGACATTGTGGAAAAGTTCAGACTTTATTTTGCGTTGGGCATCCGCTCCTGCTGGCTGGTCGAGCCGGTGTTGCAAACCGTTACAGTTTACTCTGCCGGTGACCGCTGGCGGACATTCACAACCGGCGCGGTGGTCGATGAGACGTTGCAGATCCAGCTTGCGCTTGATGAACTATTTATGTAATGAAAGATTAATTGCATGGCAAAACCAAAGATCACGATTATCGGGTTGGGTGTTATTGGCGCCAGTATTGGCTTAGGCTTACAGCGCGAACCGGGCAATTTTGAGATTGTCGGCCATGATCGCGATGCCGACAACACGGCCCGCGCCCGTGACTGCAAGGCGATTCATCGCACGGATTGGAATCTACATAATGCCTGTGAAGGGGCCGAGTTAATTATTCTTAACCTCTCGCTCCCCGAACTCGAAGAGAATCTGCCCCACATTCGCGAAGATT
>CAZXCE010000710.1:0-4381 GCA_964639175.1 uncultured Clostridia bacterium
GGGTTCCGGGTTCCGGGTTTTCGAAACCAAGCACCAAGCACCAAGCACCAAGCACATTCTTCATCCTTCATTCTTCGGCTTGTTCCCCAAATGCAGCGCTGCAATACCACCCGAAAGGTTATGGTATTTGACGTCAGTAAACCCGACTTTGCGCATCAGGTCAGCCAGTTGTTTCTGGTCAGGAAAGCTTTTCACGGAGGTCGGCAGGTAGGTATAGGCCATGCTCGAACCTGAAATCATACCGCCAATGCGAGGCAAAACGTGGTTAAAGTACCATTGGAAGGCTTCACGAAACCCTGGCAGAATGGGGCGGGAAAACTCCAGAATGGCAGCCCGGCCTCCAGGTTTGAGCACCCGAAATACTTCGGCCAGCCCGCGTTCGACATCGGTCACGTTGCGAAGGCCAAACGCATTGGTGACGGCATCAAATCGGGCATCCTGAAATGGCAGGTTCAAGGCATCACCAGCGCATAAGCGAACCGGCAACCCGGTCTTGCGCACTTTTTCAAGCCCAATCACCAGCATCGGATGGCAGAAATCAACGCCGATGGTCGGCACTTTCTGACCAAGTTCGAGCGATAAATCACCGGTGCCACAACAAATATCAAGCGCGGTTGCTCCAGGCTGATCAAGTACATCCTGGAGTTTGCGCACGGTAAAGCGTCGCCAGCGCTTGTCAATATTCATTGAGAGCAGATGGTTCAGCAGGTCATAGCGGGGTGCAATCTCGGAAAACATCTGCTGGACACGTCTGGCTCGCTGTTGTCCTTCGGCTTCGAGCGGGTTTGCGGCTTTATTGGTTGATTCGGATGAGTGAGGCATGGCAGTTTTCGATGGCGGAAGATTGATTTGAAGACCAGCGTTGAAAAATGATTCGGACCCTGTTTTCTGATCCTATGTTATTGAATAAGAAGTGTTTCGCATTTCTTCATTCTTCAGTTTTCAGTCTTCAGTTGCAGCACTTTAGTTGATCTGGCGCCGGCTCTCCTATGCCAGATGCCGGAATTTTCGCTTCAGGCAGTGGAACCAAAAAGCCATCATCAGTGTCTCAGTGCTGGTATGGTATTGAAAAGAAATTGGTTGTCGCCTTTTATCAGTTTCACGGTCAGAATTTCGATTCATTTTTTTGCACAACAAACTTTTTGTGTTTTTGGCCAAGTTTTGGTGTAATTTGAATCCACAGTGCCCCTGAACACAAACACGATATCCACCACAGTTTAAGAGCAAGAGGAAGTCAACATGGGAACCCCAGACGATGTGCGTATGGCCCGCTTGGCGGCTGATTTCGAAGAGATGAAAACCATTCGCGGCCCGGTGATTCACTGGCAAGGCAATGATATTCCACCAACCGAATACATCATTACCTTTAAGATTCGGTGCTATGTCAGCCCGACCACTACTCGGGACGAACATCGGATCCGGATCATTCTTTCCCCACAACATCCGTTTGAAAAACCAATTGTGATGATGCACGAGATGACGCCGATTTTTCATCCGCACGTGTGGCCGGACGGCAAGGTGTGTATCGGAAGCTGGGATTTCCGCGAAGGGCTGGCCTCATTTGTGATCAAACTGGCGCGTATTTTTCAATTTGACCCACAAATTGTTGATCCATATAGCATTGCCAACTACAAAGCCGCTGACTGGTTTTACGCCAATCCGACGCTGTTCCCCAGCGACCAGGCGCTGCTCCCGACTCCTGGCGAACAGCCGTCCCACACCTTTGTCATCAAGCGGGTCAATACCCAGCAAGAGAGTGGCGGCCCCGGCGGTCGCTTCCGAATCCGCAATCGTTAGGAATCAAAAGCGGTGTCAAATTGCCTGAACCCCGAACCCTGAACCCTGAACCCTAACTATGACCTTCGTAATCAAAAAAGTTCGTGACGTAAAGCCTCTGGAACGTCCATTGCCGCACGTTCTTGAAACCCTTGGACAGCCCGATCCAGCCGGACTGCGGATTTACCTGGCACGCCAGGCCGAGGAAAAAATTCTGATGGCCGCCCCGCCCGATATGGCATTGCCGCAGGCTCAATCCGAAGAAGCTTCACTGGTCAGAGCATTTATGGGTGAAAATGAATGCGGTGGGATCCTGGTCGGCAATGTGTATTCGTGGAAAGAGAATGACCGCGAAGTCACTTATACCACCATCATTGATGCGATTCCGGCTCAGGAAGCCACCGCCGGCCCAACTCACGTTGAAATGGGGGCTGATGATTTGATGGCCGTTTCACAACATATCGAACGGCTGCAAAATCGGGCTCAAGAACAAGGCAAAGAAGTGCAGTTACGCGTCGTGGGGTGGTATCACACACATCCAGGGTTTGGGGTGTTTATGTCTGGGACGGACCGGGCCACCCAACGCAAGGTGTTTGGAATGCCCTGGCAAATTGCTGTCGTCTATGACCCGCTCAACGGCGAATATGGCATGTTTCACGGCGCAGATTCTGACAGCGCCCAGGGATGGTACATTTTCGACTCGATTGCGGAAGGGTATCCACCGCCACTCCCACTCCAAAACCCTTCTGAGGCGGCCCGGCGTCGCGGACGCGCGCGAGCCGCCGAAATCCCTGAACTCTCCCTGCTCCGCGCGCAACTGATCTCTGATTTTGACCACATGACCAAGGGCTGGTACAACCTCCTGGCCGGGTATGATCCGCCAGAGTAGCGCAGGAAAGTGAATAGCGAGAAAAAAGAGTTGATTGACCAGTTTCCGCCAGCCACGGTTAGAGTCAGGTCAAAACTTAAATCCTGGATTTCCATTGATTGAGGATTTCTTCCCGGCTGATTGCCCTGAGCGCCATAAAGTCTCCTGGAAATAGATCAAGAAACATGGTCAGGTTTGTTTCCAGGGTCTCATCAATCTCTCCATTGATTATTGCACCAAAAGGTGAGCCCTCCATTTCAAATCTCCAATCAATCCCTGTTTGCCGGGCAACACTTTGAAAAAATCGGACAATTTCCTGAATATCGAGAAAAGCCATATAAGTGTCGGTGTCTTCGTCATCTATCATGCAAAATAATTTCGTCGAACCACACAGCTCATCTTCTTCAGTCAGTTCTGAACTCATCCAAATTGACTCGCACCACCATTGATATGATTTGTTTTTCTGCTCAACCAGTTCCTCGATTATTTGCGATTGAGCCTGGGTCATTCCTGTCTGACTGTAGTACCCCAATGAAACACCCATAATCGTATTTTCCCCTTTCGTTTGTTTTGGTTGACGACCTGATCTCGCTACAGTCGGCCTGTTGCCGTCGAAAATCCTGGCTCGGTAATTTCCCCACGTAAATTTCGCTGCATCTGGAGTTTCACCACCGACGGCGGCAGCCCCATACTGAATAGGTGAAACATCTTGGCCAGGGCGGCTTCAGGGGTCATATCAAACCCGCTCACGACTCCGGCCCGGGCCATTGAAGCCCCGGTCGCATAACTTCCCAGACTGACTCTGCCCAGCAAACACTGGGTACAGCCGATAATGACCACCCCCCGGTCAGAAGCTTCTTTCAACGTGGCAATAAACTCTTCGTTGCGGTCTGGACCATTGCCGACACCATAGGCTTCGAGGACCAGTCCTCTGAGCGGTGGCTGCAAAATGTTGTGCATAATTTCCGCTGAGATTCCGGGAAAGAGTCGCACCGCACCGACAAATGGCGGATGGACAATCGGATGGACCCGGAGCGGAACGTTTTCCGGTGGCGGTTCGAGCACCAGATTCCAGGCAATTTCGATTTCAATGCCTGCGGTTCCAAGTGGTGGAAAGTTGGGCGAAGCAAATGCCTGCAACCCATCGGCATTGACCTTGACCGACCGACAGCCGCGAAACAGTTTGTTGCCAAAGTACAGACAAACCTCTGGAATCTGATAGTTTCCCGCCAGAATCAAACTGGTAATCAGATTATCACGGGCATCGTTGCGAACTTCACAGAGCGGAATTTGCGACCCGGTGAGAATGACGGGTTTGCGTAGCCCTTGCAGCATAAACGGCAGGGCCGATGCGGTGTAGGCCATGGTGTCTGTTCCGTGCAGCACCACAAATCCATCATATTCATCGTGATGGGCGGCGATGTCTTCGGCAATTTTCAGCCAGTCATCCGGCGTCATGTTGGCCGAATCCAGTAGCTGGTCATACTCGTGAATCGTGTATTCGGGCATAGTTGGGTGGCGCAGCACCGGCGAATTTAACATCTGCTCTTTCAGATACCCTGGTGCCGGCGCATAGCCGTTTTCCGTCTTGCGCATCCCAATCGTTCCGCCGGTATAAACCACATACACTCGTTTTCGCATGGAAAATCTCCGGAGTCAGTAGTCAGTAGTCAGTAGTCAGTAGTCAGTAGTCAGTAGTCAGTAGTCAGTAGTCAGTAGTCAGTAGTCAGTAGTCAG
>CAZXCE010000711.1:0-4372 GCA_964639175.1 uncultured Clostridia bacterium
GGAACGGCAAAAATCATCATGTTGGGAATGTCGGAGGTTGGTGAAAGAACGGCTGCCAGAATCATGATGGCCACCACCGCAAAGCGCCAGATCTTGAGCAAGAATCCAGCCGTAACCAGTCCCAATCGAGCCAGAAAATACACCACTGTCGGGATTTCAAAGACCAGCCCTAACCCCATAATAATCGTGATAATCAGGTCAAAGTATTCATTTGCTTCAATAAAAGGCTGGAAGTTTTCGGCTTCGCCGATCAAAAAGTCGCAGGCTCTTGGGAAGGCAATGTAATAGCCAAACGTTGACCCAAGCAGGAAAAAGAAGGTCCCCATAATGATGACTGGCCAGACATAGCTCTTTTCGTGTTCATAGAGCCCTGGAGAGACAAAAATATAAATCTGATAGAGGATATAGGGGATCGAAAAGAAAATCGCGGCATAAAAAGCGACTTTGACATACAGGTTAAATGCTCCCTGTACGGTATGAACCACCAGTTGACTTGCCGGGTCAGCGTCTGGCGGAAGCAGGTCGGACGGAAGTTGAAACCCTTCGGGCAGGATGCGTTTCCCGATCACAATCGGTTGAATCGTAACCATCCGGATCGGCTGGCCAGGATCACGGATGATTTTGGCCTGGACTGTGGTGCCCGTCGGAATGTTGATTTTCTCGACTGTTACCCCTTTTTCAAAAATAAAAGTCACCACTTTCCCATTTTCAAGTTCTTTTAATTCCTGAACCCGACTGGTGGCTTTAACCGCCATAAATTTGGCCTTGCGGAGTGCTTCAGAGACCGGAACCGAGAGAAAATTATAAATCGGTTTGGAAAATCCCCAGCACACCAGAAAGGCCACCACGAGAAAGATGGCAATATTGAAAATGCGCTGGCGAAGTTCTTCGAGATGATCGAGAAACCCCATGGCGCCTTCGGGTTCCAGTTCAGTTGTTCCTTGGGTTACGGGTGTTTCAGCCATAAAGAAGTACTCGTTGGGGTTTGGGGCTGAGAGAACCCCTGGTTTCCCAACTATTTAGCCTTTGATGAATGCCATGCGTTGATTTGAAAGTCGAGTACCTGTCAGATACTGGTCAATTGTGGATTCTCTCGTCTGGTTTCTTCAGTTCAGGTCCGAGTGTCTTTAGCCCACGCCTCAGGAGCTTAGCCTTCAAATCCTTCGATCATCGAGCTGACTTTGGGTTTACTGGGGGGAGGGGGAAGTGAGGCCACTGAAACTGCTGACCGACCCCGGCTAACGGCGACTGGGCTGGCGGAAATTTCTGGTGCTGGGGGAATGAATTCTTCAATGGTCGAAGCTGGCGTTTCAATTGATGCCGGAGGTTCTGCTTTCGTAAGCGATACGGCTGTTGGAGCAGGGTCTAACGGAGCAGTGAGGGAAGCGGTCACTGCCGGGACAATGGCCCCGATTGGATCTTTCACGGCCTGGAGGGCTTGACGAGTGGATTCCAAATCAACTTCAGCTTCCCAGGCGCGTTTGAACTCGTTTGATGCCTGTCGAAATTGATTCATCATTTTTCCCAGTGTGCGGCCAATTTCAGGCAATTTGCGTGGACCAAAGATCAACAATGCCACAAAAAAAATAAACACCAGCTCCGTAAAACTTAAACCAAACATAGCGACCTCAGTGGTTGTGTTCCTCTGCCAGGATATGTTCCAGCACCTTGTAAATCTCTTTTTTGTCTGCCGCAACCTGGATTGGCTGATTGGCAAAGGTTGAATGAAGGGGAGAATCAGCCTTTACGATCTCAGTTCGACGTTCGGACCTCTGATAAAGTTCTCCTAAGTGATATTGGATCGTGTAGTCAGGGTCTTTGAGCACATTTCCCGTCAGGATGCCGACGACCACTTCATCGGGGTCCATTTGTCCAGCCGTGATCATTTTTCGTATTCCGGCGACGGTGGTGGCCGATGCTGGTTCACACCCGATGCCATCGCGTCCAATAATTGCTTTGGCATCCGCAATTTCTTGTTCTGACACAGAAATACAGGTGCCGTTGGTCCACTCAAGGGCCCGGATGGCTTTTGCCCACGAAACCGGGTTGCCAATTTTAATGGCGGTTGCCAAGGTGAATGCCTTTTCGACCGATTTGAAGGGCGTTCCAGATGGACTGGCCCAGTACTGAGCCAGTGGGCTGGCACCTTCAGCCTGAACAATGGTGATTTTGGGAAGGCGATCAATCAAACCCAGTGAGTGCAATTCCTTCAAACCCTTGCCAATGGCCGAACTATTCCCAAGATTTCCTCCTGGCAACACAACCCGGTCTGGAACCTGCCACTCCAGTTGCTGGAGCAGTTCAAAGGCGATGGTTTTTTGGCCTTCCAATCGAAATGGGTTAATCGAATTTAATAAATAGATGTCCGTTTCCCGGGCAATTTCCTGGACAATCCGCATGGCCGCATCGAAATCGCCGTCGATTTGGAGGGTAACTGCACCGTAGTCCATGCTTTGTGAGAGTTTGCCAAAGGCAATCTGGCCACCGGGAATAAACACGATTCCTTTCATTCCAGCGCGGGCAGCATAGGCGGCCATTGATGCCGAGGTATTGCCCGTACTGGCACAGGCCACGGCTTTGGCCTGCATCCGGTTTGCCTGGGTTGTGCCAGTGGTCATGCCATTGTCTTTGAATGAACCAGTTGGGTTCAACCCTTGGTGTTTTAACCGGAGCCGGCGCAACCCTGCATATGCGGCGCTTCGCGGCGCATCAAACAGAGCCGTGTTGCCTTCAAACATCGTGACAATTTGGGATTCGGAGGTATAGAAGGGAAGCAGTTCCCGAAAGCGCCAGACCCCGCTGATATCCAGCGGATTGGCCGATGCCCGTCGGGCATCAAAAAGCTTCCGGTAGTCTGACACCAGGCGAGAGTTCCAGTCATAGGAAACATCAAGCAAGTCACCGCATTTTTCGCAGGTGTAGATATTTTGAGCGGTATCAAAGGTGGATTCGCAGGCGATACATTGTAAACAAACCTGGCTGAGCGCCGGGAATTTCATAATCGGTGAGGTAGACATAGCCATGAAAAAGAATAGGTGTGGTTTCGGAACAAAATGAGGAGATTTGGGTTTAACCGGGAGTCTGTGCAACAGCCAACCCTGATCAAAGAATCAAACTGTGGTAGAAATCCAGCCCAAGCGCAAGCCCAAAAATGATTTCTTTGAACGACACTCTTTCAAAATTAGAGATTTAAGGTACAATGCACAATTCAATCTTTCCTGAAAAGTCCTACTTTACACGCTTCAATTATCCTCACATGAGAATCTTGTTTTTAAGCTTAATTCTTTTATTTTCTGGGGTGTGCGTCCCAGCGTTCCAGGCAGACACCGCTTCACAGTGCCGGTTGCGGGTGATGGATGCCCGTGAATTAACGGTACAGGCTGATTTAATTAGTCGGGTACGGGTCAAAAAAGTCAAAGAAATCCGTGATCCGATGTATGGTCAACTGGTGACCCTTGAGATTTTAGAAATACTCAAAGGTGATACCCGGCTCAAGGAAGTCACCGTGTGGGCAGCCAGCAAGGTGTACTGTGCCATGGATATCTATGTGAAAGGCCAGGAATTTCTGGTTTTTCTCACCTATGAACAGACCCTCTACCGAACACTCAACTGGCAATATGGTCAGTTTCTGATGGGTGAGCCAACCATCAAAGGCTGGCGCTCTCCGGGCACCGACCCAAACGCGATTCCTGAAAAAACCTTTGAGCAAATCAAAGCTGAAATTCAGACATTCCTGGAAGACGCCCGGAACCCCAACGGTGAGCCGTCCCCAAATGGAAACCCTCCTGCTTTGCCGCAACGCCCCTGAAATCAACAATGTAGAATTAAGGTTGGGTGAAGCCAAACGTCTGATTTGATTGAGTTTGAAGCTTTATCATTTCTATCCCGAAAATTTTAAATCCGAGAAGGAAGCACCGCTGAGAAGCTTCTTTCTCGGATTTGTTGTTTTTCCCAACCCCGACAGGGCATGTGTGGTCTCAAGATGACAGAATTGAAAAATTTGTTTTTCCCAAACCCCTAGCCCTCAGCCCAATACCCTTAGCCCTCAATAGTATTATTTGGCTTTGAGCAGACCCTCAATCGCGGTTGTCAGTTCGGTCGAGGTCGGAGTCACACTTGACCCAAAACGGGCGACCAGTTTGCCGTCTGGCCCAATCAGAAATTTGGAAAAATTCCATTGAATTTCCCCAGCGAGCTTTGAGTTCCCGCCACCCGAGGTCAAATAGGTAAACAACGGGGCCTTTCCATCTCCTTTGACCGTCACCTTGCTGAACAAATCAAACGTGGTGTGGTAGTTCATCTCGCAAAACTGTTTAATCTCAGTGTTGGTACCTGGTTCCTGCTGGCCATAATCGTTTGAGGGAAAGGCCAG
>CAZXCE010000712.1:0-4352 GCA_964639175.1 uncultured Clostridia bacterium
GCGCAGTCTCCGGATTTCAGCCTGTCGGCGGTCAAGTTCTCCGCTGAGCGGTTCTTGAAAGCTGTCGGTTTCGGTTGAAACCGCGATCAGCGACGGTCCGAAATCAAGTCCCACCCGCGCTCCATCCTGCGTCGTGTGTTTCTTTGGATCCAGGTAGGGTTTGCCCTCCACAATCATTTGCACATACCACCGCGACCGACCCTTGATCCGACGTTTGAGCATCCGGGCATATTTGACCCGGTGCTTGAGTGCGTGGACGTGGTATGGATTGGTCTCATTCGCCTTGAATTCAAACGTCTGCTTTCCTACACACACCGTTCCCGTCGTGATTCCAACCCGGATTCCAGTGTCGTTGGCGTTGGTTTCAAACGAATGGTATTCATCCCGCCGTTTGAACCGCACCCGCTTCGCCTTCCCGTACATTACTTTCTCAACCGCTCGCCACGCTCGTTTGGCCGCCTGCTGCACGATTCGCGAATTCGTCAATTCGGCAAAATGTCCTTCAACCAATCCTTTCGCTATCTTTTGCGCCTCGCTGGCGTTCAGTCCATATTTCTCTCGCACCTCGGTAAACGCCGCTTTCCGTTCCGGTGACCCCTTCGGCAGTTCCCGCGCCGCTTCCCATTCCGACGATGCTTTCGCCCGCTTCAACCGCCTTACCAACTCGCCCAACGTCGCGTTAGACACTTGGCGATAGGCATTGAGCTGCTTCTCCAGTTGCGCGAACCCGGCTGAATCCACCTCCAATTCAAACGTGGCGACAAAGGATGGCGTTTGGGGTTGCCTGGGTTTATCTGCTTTTTTCCTCATAGTTTAAGTCTACCGCCAACCCACCGTTTTCGGCAAGATTTATTACTTTGTCCGGGGGCGGGTTGATCTTTTCAGCGGCTGCGATTCATCCCCACCCTACCGCTTCGCGGTTGAGGATGGGGCTTTCTCGTATTTTTTCTGGTAAATTGAGTTCATCCTGTTTCCCTTCAAAATTTCCAGGGTTAACCATCACTGACGACTGTGTACTTTTTCTTCATAACTTTCCAGGGTCTTCCAAATGGCTGAAAACTGGCCAGCTAAGTCGTTTTCTTCAATCTGAATGTTTGTCAGGAAAATTTTGCCCTTTCCAGTTTTTGGATTAAAACTGAGAAACGCGGTTACTCCTGGATCACCGCCCGAGTGCCCAATGGTTCCGTTGCGCCTGAACTGCCAGAAAATTCCCTGGTTTGGCTCCTTCGGGTCAATATTTTTGGGCAAACCGGTAGCTACAAATTTTGGGCTTAACATCGTCTGAAAGGATTCCCTGGCCAGAAGCGACGATTTCCCTGAATAGCCTTTGATGATTTCAATCAAGTACTTACTCAGGTCACGCCCTGAAGTCCTTAAACCACCTTCTGGGTACGTAACCAGCGAATAGGTCGGAACAATTTCTCGACTCGTGTCATACAACGTAGCATTGTTTGCTTGCTGGTCATCATACACCCAGCCGGAGTCATCCATTCCCAAAGGCTTGAGAATAAAACGTTGCGTGTAGTCAGCAAATGACATTCCAGCCTTGAGTTCGATCAAATATGCCGCCAGCGTTGCTCCAATATTCGAGTAGCTATATGCCGTACCGGGCTCATTTCGGGCGAAGTTCTCTTTCTGGTACAGCTTCCCTTTGCTGGTCAGGTAAGCTGTCAGAAACTCCTGAATCGTGGAATCAGCTTTTTTCCCTGGGATATACACTTTTTCGTAGGCGGCTTCCCGGTCAACAATGCTGGAAGTATGCGTTGCAAGGTGTTCAATGGTAATGACCTTTCCAGGAAAGTGCGGATTTGATACCTGGAAGGGGAGCAGGTCATTGACGCTGGTCTTTAAGGTAAAATGTCCCTGTTCAACGGCTTTTAGGAGTGCCACGCCAATCAAGGTTTTGCTGATCGATCCAACTGGTTGAATGGTTTTGGGACTGTAGGGAACCTTCTTTTCGACATCGGCAACCCCAAAGCCTTGCTGGTAGGTAATACCATTGGCGTCAACAATGGCCACGCAAAACCCAGGGAACTTTGAGCTGGCATACAGCCGATTCAATTCCTGAGTGAGCGTGTCCGAAGAGTTCTGAGCCAGTACACTCACTGGAAAAATAGTTATCAGAATCAAAAACACAAGCTTTGACCCGGTGCTTCCAAAATATTTCATTGGGTTTTATCCATGCCTTTTTGCGAGATGATGAGAGATGTTTTCTTATTGTGCCCTGAAAAGGATTTCGTTGCACCAGCAAAGATCGGTAAACCAGATCTCCTCCCTATTGGTCAAAAAACCAGAACATCCGCCCAAGATAGTCAATCCATCCCCAATACAGGTAAAAGCACACCACACTTCCCCAAAGACAAACAACTCCCCAGGCTATCGGGAGTTGTTTTTTCAATCCATTAATGAAAACTCCAACACCTAATTGAATCCACAACAACATAGCCACTGTGTTGAGAGCAACCTGGGTAACAAAATCCATCCATTGAAAGGTCATGAACGGTTCTCGGGTTATGCCATGCGCCACAATTGTCAGCGAAAGAGTTGTCAGAAAAATCACCATATAGGGCAGATTTCGAAATCGAGGGTTTGCGATTGGAGACCAAACCTCAAGGCAAATTAAAACCATCCCCACTAAACCTAGAACCAAGGTTGTAAACTGCAGGCTATCAATGTGGAAAAGCGAAAACGGCCAAAGTGTCATTCGAAAAAGAAACGCGATAGCAATTGCTGTCAGAATCCCTGTCACGGGAATCACTGGCTGGGTCTGTTTAGAATCTGACATTAGAAAAACTCCTTTATTACTCATGCTTAGGCTGACTGGCTGGCGGATCAGACATCCAGACTATTTTTCCGCTCTGGTTGATGTATCCCCATCTCTCTCCGATTGCGATCTCCGCCAGGCCGCCTGAAAATCGCTTTACACTTCTAAACTGAGGCTCAATTACAAGTTTGCCGGTTCGGTTGATATATCCCCATAGATTACAATCTATCCGCACGGCAGCCAGCCCTTCGGAAAAACTTTCTGCCACGTAAAACTCTGGCGGAATGACCAGTTTCCCGGACTTATCAATATAGCCATACTTCCCATCCTGGGTGAACCGAATCACCGCCAGCCCCTCGGAAAAACCTTCTGCCTGGTAAAACTGTGGAGCGATGGCAAACGCCCCGGTTTTATCCAGATACCCTAATTTTCCATTTTCCATCCCGGCTGGAACCAGTCCCTCTGAGAAACCTTTTTGGTCTCCCCAGCCATTGGTCAAGTATTGAGCGGCAATCACCACTTTCCCATTTTTATCAATGAATCCAAACTTCTCATTCAGCACAATACCCGCCAGTCCTTCTGAAAAATCACCAGCATACTCAAATTTGGGAGCAATGACTGTCCGTCCGTCCTGATCCAGATAGCCATATTTTGGTCCGTGCTCAAACGGCAACCGGCCTTCAGAAAAAGGATACTCATTGTAGGCGGTCCCCAATGGGACTTGTGCCAGGGTAAAAACAATTTTGCCGGAGCGATCAATATACGCCGCCTGCCCCCCAGTCAAATAGACCGGTTCGGCTGACCAGCGGCCTCCAATCCTGACCTGAGCCAGTCCTTCCGAAAACCGAAGCGCCATATCATATTTTGGGTGAATCACCCACTTCCCAGCCTCATCAATGTAGCCCCATTTTCGATTTACTTCAGCCGCCGCCAGTCCTTCAGAGAAGTTTTCGACATTGTCAAAAACTGGAGCAATCCGAATTTTCCCGGTCACATCAATGAACCCACATTTCCCTTTTTTACTGATGGGAAATAACTTCCGGGGTTGACGTTTCTGAGCCAAAGTGAGTTGTGGCATCACCAGCCAGAACACACAAGCGGTCAACACCATCACAAATATTATCAGCCCCATTCCCCGCTTATTTAGTGCTGAGTTCATTTCGTTCTCCATTCTGCTTTTATTCAGGAAACGTCCCCCAGTCATACAGCCCATCTGGAACATCTGGAATTTCAACCCCGACAAACCGGTTGTTTCGGATGAGCACCCGGCCAAGCACATCCTCTCGGCAATGCCTGCAATGAGCAATCCCGGTTGCCCAGTAGGGTCCATCTGGCCGTTCCCCGTTTGGTCCAATCGGTATCGGTTGTGATGCCGGCAATTCCCACCGAATTTCATCGCCCACCTCATAGTAATCCCATACCAGCACGCCAATACTTGCGTCAAAGGCCAATATTTCTTTATGGCTGCAAAATGGACATTGGATATTGATGGCAAACGAATTGTAACGCCCCATTCTGGCCTCCGTTCAAGGAATAAGTACCTTACCGAAAATTTCCAAACATTTTAACCACGGAAAACACGGAAAAC
>CAZXCE010000713.1:0-4340 GCA_964639175.1 uncultured Clostridia bacterium
TCTCTATCGGCTGATAATATGGAAACCGGTCATCAATGAACTGGCGCACGTCCTCTCGTGTTGGCGGCGTCTGCTTTGCAAATTTCTTCTGCCATTCTTCCTCCAACGCGCAGGCTGTCCTCACGAAAAATGCTTCTGCCGCCACCTTCAAATCTGGCTGCACCGCAAACGATATCGATTGCGCCTGCACCCGATATCGCTCGTGCCGGATTAGTTGCACGTTCTTTGTGGTTTCAATCCCAGCACCAGTAACCAGCTCAGAATCAAAAAGCAGATCAACAACGTGCAGGGCAAAATGTATCCGCGATGACGCCGATTGAGTAACTGGGGGCGATGTGCATTGAGCTTTTTCATAAATTATCGTCTCCATCCGGAGGCAATGGTCTGTAAATACCTGTCAATAAATATTTTGACTGAGCGTTGATTCTAAAACTGATTCAATAGGTCGCCGAGGCAAACACGTCACGGCCCTGCCCGGCATTCAGGAACACATCCACGTGTGTGATACCTCCCGAAATGGCCCGCACTGAAACCGTGTAGCCATACACCATCTCACCCGGATTCTTTCGGCCAGGACCTGGATTGACTGGCCGTTTGGTCTCTGCTTTTGACTCCCCAAACGCCACAATGTTGCCGTCATAATCAATCGTAATCTGGCCGGCTGTATCGGCTTTGATCTTTTGCGCTGCCAGCCGTTGGGCAACCTGGGTGGCCAGCCGGTTGAGTTTGAGCGAATCCTCAATCGTTTGATGACCACGCAACTCGGTGTACATAAAGCTTCCCACGAGCGACACCGTGACCAGCAAAATACCAATCGCAATTACCAGTTCCAGCAATGTAAAGCCTGTTGTGCGGGAAGTTCCTGGTTGACGTTTCATCTGTTTTCTCCTCACCACCCACCTGCTTGTGCAGATGTGGCTGGCCTTGACTCAGGTTTAGGTTCGTCTCTGTTAGTAAACAACCGAATTCATCAGTGTAAAGCGTTGATCCCTGGGAAATTTCACATAGCGTTGCAGTGGGCCATAGACTTTTGGAATCAAGATTCCACGGGCGCGTTTGGTGACCCGGTCCTGAACCACAATCATTCCGCCATCCCCATTCAGCAGGCCGCTTTGTGGATCAAACACAATGGCCTGGCGTGGGTTGAGCAAGGTAACCCCCTCGGGCAATTCGCCGTCCCCAACTTTGGTGACCAGTTCCACTGAAGCCGGAATCCGGATAGCGGAGGGCGTTACCGTTCGATCTGCACCCTGATCAATCCCCAACCGTGCATTGAGCCGGGCTTTTTCAAGGTTGGTGATGATGGCCTCTGCCGCTTTGAGTTCATTGTCATTCTGGCCACGGCCATATTGCTGGACAATCCCGAGGATTCCAATTGACAGCGCGGTCAGTCCGCCCAACACAATGACCAGTTCCAGCAGGCTCAACCCTATTTCCCGCCGTCGAGCGTGAGGAAAAGGTATGACTGCGGCCCCAGCTTTTTTCAAACCCCGAACCCCGAACCCTGAACCATGAACCCGGCTTCTACTTTTTCCATTCTTCAACATAAGCGCTAAAGTCAAACCCTTCTGAAAGATTGAGCGTGCGGTCAGACAGTTTTCCGTGAACGGCAATCCCGCGCAAGGTGGCCAGATTGACTGGCAAAGCCACACTTTCACCCGCGTCTGACAGATATCGGAGTGAAAGCTCGACCGCGAGCGGAGAGGAATAATCAGTTTGAGTGGTTGAGGGATCACCCTGACTGGAACACAGAGCCCGTTCGGTACGCAGAATCTGACCATTCCCAAAATCATAGCGAATGATGTTGGTCACCGGGACCGCAGACATCGTTGTGGTAACGGTCGAACCCAGCGAAGCAAATCCATCACAAGTGGCGTTGGCCGTTCCGGTCAGGACAACCGTCCGCTCAGGGTTCAAAATTGTGCCTGCCACCTGGCCCAATCCGCCGCCACCTGTGCCACCACCCGTACCGTCACCGGGACGGTCAGGCAAGCGGGTGTCGCGCCCTGGGCCTGAACCACCCTGGTCCGGAACGCTGATCGGGGTGCTTCCAACAATGATTGTTTCTGACTGGGTTGGCTTTCGCGGACTGGCTGTCAGCCGGAACAACGTGGGTTGCTGGCCACCACCCGAAATCAACACCACCGTGCCAATCTTCAATCCCTTCCACACCTCCGGCTCAACGCCATTGACAATCACGGTGGAGCCAGAGGCCTGTACGACTCGACCATTGGTACCAAGATTAGTACCAATCACCATCAATGTTTGATTGTCATTGGTGAGGTAAATCGCGGGCCGACCGGCTGAACCTTCTTTGATCACCAGTCGCGCTTCAGGCTGACTCATCAATCCAGCCGTTTCAATATCGTTTTTGAGGCTGCCGACCAGTGCATTGGTCAGTTCCTGAAGCCCTTTTTGAGTCGCCACCCGAACACTGTATTTTTGATATACCGTAATCCCCGTAATCAGGAGTCCGACAAAAAGCCCGAATACAAAGAGTGTGACGAGCAGTTCGAGCAAGCTCAACCCCTGTTCACTCTGGGGGGCGGATAATGCGAATCGCTTCTGATGCGGCATAAAAAGAGTTATCCTGCAAAAGATTGAACTGCAACCCAATAAGACCAAAACCCGTGCCAAAACGGGTCATCTTTCAGAGAATCATTTCCATTGAGTTGTTTGATCCGCTTGATCCAGCCAAACGAAAGTTCAAACCCGATGCTTTTTTCAGTTTAAGCGTCTGATGTGAATCAGAGACGTGATAGAGTGGAATTGAGTGCAGGTGGCCCCCACACAGCGGCCAGATATTGTGCCTGGATGAATCCAAAAGTCAATCATATTTTCAATTGTCGAAAATCAAAATGTTTTTCGAAATGAATGCATTTAAATAAGCTGAAAAATGAATTTAAATTTAATTTTGGAATTAAATCATCACCAGTTGACCAAATGCTCCCGCGTGCTCCGTTGTGAAAGGCAATACATCAAATCTTCTGTGCTGATTCAACACTGTGGAGGCAAGAGTCCATGAAATTACGCTGGTCTTTTCTGATTCAAGGGTTCATAACACTGACGCTGATTTGTAGTTTTTCTCAACTCGTGGTTGCCTTTTTCCAAATTCCGTTTCCCAAACCCAAACTGCCAAAATCGCCGTCGGAATCTTCTAAAACACAACCCACACCGCCAACCCAGACACCATCTCGACCTGAACGCCCGGTGACGAACGGGTCTGGGGCCCCGATGCCTCCGCAACCAACCCCAGTCGGCCCAACGTTGTTGAAAATGTCACTTGATGTCCGGGCTGACACCATGTCCCGGTACTGGAAATTGCCCAACGAGTCGTTTTACTCAAGCTGGGTGCCACAACTCAAATTCCAGATCCAGTTTGTAGGCTCGCCCAATCCTCAATACACAGTTGAATTTACCGGCAAAGATGGAAAGTCCTGGTTCGCTGAAGATTGCAAAACCAACCGCTCTGGCCAAACCGTGGTGGATGTCTGGACCCCGGGTGCCAAACAACCATCGGATGAGCGTTCAACCATTGATACTGGTACCTATGGATTTACCATCAAGCACAAGGAGACAGGCGAAACGATTTATCAGGGAAAGTATAAAGTGACCAAATTTCATTACGGTCCAGGCATTCCAATGTATAAAAACCAGCATGCCTATGTGGTTGATAATGACTGGAATTTACCAATTGGATATCTCTGGCTCGACACAACCGGCAATGACCGCTATGCCCCCAAACTGAAATTTGCCACGTGGTTCCGCGGTGAAGCCCGAGCCGATAATGTCGAAGGCAAGTTGTTTTATAATGGTCAGGAAATTGCCACGACAAAAAACAAAGGTGAAGCACTCTCAAAAGTGGCGCGCTTCAGCACCCTCGAAGATAAACCCAATACGCGTTATGAACGGTGGGAATTGTGCTGGTATCTCGTGCTTGGATACCAGGATGCCAAAAGTGGATTCAAATATCCGGGTGCCCACATCCTCGATAAAAACCCAGGCAGTTATGAAGTCAAAGTTTTACGGGACGGAGTCATTGTTCGGGAAGTCCAGTTCACGGTTGGCCCCGATGGCCATATTGTTGATAACGGGTTGGCCAAACAAAACAATCTGGGTGATGACCGGATGATTGTCCCGCTCAAAGTCCTGGGCACGCTCGATGGCAACTGGAATCAGACTTCCTGGCAGGCCGATGCCTTTTATAGCAACCCGGTGGCTGGTCTTTCGAAATAGGATTTCGGATTTCGGGTTTTCGGAAGGACAAACAGCATCAAAAGGACGAAAAGGACATAAATTCGAAGACCCGGAACCCGGAACCCGGAACCCGGAACCCGGAA
>CAZXCE010000714.1:0-4338 GCA_964639175.1 uncultured Clostridia bacterium
GGTTTCATCCCTCATCCCTTCGATTGCCCCCAGTCCCCAAGTATCTTCAACTCCTGGCTGGCTGGCTGTGCGAAAATTGCTTTTTTCACCCTCTCAGGCGCCGAGCGCGCGCGTGTGCGGCGAGCATCCAAAGTGGCGTTTAAACAGACGAGCAAACGAACTTGTATTTTCAAAGCCCACCGCAAAGCAAACTTCGGTGACAGTGTGGCGATGAGCGGTAAGGAGTTGCCATGCGTGATTGAGGCGGACAGTCGTCAAAAACTGATGAGGCGTCTGGTGAAACACCTGGGTAAACAATCGCAAGAAATGATGACGTGACAGACAGGCGGCCCCGGCCATGTCGGTCAACGAAATTGGTTCGGCATAACAGGATTCGATGAAATCACGGGCCCGAAAGAGTCGTTTGAACAGCTCAACCCGAGTCGAGCGGCGAACCATCGGCAGCTTTTCAATTTCCTGCTGAATGTGGGCGTGCTGCTGCAACAATCGTTCAATCAAAAAATGATACTGCTCATCTAACCAGCTTTGAGTGATCTCACTGGTTTGGATCCGCTGGTGAATATTCGCTAAAATCGGCGAAATGAGGCGATCCACTGGCCGTCGGTGCTGAAAAAAAGGCTCAGGGGGCTGTGTATCGTGGCATTCAAGGTGGTCAACCAGCCAGGTTGCCTGTTTGCAGAACACCGACAATACTTCCTGGATCAGATCATCGCGGAAGAAGACACAAAATGATTCCACCGGAGCGACTGATTCAATCGAACTGGCATAGGGTTGATCCTGGTTGATGACGAGATAGGAATGCTGATCAACCACAACCGGACGTCCATTGATTTCATATCGTTCACACCCCTGAAACGTCGTTTTGATTGAAAGTGGCGCTGTGTGCTGGGCAAACGCAATTTGATCGGTCAGGGCATGGATAATGATCGTCTCCTGACCAAACAGAGAAAGGAGTCGCCGGGTTTCTGGTGCTTGATAATCAGTTCCAGGAAATGAGCGCAATATCATGCCAATGAGGGGTCAGGGTTTGGGGTTTGGGGTTCAGGGTTTTCGAAGCATGTCACTCTGTCATCTGGTCACCCAGTCACCTCGTCATTGCTTCTGATCACAGGGCAGGATCAGCTTGAGGTAGCTGGCAGATTCGCAATACAGAACCTGACTGGTTTCAACATCCAGGATCAAATCGGTGCTTCCAACGCGACCCCACCAGACTTGCAGGAAGAGGAGCTTTTCGTTGAGCCATTTGGCATCTACGCCGTAGGAAGCATGGTTGCGAAATTCGAGTTTGAGATAACCCGGATTGGCTTTGTTTCCTTCGACAAACAGAACCGTAGTCCAGGGACCAGGCCGCATGGTGTCAGGTCGGTTTGACGTGACCCATCTGGTTTGATGTGGCGAGAAGCGTTTTTCGGCGCTGTTGACTTGTTTTCCTTCGTCAGAATTGGCATCAAGGGTGGAAATTACGATTGTGTCACCCAGGAGTCTGGTTTCAGGCGCATAGTCAACTTTGTCTAACTCATCACACATTTTCGGAGGCGTTGGTTTGGTTTCCTGGGTCGCTGCTTGAAAAAGAAAATCTGAACGAACCGCCAGCGCGACAACGGCCAGCAAAAGCAAAAAGAGGCGTTGCATATGACAGACACTCGTTGGAAAGGGGATGGTCCTCGATTTGAGGATAATGGCCTGTTTTTAGGTGAACTGGCATCGCACTTTCTCGTGGGCTGCCCACAGTGTCAGAACTGTGCGCTGGTGCGTCCGATTGGTGACCGCTACCCGTCAAAAGCCAGGGTAACCTGTGGTGCCTGCGGTTTGGCTCAGGAACAGGCTTTTCGGTTTGCCGACTGGCATGGCCCGGTGGTGGTGACTATCGGTCAGAAGTGTGACCGGTGTGGCACCTGGTTGCGACGACCGCCAAAGATTCTGGATCAGTCTCCGCCAAAACGCCACTCAAAAATGAATTGCCCCGGATGTCAAACCAGCAACGTCGTCGAGTGGACCCTTCACCCGCTTTCACAAGGAAGGTCCGTGGATTGCTATTTTGGACATCCGCTGTGGTTACAGACTCCCTGTTGCGGTGAAACCCTGTGGGCGTACAACCAGCCACACCTGGAATTTTTAAAAGCCTATGTCGGGGCAACCCTGCGTCACCGTCAACCCAACCACAACCAGTCCCTGGCCAGCCGGTTACCCCGCTGGATCAAACTGGCCAAACATCGGGATGAAGTATTGCGGGCCCTTGTGCGCATGGAAGTGTTGATGCCGCCAAAAGTTTGATCCAAAAAAGCCTTGTTGAATTCGGAGAACTGGTGTTCACTGAGTTTCCAACTGCCGGCACCTGCCTTTGATCCTTGTTTCAATCTGCAAAAACGAAAGTAAGTCGCACCCCCAGACTGAGGATTCCCCCAACCTCAGTGATTCATTGCCTGCTCGGAAAGGTTATCTGGCATGAAGCATTTTCAACTCAGCAGCCTGGTCTGTCTGATCCTGGTGTGTGGTTCGGGTCTGGCCTGGGGGCAACGTTTACCTGGTCAGCCGCCGCGCTTAAAATTCAAGCGCATTACTCTGGAGCAGGGGGTATCAAGCACCCTGGTGCGCTCTGTTAACCAGGATCAGGATGGATTTATCTGGTTTGGAACTGAAGGCGGGCTCAATCGCTATGATGGAAATGCCATAAAAGTGATTCGCTCCAAATCCAACGAACCCAATACGTTGGCGAGTAATTACGTTGATTTGATTTATCAGGACCGGCAGAAGCGGTTGTGGATCGGCACCGCCGGCGGAGGCTTGCACCAGTTCCTGAAGGATCAGCAGTTTACCATTTTTCGCAATGATCCTGGCCGGGCCGAGAGTTTAATCAATAACTGGGTCAAGACCATGGTTGAGGATGGCCAGGGACAGCTCTGGGTTGGAACTGATGGTGGGATAACCATTTTTGATGCTCACGGGAAGTTTGTGAAATCATTTCAGGTTGACGGTACCTCTTCACGCAGCCTGAGTCATAACTATGTCAAAACACTCTATGTTGATCGCGCTGGAACTCTCTGGGTCGGCACCGATGGCGGATTAAACCGCTTTGATCCGGCTGATCAAGGGTTTACCCGGTTTCAGCATAATCCGGGCAATCCCAAAACCTTGAGCAGCAATCTGGTCAAAGCCATTTTCGAGGATTCTGCCGGGCGGTTCTGGATTGGAACCGACGATGGATTAAATCTGTTTGACCGGGTGACCCAGACTGTACGCCGGTATGACCACACTCCGGCCCAGCCTGGAAGTTTAAGTAATGACACTGTGACATGTATTCTGGAAGGGAAACCCGGTCAGCTTTGGGTGGGAACCGATGGTGGCGGTATCAATCTATATGATCCTCAGATAGATCAATTTTCGGCGGTTCGATATGACCCTCACGACCCATATAGTCTGAGCAGTGATCGGGTGACCTGTTTTTTTCGCGATGGTGCTGGATCGCTCTGGGTTGGTACCTACGGCGGCGGAGTGAATTTCTTTGATCCGCTGATTCAACGGTTTCAGGTGATCGAGTCAGACCCACTTAACCCAAACAGCCTGAGCCTCAATCAGGTCTGGTCAGTGTGTAAAGATCGTCTCGGTGCCATCTGGATTGGGACCACTGGCGGCGGACTCAACCGGTTGCACCCACAAACTGGTCAAATGACGGTTTTTCGGGCAAACCCAGGCCAAAGCACCAGTCTCAGCCACGATGAAGTCCTGGCCGTCTATGAAGATCGCCTGGGTGCTATGTGGATTGGGACTCGAAACGGCTTAAACCGCTATGACCCTGAGAAAAAGAAATTTGTACGGTTTCTGCACAATCCAGCCGATCCCCAAAGTCTGAGTGGAAATCACGTCATTACATTTGCCGAGGATCTCACCGGTCGGCTTTGGATTGGCACCTATGGCGAAGGTCTCAACCTGTATGATGCCAAACAGCAACGGTTTACCGTTTTTCGACCGGATCCGGCTCGATCTGACAGTCTTTGTAATAATGTTGTGAATTATCTGTATCGAAGCCGCGATGGAATGCTGTGGATTGGAACGGCTGGTGGCCTCAATCGCCTGGATCCAGAAACGCTGACCTTTACTGCTTTTCGGCACGACCCGGCAAATCCCAAAAGCCTTAGCCATGATGTCGTGTATTCCATCCGCGAAGACAATGCTGGTCGGTTATGGGTTGGAACCAGTAGCGGCTTAAATCTGTTTGACCCACAAAGCGGCACCTTTACGATTTTTTCTGAAGCAGACGGTTTTCTCAATGACACCATCCTGGGCATTTTGACCGATGAAACGGATCATTTATGGTTGAGTACCAAGAAAGGACTGGTG
>CAZXCE010000715.1:0-452 GCA_964639175.1 uncultured Clostridia bacterium
CCCCATAAATAAGGGGTGAAAAAAGATCTGATGCCCTCCCGCCCGGATGGGCGCTGGAAGTTCAGTCGGTCTTTTCTTTGGCTCGATTCCGATCCTGGCCGACCAGTTTGGTTCCAGCGCCCATCCGGGCGCGAATCATTGGCCGCCTGCATTCCGGTGGGTGCGCTTCAAAGCCGGCTGCCCGCCAGCTACTTTCCACCGCCCATCCGGGCGAAAACCGAAAGGCTTTCTGATTGGCATCTGCCCAAGCTGGAATTCTTCAACCCGTTTTCTTCAGCCCAAAACCTTCAACCCATGTCCTCACATTTCACACATTTTCTTCCACTCCGGGTTGAAGCCCGTTCCAGCCGCCGCCAGTTGGCGGACCTGTTGCCAGATTTCGCTCAGGAGCACCGGCGGGATCTTGCCGAGTTCGAGTTTTTTCGCTTCGTAGCCATAGCTTGGAAGATCCG
>CAZXCE010000715.1:462-4326 GCA_964639175.1 uncultured Clostridia bacterium
CCGAAGTCAGATAAAAATCCTTGAGTGCCACCGTTCGTTTTTCCTTCAAATCACCACTGCCGGTGTATTCAATCACCACTTTGACACCCAGCGAGGGCAGGTTTTTTTGATACACCCAAAACCAGAGGCCATCGTCAGATTCAGCCCGACTATAGCCAAATTTGGTGGCTTTGCCATGCAACACGACGGCTTCGATCAGATGGCCGACAAAGTCAGCCAGTTCTTTTGTTTTCTGAAGGTTCTCAGGCAGGCGATACGGCGCCCAGGCCACCTGTGGAAAGAGGGGTTGTACTTCGTAGTCAGCCAGATGTGACTGCCACCGGGCGCGTTCCGCTTCGGTCATTGAAAGGGCATGCGCGACTCGAACCCGAACCTCAGCCGTCAGCTCAACCGGGTTGTCATCAGCATCCGTCAGCGTTCCATCCGCCAGTGGTCGAAAGGCACATACCGATGAATGCGGGGTGACT
The DNA here is from genome assembly GCA_964639175.1 of uncultured Clostridia bacterium. GTDB lineage: Bacteria > Acidobacteriota > Blastocatellia > Chloracidobacteriales > Chloracidobacteriaceae > JACQXX01. The sequence continues at coordinate 930 of CAZXCE010000715.1, forward strand.
GCTTCCCAAATGACACGCTGGCACAGTCGGCCCATCACTGGATGTTTTTGGAAACACAGCATCCAGTCTTCCGCCGACCAGTTACGCCGGAGGCACATCGCTTCCCACAGACGAGTCGTCTGAAACTCAAAGAGTTCTTTCAGTTGTTTTTTGAGATCCGAAAGCGTTTTTTTCGCTTCTTTGGCCAGTTTTTCATCATCGCTGGCTCGCGGTGTCGGGAGCGTCTTGAGGATTGTGCCCTCTGCATCCTTGAGCACCAGTTTGAAGTCATCGTCAATCCGGACTGAAAACGAACGCGGGCCAAAATCGAGCTTCAGCCCACCGCCGGAATCAAACCCCAGTGTCGGAATCGTGCGGTCAATCAGGTCATCCTGAGACCAGCCTTTGCGTCTGGCCAGGGTGTCCAGATACTTTTGGGCTTGCTGGCGAATGCTTTTGGTTCGATTCTTTGCCTGCGAAGTCCGCACCAGCCACTGAATACACTGCGCATCATCAACTGTTCCAAGCATTTGCACGAGTGCCCAGCACTGGGCCGAACGTTTGACCTGCCAGTCATCAATATATTTTTCAACCAGTGGAATCAACGCTGCTCGACCAAACGACCCGGCGACTGACAGAATGCCTTTTTCCTTGATCGCGCTGCCGCGTCTGGTTTTGTCGGTAATCATATAGGTCAGAAAGTCATGGAGCCGTCGGTCTTCTTCTTCGGGTGTGATGTTGAGATATGAAAAGTGCCGAAATTGTTGAAATTCAGCCGTGAGTTGTTCGGTGAGAGTCTGAAGGTCAGGCTGTTCGATAATCTGGGTATCTTGTTGAATCCACTGCTCTAAGACAAACTTTCCCAGGCCCTCGCCTTCTGTTTTTGAGATTTGTTCTGGCCAGCCGTCAAGGTGCAGGGAAGCAGCTTCCGGACTTTTCTTTCGAAAGCCTTGAATCAGCCACCAGGAAACAATTTCAGGTTCAACGGGTTCTCCGGTATCGCTCCAGGTCAACGCCGGAAGTTGATCAAATGGAAACCAGTTGAGTTCGTCGGGAATGCCTTTTTTCAGGCCACGTTGGGCCGTGTCGAGCAGGTAGTCACGGGGAAGCATAGAAGACGGGTTCGGGGTTCAGGGTTTGGAGCAGTTTTACGGTCTTTGAGGCAACCCGTCAAACTGTTTTCGGTGATTACCCAGGATGAGGAACAAAACCACATCGGGGCAATGCTTCGAAACCCTGAACCCTGAACCCTATTTCATCGGCAACCGTCGGATGCGCTTACCTCCGGCGGCAAAAAACGCATTGAATACCGCTGGTGCCGCTGGTGGAACCGGTTGTTCGCCAATGCCGGTTGGAGGCGCGGTGCTTGGAACCGTGTAGACCTCAACCCGTGGCATATTCTTGATTCGAAACACCCCAAAATCAGCATAATTACTTTCAACGATGCCGCCGTTTTTGACCGTGATTTCACCTGACAGCGCGGCTGAGAGTCCCCACACAATGCCGCTTTCAATCTGGCCTTCCAGCCCGAGTGGGTTGACGACCTGGCCACATTCGACGGCGCAGACAATGCGGTGAATTTTGGGCCGACCATCGACGCCAACTGAGACTTCGGCAATTTGCGCCATGGTGGTTCGTTCGTGATAGACATTGCAGGCGATGCCCAGCGCGTGGCCGTTGGGAAGTGGTTTTCCCCAGCCCGCTTTTTCAGCCGCCAGTTGGATCACCCGTCGCAGGCTTGGGCGAATGGTTTGAAACGGCGCGACATCGCCTTTGAGGTACTCCAGCCGAAATTCAACCGGGTCGGCTTTGGCGGCGTGTGCCAGTTCATCCAGAAAACTTTCACGGGCAAAGACATTTGGCGGGTAATGTACCGCCCGCCACGGCCCCGAGGGAACTGGCGAATCAACCAGCACAAAATCATAGTGCATGGCTGGAAATGAATAGGGCGAATCATAGAGTCCCCACCCATAGCCAACATGCCAGTTTGGATCCTTAAAATCAGGTGGCCCCAGAACCGAAAGCAACGAGGCACAGAGCCGGTGGCCAAAACTGGTCAATTTTCCGCTGGCATCCACCGTTCCGGTCATGCGGTGCATGGACGCCGGATGAAAATAGCCATGTTTCATATCATCGCTTCGTGACCAGATGACCTGGACCGGGTCCGGGCATTGTTTGGCAACTTCGACAGCTTCGGTCACATAATCAAACTGTAATCTCCGACCAAAGGCGCCTCCGAGCAACGGAACGTGTATTTTGACAGCGCCAACTTCGAGACCAAGCTGTTTGGCCACGCCATCCATCGCCTGATTGGCGCACTGGGTGCCGGTCCAGATTTCACATTCGCCTTTGCGAACGTGAACCGTACAGGTCAGGGTTTCGACTGGTGCGTGGGCTTGAAACCCGTAGGCGTAAACTTCTTCAAGTTTATGCGCCGCCGTTTCAACCGCTTTTGCCCGGTCGCCCTGAGTCCAAATCACCCGGCCTTCCCGGCGGCTTAATTCTTCAGTTCGTTTCCAGTGAAGTTCAGACGAATAGTCTTTGTTTGCACCCAGATCCCATTCGACCTCAAGGGCTTCGACGCCACGAAAGGCAGCCCAGGTGTCATCGGCAATCACAGCAATTCCGGTTGGCACCTGCACGACGTTGCGCACCCCCCGGATCTTTTTGGCTTTCGTTGCGTCCCATCTGGCCACTTTTCCGCCCAGGACCGGAGACCGTTTCACTGCCGCAAACCGCATTCCGGGCACGCGAATATCCGCCGTGTAGGCGGCTTTTCCGTTCACGATATCGGGCCCGTCAACGCGTTTGACCCGATTTCCGAGCAGCTTAAAATCTTTTGGATTCTTTACTTTCGGTGAAAGCGGTGGCGTCAGCTTGGCTGCTGTTGCGACGAGTTCGCCATAGGCTACTTTGCGTCCAGTTGGAGGATGGATGACCATTCCCTGTGACGTTTCGCAGGTCGCAGGCTCAACCTGCCAGGTGGCCGCTGCTGCTGCAATCAACATTTCCCGAGCCGTGGCCCCGGCGATCCGAAGTGGACTCCACGAACCGGTAACACTGCCGCTGCCGCTGGTGCGCATCCGTGGAAAATCAGTACCGGGCATGGGGAATTGAACCGTGACCTGTTTCCAGTCAACGTCGAGTTCTTCGGCCACAATCATCGGAAGCGACGTCCGGACGCCCTGACCCATTTCAGCCTTGGCGGCCATAATCGTGACTTTTCCGGTCTGATCAATCGAGAGCCACTGGTTGGGTTGAAATGGCGCTTGCTCCAGGCTCAAATTGCGCACGGCGCTTTCAGCCGAAGCTGGAATTTCCAGAATGAGTGCCAGCCCGGTGAGAGCGCTGAGTTTGAGAAATTGTCGTCGTGATATACTCATAAGATTGGGGCCGACGACTGGTACTGGCACGGCCC
>CAZXCE010000716.1:0-4312 GCA_964639175.1 uncultured Clostridia bacterium
TCCCTCCTCAGCCATCTATCAAACCGGGTACGTACCAGGAACCGTTGCCATGGCCAATCGGGGACCCAACACCAACGGCAGTCAGTTCTTTATCATGCACAAACGGGCTGCGCTGCCACCAAACTACACCATTTTTGGCCGGGTGATTGCCGGTCAAGATGTGGTTGATGCGATTGCAACCACGCCAACCGATCACCGTGACCGGCCATTGACGCCAGTTACAATCCAGCGGGCCACTGTGGAAGAAGTCAACGCCTGATCTGCCGGCGAATAAACTTTTGTCCATTCAGGAATTCTTGAGTGTTCGCCTTTTGACAAGCCCGCCGGCAAATCCTTTGCCAGAGCGGGTTTGGTGTTTTAACCTGAAATTTTTCCAAACTGGGAACCATTTTGCTGGTCGTGCGACATCAAGGCAGACACAAAAAGGCGTTCCCCAGCTCAACTGACTCATCCAAAAATTTATGTCGAATTCACTGAAATCCCTTTTTCGGACCATTGGTGTGTTGTGTCTATGTCTGGCTGGTTTTTTCGCCCAGGGGTGCAAACCCGAAGCTCCACCAGCCCCTTCGTCACCGGCGACGCCCACGGCGCCTTCCAGGCCTGAATCCCCTGCGGCCCCTGCCGCCCCATCGGGTGAGGCGAAACCAGCCCAGAGTGAGCCAGGAAAAAAACTGGTGGCAACACTGGTAACCAATAAAGGCACGATTGAGTTTGAATTGTTAACCGATGATGCTCCGAAAGCCTGTGACAATTTCCGATTACTGGCCAACCGGGGCTATTACAATAATTTGATCTTTCACCGGGTAATCAACGGGTTCATGATCCAGGGCGGAGACCCCAATGGAAACGGGACGGGCGGGCAATCAGCCTGGGGCGGAACCTTTGATGATGAAATCAACCCCAGTTCAGCCCTGTACCAGGGTGGGTATAAGCCCGGCATTGTGGCGATGGCCAATCGTGGTCCAAACACCAATGGCAGCCAGTTTTTCATTATGCACAAAAACTACCCACTGCCTCCAAGGTATACAATTTTTGGCCGCGTGACCAAGGGGCAAAATGTGGTGGACTCGATTGCCACCGCGCCAGCGGGTCCAAATGATATGCCTCTGTCAAAAGTGATCATCACGAGTGCCAAAGTTGTTGAAATGGGAGGCTAAACCGTGATGTTTATTGGAAGTTCAATCCTGACAGGCGTGAGGGAGCTGGCGGCCAGTCTATACCGAAGACGATCAATGTGGATGGTGATCGGGGTGCTGGCACTGGTCGTCATTGGTGGTCTCACGTTGGATTCATCGGTTGTTTCCGGCCAGCAAATACGGAAAAAAACAACCAAAACCAGTCAGAAAAAGCGCACCACCCGCCGGCGCAAGCCGGCTGCCACCAAACCGCCCGCGGCTAAACCACCAGTGCCGGCGCCCGCCACCGCCCCAGTAGCGGCTCCGCAGGTGACACTTGAAACCAATTTTGGCACGATTCGGTTTGAGCTTCTCACCCAGGATGCCCCGAAAACCTGTGAGAATTTCCGATTGCTGACCAGCCGGGGATTTTATGATGGGCTTACCTTTCATCGAGTCATCAATGGCTTTATGATTCAAGGTGGCGATCCAAATGGCAATGGAACCGGAGGTGAGTCAGCCTGGGGCGGGGAATTTGATGATGAAATCAATGCCAGTTCCCCACTGTACCAAACTGGATATGCCCAGGGCATTGTGGCGATGGCCAATCGTGGTCCCAATACCAACGGCAGCCAGTTTTTCATTATGCACAAACCCTATCCACTCCCACCCAACTACACGATTTTTGGACGTGTGCTTGAGGGAATGGATGTCGTTGATAAAATTGCCACTGCTCCAACTGGTCGTAACGACCGACCGATCACTGCGGTGATTATTCACAAAGCAACCGTTCAGCCATAAGTCGTTTGGTGGCCAACGGTATTGGAATTTTTTTTGAGGTAGTAAAGTCTTATGCGTGGTTCAAAACGTTCGTTTGTTTCTTTGATGCACCTGTTCTCACTGGCTTTGATCTGCTCAGTACTGATGATGGGCGTTGGGTGTAAAAGTGAAACCCAATCAAGTGGCCCAGCCGGGCAACCAGCTCAACCCCAGGGGGCACAACCTGTTACCCCGCCACCGGCACCGACGGCACCTAATCAGGCGTTGCCTGCTCCACCGCCACCACCGCCAGGTGGGGTGGTTGCCTCGCCAACTGGGCTGCCTGCCAAAGAAGCCGATATTGTGGTGAAAACACCCACCGAGGGGCTCCAAAAAGATGCCCAGGGTCGGGTGATGAAGACCCGAGAAAATATGGAAAAGATCAGAGAAGCGCGTAAAAATGCACCAACCGAAGTCCGGAAGGCCGAGTTACCGAAACAACTCAAACCTCAGCCGGATCCTTCAAAGCAAAAGCCAAAACAGTAAGTGCGTTGTCGTTTCCATCAAAATTGATACAAAGTCGTTTTTGGGCTGGATTTACTTACCCGTAAGTCCAGCCCAATTGTTTTTCCAGCCACGAAAAACTCACAAGACTGAGCCCTGTGCCACTGATCTTGAGATTGATCCGCCAGTTGTCTGCGAAAGGGTTGCATTTTTCATTTTCCTCGTTACCCTGCATCGGGTGCCGTCTGCACTTTTATTTTCAGAGATGAGGTCTGTCAGAGTATGCCGAAACGAAAAATGCTGGCGCTCCTGGCGCTGGTATGTCTGTGGTTGAGTACCGGATTGGGATGGAGCCCGGCTCAGGCTCAAACCAAACTGCCTAAATTAAAAATTCAAACGGCGGAATTGCCCAATGGTCTGAAAGTGGTATTGCACGAAGACCACCGCTTACCACTGGTCGCCATCCAGGTCTGGTATCACGTTGGCTCAAAGGACGAGCGCCCCGGACGCACCGGGTTTGCCCACCTGTTTGAGCATTTAATGTTTAAAGGAACAAAAAACCTGCCGAGTGAATCCATTGACCGGTTGACGGAAGATGTTGGCGGAATGAACAACGCCTTTACTGATGATGATGTGACCGTGTATTTGGAAATTGTGCCAGCACATCACCTTCGACGATTGCTCTGGGCTGAAGCTGACCGCATGGGAGCGTTGGCTGTCACGGAAGAAAATTTCCGATCTGAACGTGACGTTGTCAAAGAAGAACGTCGCCAGTCAGTTGAAAACGCGCCTTATGGAATGGTTGATGAAATCCTGTATGCCTCGGTGTTTACCAAACATCCGTACCAGCACACGACCATTGGCAGCATGGAAGATCTGAACCGGGCGACGCTGGCAGATGTCAATGAGTTTCACCAGTCTTTTTATGCGCCAAACAACGCAACGCTGGTGCTTTCCGGAGATTTTGATTCAGCGGCAATCCTTCCCGTCATCAAAGAATATTTCAGCCCGATTCCGGCCAGTTCACAGCCGATTTCCCGCATTACGGTGGTTGAGCCGCCCCAGACAGCCGAGCGCCGGTTGACCTACAAAGACCCAAATGCCCCACTCCCACAGGTGCGGATTGCCTTTCATACACCGGGGAACGGTCATCCTGACAGCTATGCGCTCAGGTTGTTGGGTGCCATTCTCTCAAACGGTCAAAGCTCACGCCTCTATCAATCGCTGGTTTACCAGCAGGGTCTGGCCACCGAAGCCAGCGGGGGCGGGTATTTTTCAGAACATCCCAATCTGTTCAGTTTTGTGGCCACGCTGGCGCCCGAAAAAACGTTGCCGGAAGGTGAAAAATCCTTGCTGGCTGAGATTGAAAAACTACAGACCTCAGGCGTGACTGAATCAGAACTCCAAAAGGCGAAGAATCAATTGCTGGCCTCAAAGGTCAATGGCTGGCAATCGCTGATGGAACGCGCCGAAGCATTGGGCCGGGCTGCAACATTTTTCGGCGATCCAAATCGAGCCCTGACGGATATGGAGCGGTTACAAACCGTCACCATGGCTGATGTTCAGGCCGTGGCCAAAAAATACTTCACCACCGAGAACCGGACGGTGATTTACGTGTCCTTGCCCGAGGCTGCCGAAGCGACCAAAACCGCCGGAGGTGCCAAATGAGAACATTGAATCGCATGAAAAAAATGTATCTGCTCAGTCTGGTATTGCCAGTACTGGTTGTGATGGGTGGGTTTTTTCAACCCAATCAGGCGCAATATCAAAAGCTCCCACCGCTGGATCCGCCCAAATCAGTCACTTTTCCAAAGGTTGTCTCAAAAACGCTGCCCAATCAACTTCGGGTGTATGTGGTGGAAGATCACAGCCTGCCGATTGTCGCCCTGCAACTGGTCACTGAAGCCGGTTCAGCCACATCGGGGACGCCAACC
>CAZXCE010000717.1:0-4308 GCA_964639175.1 uncultured Clostridia bacterium
TCCAGGTCCAGTGACAGTCCGGAGGCTCCAGCCAGCCGGGGTGCCGTTTCGGGGGAGAGCAACTGGCGCATCAAATCGCCATTGACCCCGAGGTACGCAATTCCAAGTTTCTGACACAGGTCAGCCAGTTCGGGGCGGGTTGACATCCAGCCCCACCCGGTCCATACGGCATCGGCGCGTGACGCCACCAGGGCTTTTTCAAGGGCTTCCAAATCACAATACCGGCTCTGTGCCCGACCGTTTGACCACCATTCATCTGAACCAAGCAAGAAGCCTTCGTCAGCTTCTTCGGCAAACAAGGCACGCTGGTCGGTTTTGGTGAACAGGGCGAGTGACCGGATCGTCGTTTGGTGCTCTTCGTTGTATTCCCGGATCGCACGAATGGCCCGAACGGCAGCCGTTCCACGGTCCACAATAGCGACACGCTGAATCAAGGGACGCATATTATTCCTCCAGGGTTATCCCAAGTCAGTACCATCTGCGTCAGCGGGCGGGCGGTAACTGAACCGGGCCCATCGCTACCGCAGATAGTACTCACCTGGCCCACCCGCTGACGCAGGTGGTACTGACAGATCTTTCGCTACTGTGCAGCTTCGCTGGCTTTGGGTTCTTCTTCAATATTGACGTGGGCCAGCAGGTTGACAATTTTTTTCAAACCGGTGATGTCATTCAAAAACATTTGTTTTTCCGGGGTTGAGTCCGGCAGGCAGGCCAGAAAGTCATGACAAATCTGAATCGTGGCCAGCAGGTTCCCGGTTTTGTAATGGTGGATCAAAAAGGTTAACGCATCGATTTGGGATTGGGTTAATGATGGTGCAACGTGGTTATTCATGGCTGGATCCTCTCTAAAATGAATGAAGAATGGAGTTGATTTCCAACAACTCAAATTTGTCAGTACCACCTGTGTCAGTGGGTGGAAATGCTCACCGAGCCCACCCGCTGACGCAGGTGGTACTGACTGAGACATCAACTCAAGATAGTGCGGATGAGCGCGACCTGCGCTTCATCGTTAGCGGTAAATTCGACGGTCCGATAGCCTTGCAGGTACAGGAAGACATTGCCTTCCGTGTCGCAGACAACGCCGTCAAAGCAGTTGTTTTCGGTGTTGCGACGGATGATGGCGACCTGACGACCCGTCACGTTTTCTCCGGTACGGAGTTTGAGCACCCGATCAACGTGGAGCGGCAAGCCCATATGGCCGGTTTCGCCAATTTCCCAGATTCCGGCGGTTTGGAAGCACAACTCGATCAGACGCGGTGTCAGTTGGGTTTCGAGTTCCACTGGACGATGGTTTTCGATCAGATCGGCGGCAAACTGACCCGCCACGCAGTCTTCCCATTTCCAGATTTTTTCAAGGACCTGATAGGCCGGGCCGTGGAAATAAATCCGGTAAATGTCTTCGGCGTTGACGGTGGCTTCAGCTTCAGTCGCTGGTTGTTCCAGGTCTTCCGAGAGCGGTTGCCGGGTCAGGCGAACTGTGCCGGTAAAGTGAACGGTTTCCTGCGGCGTTGGTTGGTTTGGCAAGGTACGCGTTCCAATCAGGCGGCAGAAGGCCAGTGTGTCTTCGCCGTCGGTTTGGAATTTCGCCACAAGTTTGATGGTCCGTGGTTCGTGGCGATAAAACTTGAATGGCGCCAGGAAGTCTACGTTTTCAACGCTGGCCACTGACCAGTCAGGGAAGAGCACGGCGGCCAGTTCGGCAAATGATTCCATGCCCATCACGCCCGGCAGTACCGGCGTGCCTTCAATCTGGTGATCAAAGAGGAATGGTTGTTCCTTTGGATCCAGCGTGGTCTCAACCGTGAGCCCGGTGTGGAGTCCAAATCCGGTTACATTGCCAATCATTGGGCCGAGTTTTCCAGCTTCGCGGTGCTCGGCCAGTCGTTGATTGATGGCTTCGACATCGAGACCGCCGGTTTCGTCAAACTCGTGCATCAGGAGGCCGAGCCGTTCTGCGACCACGATTTCATCCCGGCGGCTGCCGGAGATCAATTCGCGGCGAATGAACGGGATGCCGGCTTCGGGTGCCAGCATATCAATTCCAGCGAGTTCCATCATTTTTGGAATCGAGCCGCGCGAGGCCATTCCGATGCTGCTCCAGGCCGTCCAGTCGGTGGCAATGCCCCGAGTGTTGGGCCGCGTCGTGCGGAAGCTTGATGTGGTTTTGCAGAGCAGATCGTTGGCGGAGCTGTAATCGGTTTGACCGCCGTTGCCAAAACGTCCGGCAATCGAACTAAACACCACGGTGGCACCGAGCGGCATCTGGCCAATGCTGCGCAGCAGGTTAAACCAGCCGTCGCACTTGACGTCAAACACCAGATTAAACTCGCGAGGTTCTTTGTCTTTCAGGAAGCGGCTGATTTCAAGCCCGGCGGCGTGCAGCAGCACATCAATCCGGCCTTGCTGTTCCTGAACCGCGTCAATTGCGTTGCCGACTGATTCGGCATCCCGCAGGTCAACGCTGAAATAGTGAGCCGTCCCGCCGGCGGCTTCGATGGCCTGGATGGCGGCGAGTGCGGCGCTGGCGCGTTCCAGGGCGGCGAGTTCTTTTTCAACCATGGCCGGGGTGGCGCGTTCGCCTTTGGCTTTGAGGCGTTCAAAGATGTCTCGCTTGAGGTTGTCTTTGTCATTGGCCAGTCGTGGAATATCTGGATTGTTGCGGTCTGGTTCGGGGACTAAATCAAGCAGATAGAATGTCCCGCCTGAAGCCACGGCCAGATCGGTCGTAATCGCTGACACAATGCTCCCGGCGGCACCGGTGACCACAAACACGGTGTCTTTGTTCAGTTCCATTCCGGGCTCGCCGTTTTCGACTGGGATTTCCCGGAGTCCAACCGTCCAGCGATTTTCAGCCACATAGCCAATTTCGACGATACCAGGATCAGTCAGGGTTTCGGCAATCAGTTTTTCAGCCACATCATCGGCTGAAGTGTCAGGTTGGAAGTCAACTGCTTTGACGAGCGCTTCGGTGCGTTCGCGTTTATAGGCTTTGGTAAAACCGGTGACCGCGCCGCCCAGTGGAGCGCGAGCACCTGCCGGGCCATAGCCATGCTGGCCGTCCAGATGAACTGCCGAAACCAGGAAGGTACCGGCGGCCTCAATCTGGTCATAGAGTGCCCGCATGGTGGCATAGAGGTACTTGACGCGAATTTCCAGCTCTGCCCGCCACTGTTCCAGGTGCATATCCAGCAGGTTATCTTCAATGGCCAGGGCTGGTAACCAGTACACTCCGTGGATTGGTCCGGCTTCGAGCCAGGTCTGAATCTGAGCGGTGAGTGATTCAGCGTCTGTTAGATCTCCGGGTTTGAGTACTTCGACGCCACGGTCCGCCAGTTTCTGGCACAGGGTTTCGGTGACTTTGCCCAGTTCAGGCATGACCATCACGCGGGTGCCGGCTTCGAGTTTGACGCCGGTTGGTTTGCAATCAGTCAATGCCGGTCGCAGGATCGGAACCGGGACACGTCGTGGAATGGCTGCTGCTGCATCCAGCGACATGGTTTGTGGTACTGCGGGTGCTGTGACCACCGATGCGGCGGCACCTGCTGTCGCCGCAGTTGCTTGCGTTGCGGCAGTGCCTTTCAAATCCGGGCGTTTGTCATACACAAACCCAATCACGTGGTTGAGGGTTGGGAAGTCACGCAATTTCAAATTTTCATCGCGTGGAATGTCAAAGAGTCCGCGAACCGAGGCAAACATTTCAGCTTGCTTGACGGTGTCAACGCCAAGATCGGCTTCCAGATCGAGGTTCAAATCGAGCATTTCGGCTGGGTACCCGGTTTTCTCGACGGCCAGATCCAGAACTTTCTGGGTGATTTCGTCAACTGCCGGCGCTGCTTCGGCGACCGGAGCGGCAACCGGTTGAACCGGTGCTGGTGCCGTAGCGACTTTCAGGTCAGGGCGTTTGTCATACACAAACCCAATCACGTGTTTCAAGGTTGGAAAGTCACGCAGTTTCAAGTTTTCATCGCGTGGAATGTCAAACATTGCGCGAACCGAGGCGAACATTTCGGCCTGTTTGACGGTGTCCACACCCAGGTCGGCTTCCAAATCGAGATCAAGGTCCAGCATCTCTGGTGGATAGCCGGTCTTGTCAGCCGCGAGGGCCAGGACTTTTTCGGTAACTTCGTCCACGACCGGAGCGGCTGGAGCGGCTGCCGGGGCTGTGACCTGAACTGGAGCTGGAGCAACCGGTGCTGGTGCCGCGACAACTTTCAGGTCAGGGCGTTTGTCATACACAAACCCAATCACGTGTTTGAGGGTCGGGAAGTCACGCAGTTTCAAGTTTTCATCGCGTGGAATGTCAAACAT
>CAZXCE010000718.1:0-4292 GCA_964639175.1 uncultured Clostridia bacterium
TTTCCGTGTTTTCCGTGGTTAAAATGTCTGGAAATTTTCGGTAAGGTACTTATCAAGTTCAATGTATGCGATTGAAGAGCAAAGTGGAAAGTAATTTGTGAACGCGTTCACAACGGGTTAAATAAGAGAAATCAAATGCTTTAGGTGGTCCTAGACGTTTCTCGACAGGTTTTCAGAAAAGAGGTTCAGCCTATCGTCTTCAGACAAGAGATTTTCTTTCTGCTTCTACTGGATTTTGTGTTAGAGCAAATCAGAAGCACCGATATGTCAGTACCACCCGCGTCAGTGGGTGGGTCTGGTTGCTCCCAACCCCACCCGCTCACGCAGGTGGTACTGACAGGTCCTTGCTTTCCAACGCTGACCTGGCTCAACACAAACCCGGATGTTTTCAGTCTCTTTTTGTTTTTTCCTGGGTTTTTTGAAAAAAAATTGGAACCAATCCGCTATGATGGCCCAATACTGATCAAGTGCACACCTCACCATCATCTTTTAGCAACGAGTCAACTTTCCTTATTCGGCTCTTCCTGTTGTGGAAGCGCAAAATTTGATTGCGTTGATCTGCCATTTTTCCTGCTTACTGGCCATCGGGCGTTCGATTTCATTTTTCACCGTTACTTTTCAGGAAAACAAACAGGTCAGCAGACTCTTGCTCCATGCACTTGCTCCACCCGGCGACGACCAACGAAGACCTCCTCCAGTTGATGCTGACCGGAGATGAAACCGCTCTTGAGACACTGTATGCACGCCTGCACCCGGTTATCTACCGGTTTGCCTTCCGCCTGGGAGGGTCGGCGGCCCTGGCCGATGACGTCTCACAAGAGACCTTTCTTCAGCTTATCCAGGACGGTGCGCGATTTGATCCATCGCGCGGAAACGCAACGGCGTATCTGCTCGGGATTGCCCGGCATGTGCTCTGGAATCGTCTGGACCGGGATCAGAAGTTTGTTCCGCTGGCTGAAACCAGTGATGAATCAGACCTTTTGCCCACCACATCAATTGACCCGACTACGCCGCTGACTTCCGTTTTGCAGCATGAAACCGTTGAAAATGTCCGCCTGGCAATTACCGGTTTACCGGCTCACTACCGGGATGTCGTGGTGCTATGTGATTTACAGGAACTCAGTTATCAGGATGTCGCCACAATTTTAGGGTGCCCGATTGGCACAGTTCGATCCCGGCTTCATCGGGCCCACGACGTGTTGTGTCAGCGGCTGTTTCAGTTTCGAAATGCAAGTTTGAATGTATCAGTTCAGTTGCATCCGGCTGAGCGAAATCACCGCTGTGCCTGATCAAAACCATTGTTTTTTTAGAAAAAAGCAACGCTCATCACCTTTTGAACAGAAAGTAATACTCCCACCGAATTCCACAAAAAATATCTTTCCCAACATCAGGAAAACCGGTTTTGGGAACCACTTTTGTACAGATTCTTTTTAAAGGAGCCGCCACACATGAAAGCCACCAAACTGCTTTTGTTTGTTGCCCTTGTCAGTTTTTTTATCGCCATCCAGGGAATGAAAACACCTGTGTTGAAAGCCCAAACCGATGATCCGGCCCTTCAAGGAACCGGCGTTGAAGCTCAAACCGGTTTTGACCACGAATCAAACGGCTTTTTAGACCAAACTTCGTTTGAAGAGGCCAGAGACGGATTTGATGCTGTCGAAGATCTCGAAGACGGTGTTGGCCCTGTGTTTAATGGAAAATCCTGCGGCGAATGCCACGGGAACCCGATTTCAGGCGGGAATAGCCAGGTTGCGGTGATTCGCGCGGGTCATTTTGATGGCACGAGCTTCCTGGATCATCCCGGCGGGTCGTTGATCCATAGCCGGGCCATTGATCCCCGAATCCAGGAACGGATTATGCCGGGAAATGAAACCCGATCCTTCCGCATGTCGCTCAGTATTTTGGGTGATGGTTTTATCGAAGCCATTGACGACACTGCGTTACTGGCAATTGCCCAGGCTCAAAAAACCGCCACCAATGGAAAAATTCAAGGTCAGGCCATTCTGGTGCCGGTTTTAGAAGCGCCAGGGGTTTCTCGTGTCGGTCGCTTTGGGTGGAAAGCTCAACATGCCAGCCTGCTCTCGTTTGCCGGAGATGCCTATTTAAATGAAATGGGAATTACCACCCCGATGTTTCCGGTTGAAAATACGGCCAATGGTCGGGATGTCAGCCAGTTTGATACGGTGGCTGATCCCGACGAAGCTGACAACGACGACCTCGAACTTTTTGCCAACTTTATGCGCTCGACCAAGGCCCCATCCCGCGACGAACGCATGATGAATGCCCCCGAAGGACGCAACGGCGAGCGGATTTTCAACGACATGGGCTGTGCCATTTGCCACGTTCCAACCCTGACCACGCTGCCGGCTGGAACACTCATCAATGGCGGGACATTTATGATTCCGGCAGCCCTCGGAGACAAAACCATTCACCCATTTAGTGATTTTCTCCTCCACGACATTGGCACCGGGGATGGAATTGTCCAAAACGGCGGGCTTTCAACCCGCAATAAAATTCGGACGCCTCCGTTGTGGGGACTTCGCACCCGCAACCAGTATATGCACGACGGAGCGACGCTCTCGCTTGATGAAGCCATCATGCGCCACCGGGGCGAAGCATCAGACGTTATCGAGCGCTACAAAACGCTGTCCCGCCGCAAAAAGGACGACCTGTTCCGATTTTTGGATTCGCTGTAAATCGAAAGGGTAGCGGGCATATTCCATGCCCAGGAAGCACGCAGTACCGCCTGTCAGTCGGTGGAGCGGGAAAGACTACATCCACTCACCGACACAGGTGGTACTGACGGTTTCGATGACTATTTTCCGTGTATTGCGTGGTTTCTCGGCTTGAAATTCGATATTTAGGCGCGCCCTTTGAGCATCCCGTGCCAGTAGAGTTCGGGTAACACATACTTTTTGACCAGATACATGCTGAGTCGTTCTTTGGATTGATCAAATGGGAATGTCTCCTGGGGATTGAGATCATAATCAAACTCAGCCATCACCAGCTTGCCGTACCCGGTCACCAGTGGGCAGGAGGTATAGCCAGTGTATCGGGCAGGGAAGGGAACGCCCCGCATCATAGCTTCCAGATTGCGCACCAAAACCGGAGATTGTTTGCGAATCGCAGCCCCGGTTTTCGAAGTCGGCAGGCTGCTGGCATCGCCCAAACTAAAAATGTTGGGATAGCGCACGTGCTGCAAGGTTTCTTTGTTGACATCTACCCAGCCGGCTTCATTGGCCAGCGGGCTGCGCTTGATGAAATCCGGAGCTGATTGCGGCGGGGTCGCGTGGATCATGTCATAGCGCATGGTGACAATTTCCTGAGTATCGAGATGCTGAAAGACGGCTTCTTTTTTCTCGGGTCGAATCTCGATCAGGTTGTGACGGTATTTGGTCTCAATCCCTTTGCGTGCAATGACTTGATCCATTGAATCAGCGTATTTTTTCACCTGGAAACTGGTGGCTGCGGCAGACGCATAAATGATCCTGGTTTTGTCGCGGACACCAGACTGTCGAAAATAATCATCGGCCAGGTACATAATTTTTTGCGGAGCGCCTCCGCATTTAAATGGCGGTGGCGGCTGCGTAAAGATGGCTGTGCCGCCTGGAAACGCCTTGATATTTTCCCAGGTCGTGTTGACCGTGCCATAAGAATAGTTGCTGCACACCCCATTTTTTCCGACAGCATCTTTCAAGCCTTTCACCTTCTCCCAATCAAGCTGAATGCCCGGCGCCACGATCAAATAGTCATACCCGACCTGTTTCCCATTTCTGGTCACGACATAATTCTCTTCAGGAAAAAAAGTCTCAACGGCGTCGTGAATCCACTTTGTCCCTGGCGGAATAAAATCGGCTTCTTCGCGTTCGGTCACTTCTTTGGGAAAAACCCCGGCCCCAACCAGTGTCCAGAGTGGCTGGTAATAATGTTTGGTTGAAGGTTCGATGATGGCTATTTGTGGATGATCGGTGCTGCCAGCCATCCCCTTTGATAACCGGGAGGCCACGGTCAGGCCGGCACTACCGCCGCCGATAATGACTATTTTGTAGTGAGCTGCTGAAGCTGACATAATGGATTTCACCTGTGGGTATTGAGTTGTGTGTGGGCTTTGAAGGAGTGGATCGGGAAATGCAAGAAAGCCGAAGGATCTCTGTAAAATATGGAAAACAAACTCAAAACACAAGGTAAACCAAATTTGGGCAACACTTTTTGATTTGCACACCAATGATCTGGGTTCCGGGTTCCGGGAAACAAGCAAAAGGACAGAAGGGACGAAAAGGACGAAACGAACC
>CAZXCE010000719.1:0-4290 GCA_964639175.1 uncultured Clostridia bacterium
GTTTTCCGTGTTTTCCGTGGTTAAAATGTCTGGAAATTTTCGGTAAGGTACTTAGCGAGAGTAGATTGTTTGTGGACAATATAATTTCAAGGATAGAGATGACTGGTGAGTCGTGAAAGTATAGGGAACAGGGTTGAGAGGACAAAGAGAATTCAGGTTGAACTGCAGAAACTCTGATGGAAACTTGACTTTTTAAGGGCAATCGGGCACAAGTATTGATGCTTTATTCCTGACAAGATTGATACCTAATCTAAAAAATATACCTCCCCGATTCAGTCATTGTTGGGTACTACTTTTCGGAGAGTTGTTCACGCTTTTGGCATAAGTTAGTTCTCTCCTAAATTGAACATAAAATTCCCTCTATACCAAACCATTGAATCGGGTTCTGTTGGGGGGAAATATGTCCAATACTCGCCGTATACTGTCCCGGACGTCTGTTGTAGGTGTTCTGTTAGTTGGCTTTCTCTGTGTTTTTGCTTTTGGGAATCATTTACTTACAAAAAAAATAGAAGCTGATCAGACCCAGGGCCTTGAGTTGGGTTCTACGTTGGGGAATGCCCTGATTGGTCCAGGCAGTCGTGTTGGAAGATCTTCCTTATCTTTCCCCTGGGTGAAACCCGCTTTTCGACAAACGCCGAGCATCGCGGCGACCAAGACGGATGCCTTACTCATTGATGTGGACGGGGATGTGGTCGCTGACCCAGGTGACCGGTTGCGGTACACGGTCGTTATTACAAACAGTGGTGGCGGAAATGCGACCGGAGTCAATTTTTCAGACACGATAGATGCGAACACAACCCTGGTGGCGGGGTCGGTGAAGGTGTCGCCGCTGGCGATTGCCGATAGTTACAATGCGGTGGGAAACACAACGCTGACGATCAACCCGGCGAGTGGTGTCCGGGCCAACGATTACGACGTGGACGGCGTGACGCCGAATGGGTCGCTGGTGGTGACCGCCGGGACAGTTGCGACGACGCAGGGCGGGAGCGTGACGCTAGCGGCGGATGGGTCATTTACCTACGAACCGCAGGTTGGCGATCAGAATTTGACCGACACGTTTACTTATACCTTAACCGATGGCGACGGGTTGACGGATACGGGAACCGTGACGATCAACCTCGGCCAGCGGGTGTGGTATGTGGATTCGACGGCTGGAACGAGTGGCAATGGAACGTTTGCCTCACGGTTTGATTCGCTGGCGGATGTGACCGGGGCGACGGGGCCAGACACGGCGAGCGACATCATCTATATCTTTGAGCGGACTGGGGATTATGACGGCAACATGACGCTGCTCAATAACCAGCAGTTGATCGGAGGTGGGGTGTCGTTAACGGTCAATACCATTACCGTGGTGGCGGCGGGGAGCAACACGACGCTGGTGGCGACAGCGGCCAGCACCAATTCAATCACACTTGGAAGCGGCAACACGGTCCGGGGATTCACGATTGGCAACACAACCGGAGCGGGTATCAATGGAAATGGAATTGGAACGTTCAACGCGGACACGCTGACGATCAATGGAACCGGACAAATCCTGAATTTGAACAACGGGACGATCAACGCGACGTCGGGAATCACGCTGTCAACCACAAGCACCACGTCTGCGGCGGTGGTGTTGACGAGTATGGCCGGGACTGTGACGGCGGGCGGCAGCATCAGCGGATCAAACGGCGGGTTTTCGTTGTCAGGGACGTTGTCGTTGACCTACAGCGGGAGCGTGACCAATGGCGGGAGCAATCCGCTGGTGGGTGTGACAAACCACACGACGGGAACGATCACGTTTCAGACGGGGACGCTGAGTTCGACCAACAACGGCGGGTTTAGTTTCGATAATGCGGATGGGACATATAACTTCAATGGGACCAACACGTTGAATGGCGGCGGTGCCCGCCTGACACTGATCAGCGGGTCATCCGGAAGCTTTACCTTCAGCAGCAACACCTCAATTACCAACCCAAATGGAAATGCGGTCAATATCAATGGCGGAGCGGCGACGGTCAACTACGCCGGGACCGTGAGTTCCAACACGGCCTTCAGTCTGGTGAGCATTGCGAGCAACACAGGTGGATCAGTCACGCTGTCAGGAAATTTGAGTGGGACGGGCAGTTCAACTGGAATCGCAGTTTCCAGTAATACCGGCGGGACCTACACGTTTTCAGGTGGGACGAAAACGCTCAACACGGGAGCGAACACGGCGGTGAATCTGAGCACCAACACCGGAGCAACCATCAATTTCACCGGTGGTGGATTAGACATTGATACCACCAGCGGAACAGGGTTTACCGCGACCGGCGGGGGAACGGTTACTGTTACAACCGGAACAAATCCGAACACCATTAACACCACCACGGGCACGGCGCTGAACGTAGTCAACACTAACATCGGCACGAACAACCTGGAGTTCCGCAGCATCTCGTCCAATGGGGCGACCAACGGCATTGTGCTAAATAGTACTGGAACAACCCCCAGCTTCGGCGGACTGAGGATTCTTGGAAACGGTACTGCCGGCTCAGGCGGCACGATCCAGAACTCCTCTGGAGCCGGTGTCATGCTCACCAGCACGCGCGATGTAAGCTTCACCAACTTTATCATCCAGAACGGCAGCGATGATGGTATCCGTAGTAACTCCGTGACGAATTTTACATTGACCAATTCCTCTATATCGGGGAACGGTAATGCAGCGGGAGAAGCTGGGGTTGAGATGAGCAATTTGTTCGGAACCTCGACCTGGTCCGGTACAACAGTTACTGGTTCAGCGGAAGACAATGTAGTTATTCGCAATAACACCGGCAGCTTGACTTCTCTCACCGTGACTTCGAGCACGTTCAGCAACAATTCAGCCATTGGTAATGATGGTTTCCTGGTCGAAGCATCAGGCACGGCCAATATAACGGCGATCAGCGTCACAGGGTGTACGTTCACAGCTAATCGCGGCGACCACTTCCAGGCTGCGGCAGCCAATTCGGGAGTAATCGATGTCGTTTTTTCAAACAATATACTGTCTGGTGGACATAGTTTAGCGCTGGGGCAAGGGGTCACCATCGGTGCTGCTACAGGCGTGCCTGGTTATACTGGGACAGTTGATTACAATATTGACAACAACGTCATTAATGGTTCAATCCTGAGCGCGATCACGGTAAATCTGGGGACCTCGTCAAGTGCTGCGAACATGCGTGGCACAGTTAGTGGTAACACCATTGGAACTGCTGGGGTTTTCCAATCAGGGTCGGTGCAGGCATCTGGGATTGCTGTAGATGCACATGGTAATGGCACTCATACCACCCAAATTACCAACAACACCATTCGACAAACCTTCGACCGCGGCATCAATGTCCTTGCTAACGATGGAAACGGCACCCTCAATATGACGGTGACAGGTAATAACTGCAGTCATTCGGATGGTACCAACAGCCGTGAAGGGTTCTTTCTTAACAACGGTTCAGCGGATCCAAATATTTTTGGTGTTCCGGATTCTCATTTGGTATGCCTGACCTTGGGGGGAGTAGGAGCTTTGAAAAATACCTTCACCCATGGTCCTGGCGCGCCAGATGACTTCCGACTTCGCCAGCGATTCAACTCAACGATCCGGTTGCCGGGGTATGGTGGAACTGCAACTGACACTGCTGCGGTGGTTGCCTTTATCAACACAAATAACACTTCGACCACAGGGTCGGCAACAGTAAATTCGCCACCTGGAGGTGGATTTGTTGGCGGTGCAGCTTGTAGTTTACCTCCATTACCACCACCAGATTTTGACTTCAGGTCAACAGTTCCTGACAAAACCCTCTCGCTAGCCGAACCCAAAGAACTCAATCGCCGACCAGTCATCAAACTCACCGCCGAGCAAATTTCCTGGCTGACGGAAGCAGCGATTGCCCGCTGGCTGGCCGCCGGGATGCCGGTTGAAAAAATAGACCAGATGCGAGCGGTGAAATTTGGATTGGGCGACCTGGCCAAAGGCGAATTGTTGGCTGAAACGCCGTCCAATCTGGTGCTGCTTGATGCGAAGGCCGCCGGCTACGGCTGGTACATTGACCCGTCGCCGATGGACGATGTGGAGTTTGACAAGCGTGTCTCCGAAACCGAACTGGAAGCAAGTCAGTCCAGCCCAGCCCATACCAAAGTGGATCTGTTGACGGTGATCATGCACCAGTTTGGAAGAGCACTCGGACTGGAAGTGCTTGACGGGGAAGAGCATGCGCACGAATTGATGAGCGAGCGGATGGCGGTGGGGATTCGTCGGCTTCCAATCAGGGGACAGGGGACAGGGGACAGAAAACCGGGTTTCGG
>CAZXCE010000720.1:0-4267 GCA_964639175.1 uncultured Clostridia bacterium
ACCCGGAACCCGGAACCCGCTTCAAAGGAGGTTCCACCATGCTTGCACTCCAATCACTTCTGCAAAATCGGTATCGAATTGAATCGTTGCTTGGGAAAGGTGGCATGGGCGCCGTGTATCGGGCGACTGATACCCGGCTCAGCAACGTGGTGGCACTCAAAGAGACCCTGTTTCAGGACGAACGACTTCGGCGGGCATTTGAACGCGAAGCGAAACTGCTGGCAGGATTGTTTCACCCGGCGCTTCCGAAAGTGAGTGACTATTTCAGCGAAGGCGATGGCGTTTTTCTGGTGATGGCCTATGTCCCTGGTGAAGATTTGCAGCAAATGACTGAACGCCAGCCAGGACCGTTCCCCCTGGGTCAGGTGCTTGATTGGGCAGATCAGATTCTGGATGTCCTCGAATATCTGCACGGCCAGCAACCGCCGATTATTCACCGCGACATTAAGCCCGCTAATTTAAAGCTGACTCCCGAAGGTCGGATTATCCTGCTTGATTTTGGAATGGCCCGAGGCGGCGGTGGTAGCAGCATTGCTGGATATTCCGTCAATTATGCGCCGCCAGAACAAATTGATCAGATCAGCACCGATGCCCGCAGCGACCTCTATGCACTTGGGGCGACGCTCTGGCATTTGCTGTCTGGGGAATCTCCGCCCAATTCGGTAACGCGGGCGATGACCGTGGCCAATGGCGATCCGGATCCAATGCTCCCAGTTCACCGGCTCAACCCAGGGGTTCCACAGGAGATTTCGGGAATCTTGCATCAGGCGATGGCCCTGGATCGGGAGCGCCGCCCGGCTTCA
Source organism: uncultured Clostridia bacterium (assembly GCA_964639175.1). Classification (GTDB taxonomy): domain Bacteria; phylum Acidobacteriota; class Blastocatellia; order Chloracidobacteriales; family Chloracidobacteriaceae; genus JACQXX01. The sequence continues at coordinate 804 of CAZXCE010000720.1, forward strand.
GCCAAAGTGATGCGGCAGATGTTTCGCGAAGCCGCGCAGCCCGTGCTGGCCAAACAATCAGCGAAAACATTGATTCCTGGTGGCTTAGGACCAACACAACTTCCTGGAACTCGAATGGCGCTCAAAGTTGAGACATCACCGCCGCTGGCTGCCACTCAAATGGCCGAAACCATTGAATCACCGGTATTTCATCCTCAGCCAGCACCAGTTGGCTATCAAGCGCCGCCAGTTTCAGACTTCCAACCAATCCAACCAGAAGGCCCACCACCGATCAGTGGATCTTTTCAACCACCAGCCGGACCTGCTGTTCGTCATCGGGCAAATCACAGTTTGTTGTGGGCCGGAGTGGTGGCCCTACTGGCAGTTGCTGGTTCGTTTCTTGCCTATCGGTACATTGCGGGAAATTCTGAGGGAAGTGGCGGGGTGAGCGGGAATATTCGAGGTGAGGTTGTTGCCCTGACCCTGGAAGTTGATCGGAACGGAAAAACTCGAAAAACAACCGATGAAATAACTTTCAAAGCCGACGAAGTATTTAAGTTCAAATTAACTCCGGTTCGTGATGGATATCTCTATCTGGTTGCACCTGGTGAAGATAAAACACAAACAACGTTCTTGACGTCACAACCGGCAACTGATACGGGATTGACGAGCAATCGTTTGCTGGCGAACCAGGAATTTGAATTTCCAGCCGGGAAAGAGCACTGGATTGGGCTTCGGGATGACAGCCCGACAACCCGGTTCACGATGATTCTTTCGCCAACCCAGTTGAAAGAGCCAAAGTTTTTCGCCAGGGACTCTGGAACCGCACTGACTGCGGGAGAAATCAAAACTTTTGACGAGTTTTGTCAGGAAAATCGGGTGCAGCTCAAGCGAACTGTTGACAGTGAGTCGGTGATTCGGCTGGCGTTACCGGAATCCAGGGAGGCTGGAAAACCGATTGTGTTTGAGATTGAGATAAAGCGGGAAAAGTAGAGACCTGTCAAAGCGGCGTCAAGCCGCTGCACTCCAGAGGAGGCATTTATGCGGCGCACATCTTTGTTGTGGATGGTTGTGGTACTGGTGATTGGACTGTGTGGTCCCCTGGGGCTGGCTCAGGAGACACCTCAAACCAATGAGGAGACCGATGAGGGCGTGCGAAGTGCGTTTTTAGTAACCCGGAAAAAACCGGCTGCACCGCCTGTTACGAAAGGGAAGCGTCCACCAAAAATCGGATTTCCGCTCTCTGTGCCGCGCCTGGGACTTGGAATTTCGCTCTATGCCAGATTGCGGGGAAATCCGACTGGAATGGCTGTCCGGGTTGATCCATCTCAGATTTTCCAGGCGGGTGACGCGTTACGATTTGTCCTGGAGCCCAATACCAATGGGTTTGTGTATGTTTTTTATCGCGAAAACGACGGCGAACCGGTGATGCTGTACCCGGATGTTCGACTCAGTCGCGGATTGAACCAGATTCTGGCGCATGTCCCAATGGAGTTGCCTTCGAGTCGTGAGTTGAACCCCCAACTGCAGTGGTTTTATTTTGGCAACAAACCGGCCATTGAACGTCTGTATTTTGTCGTGGCACGGGCGCCACTTCCGGGAATCCCGATTGGCAATGAATTACTGGCCTATTGTCAGCAATTTCCTGCCGCCTGCCCGTGGAAGCCTCCGCTGGCCGCCTGGCAGCAACTCGAAGGCTATTTGAGCAGTATCCCCAAACAGATGAGCAAATTAACCCGCCTGGGCCAGTCTCTGACGGCTGGTGAAGGTCTGGCAATCCAACGGGATTTTGGGTTGAAACCAACCGACCCGGATCCGTCACTGGTTCAAATCAATACTTTTGCGGATGCGTCGTTGCTTATCGCCCAGGTGAATCTGGTGCATCAGTGAGGGTTGAGAATGAAGAATTGAGAATGAAGAATGAAGAATGAAGAATGAAGAATGAAAAAAGTAGTTAGTGCTTGGTGCTTGGTGCTTCGAAGGTATTGATTCCAAAGCACCAAGCACCAAACTCCTGTTCATTCTCAATTCTTCATTCTCTCAGAATTTTCGGGAAGGGAATCCGATGTGGATGTGAGCACCGGTTGAGGATCCTGGAACCGCCTGCCGAAATGCCTGAAACGGGATGCCGTTGGCGCGCAGGTATTCCATCAGCGCCTGACCTTCGGCGCTATCGGGATGAACGCCGACGTCCATTGCATTATGGTGGTCATAGCCTAACTTGTCGTGAGTGGCTGACTGACCAAAGGCGGTAATCGGGAGCTGGCGGCCAAATCGGGTGAGGTAAAATTGCTGGAGGAAACTGGCTTCTGAAATGGACCAGCCGCGCGTGCCGGTGTATTTGATGGAAACGGTCGTGTATTTCGAAAGGCGGGCGGTGGATTGAGCCATTCGGTTGAGTTGTTCGTCGAGGGCGAGGACTTCGACAATCATCGAATCGGCCTGAGTGATCTGATTCTGGGCGTTACTGATTTTGGCCTGGAGAGAATCAATGGTTTGTTGCTGGGCGTCAAGTTCGCGGCGGGCGATGAGACCTTGCTCAAAAAGGGTTTTGAGTTTCCCAAGGCGTTCTGCCTGGTTTTGAGCATCGGTCTCATACAGGGTAATCAATTTTTCAAGACTGGCTTTATAGCTTTCAGTGGCCTCAATCAAATCCTGATGGCTCTGTTTGGCTTTTTCCGCCAGCGTGGTCTGAGAATCAGCTTTTTGAGCTGGTTTTTTTTGCGCCAGTGCGGGGGGAGCTGTCACCACAATCAGCAACAGCGCACCGAGCGCCAGAGTCAACCGGTTAGTAACAGGGTTGAAATTCGCCATTATGAAAATCCTCAATCAGATTTCGGGGAAAAAACGAGCAGCGGGTCAGTGAGGTACACCTGTCTTTGATCCGGTGCAGTAATTCTTTTGCCCCATCATCCTGGATGGTAACCCCTGAAACATTAATTGTGATGTTGCTTTGCACACGGTCCATCAGGTCGGTGCAAATGTTTTCCAGCAGTTTCGCTTCAGCCTGGGTCAGAATGCCTTCGACCAAAACGTCTGCGTTTTGAGCGGTGTGGTCAATGGTTTGTGAAATTCGAAATGTCATTTGCCGTTCCTCCTGATGCTGTGATGAATGTTGCGGCTTTGGGTTGTGCAAATACCTTGCCAAAGCGTGCAATATTTTTCCGGCTTTCACAGCAAGTGCTTGCGGACGCACAAATTACGGTTTGACCACTCAGAAGTTTCAGTCGAATTCCCGGCCTGCTCTATTCCAGGGTGCGTCAAAAGATTCACACTCTGTCAAAAATATACCAAAGCGTCGTCAAGAATGAAGAATGAAGAATGAAGAATGAAGAATGAAGAATGAAGAAAATACAAGTGGTTAGTGCCTGGTCCTTAGTCCTTAGGGAGCGTTAAAATTTAACTTCCCGTTGTCATTAGGGGAAGGCAGTTGGATTGAGCATCCTGAAAGGCTGCAGTTCGGATAGCCGGTCGGTTGCGAGGCT
>CAZXCE010000721.1:0-4238 GCA_964639175.1 uncultured Clostridia bacterium
CATCACTTCAGCCAAGGCGGCATGATTTCATACCCCTTTTATGGGGACTTGTACTAAGAACTAAGAACCAAGAACCAAGAACCAAGAACCAAGAACCAGGAACCAGGAACCAATCAATTCTTCATTCTTCATTCTTCATTCTTCACTCTCACTTCTTCCGGCTGAGGATGGCGCGCCATTCACCGCTGGTTTTGACTTCAAGGGTTTCAAGTCCGGCTTGTTCAAGGGTGTGTTGCACTTCATCAACGTGCAGGCTGATGATGCCCGAGAAGATGGCGTGCCCGCCGGGTTTGAGTGATGCGGCCAGTGGTTCGGCCAGATCAATGATGACTTCGGCAATCAGATTGGCCAGGATCAAATCGAAATGGGCTGGCGGGTAGTCTGCAACGCTGCCGGTTTTCAGTTCGATTCGATCTGCAACCTGGTTGATTTCAAGGTTTTCTGTGGCGACTCGGATGGCTTCGGGGTCATTGTCACAGGCGAAAACAGATGCTGCTGGAAAAAGCCGGGTTGCGCCAATCGCCAGAATTCCAGTTCCGGTTCCAATATCGCCAATTGAGGAGGGGGAAGCCGGCAGTGCTTCCAGAAACTCAAGGCACATCCGGGTGGTATCGTGTGTTCCGGTGCCAAAAGCCATCCCTGGATCAATTTCAATCCAGTGCCGCCCGGCAAAATCGGGGTTGGCTTCGGCTTCCGGGCGTTTCCAGGAGGGAACGACCAGCCAGCGCGAGCCAATCACCAGACATTCATAGCTTTTTTTCCACTCTTCCTGCCAGTCCCGTTCTTCAGTTCCATCAATCGTCACTGAAAGCAATCCATCGGGAGATTCGCCAGTTGTCCGCAGGCTTTCGCGGAGTTGATCTTCCAAATCAGGCGGGCATTCGTCTGGTGCAAAGAAGATGCGCAACTGGATCTGGTCGTCAGATTCCAAAACGGTTTCGATGCCAGTGGCATTCAAGTCCCAGCACAGGGTTGAGAGTAGTTCCTCTAAATGACGGGCCGCCACCAGGTCAACTGTCGGCCAGATTCGAGGTGTTCGAATTGAAGGTTCAGGCATAAATGGGGTTCGGGGTTCGGATTCAGGGTTTTCGAATTATTTGGATGGGTTGAGAGCCAGACTTTACCAGAGTTTCTCAAGGTTCTCAGTTCTTACCGGAGAAATATTTTTTCCGGAAAGCAAAACACTGCGAAATTCACCTGGAGTGGCACCCGTGATGGTTTTAAATACCCGAGTAAAGTGGCTTTGGTCAGCAAACCCGGCAGACAATGCAATTTCAGAGAGCTTGATGTCAGCCTGAGAAAGCTGCTGAGTGGCAAAATGGATCCGCAACCGCTGCAAATAGTCGCCAATCGGTTGATGAAAGACCTGCCGAAATGTCTTTGAAAGATGAAATGGATGAACGCCAACCTGGGTCGCAATGGCATTGATGGTCAGATTTTGGTGAAATTCAGCCTGGAGTAAATCAACCGCCTGGAGGAGCCAACCTGGAGGCCGCCGGGTTTTTTCAGGTTGTGCCCGGGCAACGGTGGCCAGCATTTCGAGCACGAGTCCTTCGACCGCCAGCGGTGAATAGGCGTCAAAGTCGGTACATTCACGATAGAGCCGGAGCGCGAGCCAGACGAGTTCCCCACCGTGCAAGTCACAGGTGGAGTCAGGCATTGCGGTATACTCCCGCAATCGGTCAAGCCAGCGATCAGCAATTTCAATCGCAAAAAAATGTCCGCCCTGGCTTCCAATTTCATCCCGATGAACCGTATCGGGCGGGTGATAGCCAATCGTCAACGGTTGATAAGCAATTTCCTTGCGTCCAAAGAACTCACGGTAACTTCCCGTGATGAGCAGACAAAAATAGGCTGATTCGTGCGTGTGCCGTCGGATCTGCCTGGCCGTTTGGTGATGAAGTTCAGACAGGGTAAAGCCAGAAAACTGGTAGTTTTTGGACACGTTACCGTAAAACTGGCCAGGTTGCAGATAGCCAGTATCTTCGGAAGTCGGGGCAAGTTTTCCCATAAATCCTTGTTCGGCGCTGGTTTTGATGTGTAAGTGATGTGGATTTGAAGCGTTGATTTTGGGGAAACGCAATCTGTACAAGGCTTGTTCCTGCAAACTCGAAGTGAGCCAGGTCGGCTGAAAATCTTTGAACGGTGCAAAAGTGGTTTGGTTTGTTCAAGACAGACCCGAAAGTCGGGGGATAGAGTGAGTTCACAACCGATATGAAACCCACTGGCCGACCAATCCCATATCAGAAAAGGTACCGAATTCCTTATGGAGAAATTCACGCTTTTCTTGAGTGTGCTGCTTTTGAGCGTGGCACAGGCTGCTCTGCCCTGTGCTGCAAAACCGCAAATCAAACCAACTTCAATTCAGGCAAAACCCATGACGTACCCGCTCAACCTGGCGATTTTACTTTTTGAAGGCGTACAAATTATTGATTACACAGGTCCTTATGAAACTTTTGGCCACGCTTACGACCATGGTCACATGTTTAACATTTACACTGTTTCAGAAAAAGGCGAAACCCTGACCACGGCCATGGGCATGACTGTCACACCAAAATACTCGTTTGCCAATTGTCCCAAACCGGATGTCCTTGTGCTTCCGGGGGGTGACGTTGATCCGAGTCTGGCCAATCCAACGGTGATGAAATGGATCAAAACCCAATCAGCTCAGGCCAAATATGTCATGTCGGTCTGCAATGGCGCCTTTTTCCTGGCCGAATCCGGGCTGCTTGATGGCCAGAAAGCGACCACCTTTTACGGCATGATTGATGATTTGCAAAAGGTCGCGCCGAAATGCTCGGTGGTAATTGATCAGCGGTTTGTTGATAACGGGAAATTTATGACCACCGCCGGACTTTCTTCAGGGATTGACGGTGCGTTGCATTTGATTGAAAAAATCGCCGGATATGGCGTGGCGCAACAGGCTGCTTTGTCAATGGAATACAACTGGCAACCCGATTCCGGGTATGCCCGAGCTAGCTTTGCTGACAGGCATTTACGGAAAGTTCTTGGTCAGCAAGGGTTTGCGATTCCTGACACTATGCTGTGGAAAGTCATGGAGCAAAAAGGAGATGCCACCTGGTGGACGAAAAAATGGAAAGTCGGGATGGGATCTGCTTCTGATCTGCTCAAAATCATTGATACCAAACTGGCAGAAGGCTGGACCAAAATTGACTCAAAAGGTTCGGCTGAACGGGCCACCAGTACCTGGAAATTCACTGATGAGAAGGGATCTGCCTGGAGCGCATCGGCAACTGCCGAACCCGTCCAGGGAGAGTCAAACACCCTGTTTTTAACCATTTCGCTGACTGGTCCCGGTGCTTCGAAATCGTGAGGTGAGAGGGGCAGGGTTTCAAGCAGGGACGAAAAGGACAAAAGTTCGAAAATCTTGGACCCTGAACCCTGAACCCTAAACCCGACTACTCCCACACAATCTGGTCACAGCGGAAGACCGGGCCTTCGATGCAAATGCGCTGGTAATCAAAGTCGGTTTCACCCTTGAGTCCGGCCCCGACGTCTTTGATTCCCACGACACAGCCGACACAGACGCCAAATCCGCAGGCCATGCGTTCTTCAAGTGAAGCATATCCGAGGAGTTGTGCTTCATCCGCAATTTCCGCTACCCGTCGCAGCATCAGTGGTGGGCCACAGGTATAGAGGACATATTTCCCGGCTTTGACATCTTGAGCGTGATCAAGCAGAAAGCGTTCGAGTGGGTGCGTCACAAACCCGACAACACCCCGTGACCCATCATTGGTGGCGACATGAACTTTGCAGCCAATGCGGATAAAGTCATCGAGTCCAATTAAATCAATGGCTGAGCGTCCCCCGAGAAACAGCCTGACCGAGACACCTTGTTTGGCCAGTGTTTCGGCCAGCAGAAAGAGGGCGGCTGACCCGACACCACCCGCAACCAGCAGTGCTTCGCGTCCTCCGACCAGGACTGGATCCAGTTGAAATGGTTTCCCAAGTGGGAGGAGGCAATCAACGGTTTGCCCGGCGACCAGGCGGCGCAGGGCTTCGGTTCCTCGGCCAAATACCTGATAAATAAATTCGACATGCGTTCCCGCCGGGCTTGATTTGACCCGATAGATCGCCATGGCCCGCCGCAGGATGGGTTCAAACGCCTGATGTGGGCGTAACATTCCAAACTGGCCTGGCTCAATTGCCAGTTTTCGATTGGCGAACCACTGGCACGCGCTGGCGTCCATCTGGGCGATGAAAGCGGGCAAGGACGT
>CAZXCE010000722.1:0-4231 GCA_964639175.1 uncultured Clostridia bacterium
GCTTGGTTTTTGGTGCTTGGTTCTTAGTGCTTAGTTCTTGGTTCTTGGTTTCGAAAACCCGAAACCCGAAACCCGAAACCCGAAACCCGAAACCCGAAACCCGGAACTCAAGTCACAATTTGAGTCACTCGACACAAAACAGACCACATATCAGAGACATCCCGCCTTCTCCTCTTGCCTAACCAAACGGTCATACACAGTTCTGACAACACATAAAACACTCCTTTTCAACAACTTACCTCTGATTACAAAGCGAAGAACCGGTTTGGCACGCAAATTGACAAAGGTCAATTGTGTGACGTGCGCTTTTTAACTGCCAGCATACTTATCTACTTTTGAACGTGGCTTTTTGAATTGTGCATTCTGACCGGAAACTCACCGGCTTCCTGCTCACAAAGTGGCAGAGTCGCTCTGGGCCAGATACACCGAAAATCACAGCTTTGTATTTACCCCCTCAGAGGAGGTTTTATGACGTCTCCCAAAAACACGCGGTACCTTCGGCTATTCGCTGTTTTGGCTGTCCTGTTGACGGCAGGCTCAGTTTTTCTGATTCGCCAGTGGTCTGAGACATCAGCTCACACTGCGGTCTCACCCAATCCACAGGAAGTACAGGATCAAATTTTTGTACCGGATATGCAGACCGAAGCCCGGCTGTCACCCGGCCCAACCCAATCAAGTCCAATTATTATCAACAATAGCGATAGTTTTGTCTGGGTCGTTAACCCTGACAACAACTCCGTTTCAATTCTTGAAGTGCGTGCTGACGCCAACCGGAAAGTCCGCGAAGTGCCAGTTGGAAAAGAACCCCAAAGCCTGGCGTTTAACGCCGATAATTCCAAAGTCTATGTCGCCAACGCCCTGGATGGCACGGTGTCAGTCATCAGCACGGCCACCTTCACGGTTGTAAAAACAATTCCCGTCGGGACCGAACCCTGGGCGCTGGCATTTACCCCCAACGGCACCAAGCTCTATGTGGTGAACTCGTATTCCAAAAATGTGTCGGTGATCAATCCTCAAACTGACACCGTGGTGAAAACGATTGAAATTCCAAATGCCCCGCTGGGTGAACGCACCATTCCACGTGCCATTACCATTAGCAATAATGGTGATTTCGACGATACCGATGAAAAGGTCTATGTGTGCAACTTCCTGGGTGAAGATCTGCCCAACCGGGTCATTGGTTCTGACAATTACAAACAGGGCCGGATCAACATTATTTCATCTGGAACCGACCAGTTGATCGGCTCAATCACGCTGGCACCACTGGCCGTGACTGGATTTAAATCTGACGGCGCCGCAATTGCCAAAATTCCCCCCAAAGGTGGCGGCGTGTTTGAGGTTGATACCGGGGCATTTCCAAATCAGCTCACAGCCTTCACGATCAAAAACGACAAAGCCTATGTTCCCAGCCAGGGTGCGTCACCCGAAGGGCCGGTTCGCTTTAATGTCATCCTTCAACCATTGATCAGCACGATTGATTTGGGAGCTGAGCGTGAAATTGGCGAGCCACTCAATGCCAATCGCGGATTTCAGTTTGAACCGCCCAAAGAAGTCACTGTCAATGGGCAACAAATTCAATTCCACCGCTTTAATACCATCCCAATGGCACTGGTTTTCAAGCGAACGGAAAATGTTGGCTACCTGGTCCTCGGCGGCAGTGACTGCCTGTTGCGGGTTGAGCTTGACAGCACGGGTCGCCCAACGGTTTTGGCGCCAGCAGCAGCGGGCGATGCTGGTAACTTTGAACGGATTCTGGTTGGTAAAAACCCACGTGGTCTGGTGATGAATAGCACTGACACCCGCGGCTATGTGTTTAACTACATTTCACGCGATGTGACTGTGATTGATCTGACCAAGGATGCCCGTCAGGTCAACAACGTGATTGGTTCGATTCAGGCGGCTGATCTGCCCGCCGCCGGTTCACGTGAGGCCACCATCCTGCTTGGAAAAGAACTCTTCAACACCACGATTGGTCCGATGCAACCACGGGCGGCCAAAAACGGAGTGCTCGAAGGCGCGATGGCTGACTTTGGCTGGTGCGGGTGCTATGCCTGCCACCCGGAAGGTCTGACTGATGGCGTGGTCTGGATGTTCCCCGATGGTCCACGGCGGTCAATCCCGCTCAACCAGACCTTTAACCCACGTGATCCCAGCGACCAGCGAATCTTGAACTGGTCGGCGGTTCGTGACGAAGTGCAGGACTTTGAACTCAATACCCGTGGTGTGGCTGGTGGTCAGGGCCTGATTTTGCTCGCCAACGGAAATCAGGACACAGAAGTGTTTAACCTGCTGCCCCGCGCGAGCAGTGGCCGTGACCCACGCCAGGATTCGATCAATGAATATGTGAAAACAATCCGCAGCCCACTGTCCTTTGTGCCAACGACGGACAAGGACGCGGCAAAAGGCCGGAAACTGTTCCAGAAAGCTGGCTGTGTTGACTGCCACGCTGGAGGCAAATGGACCAGCAGCAAGCTTGATTTCACCCCAGCACCTCCGGCTGATCGGGTGAGCGCTGATGGCGAAATCACGAGTGTGCTCAGAAAAGTTGGAACGCTTGATGTCAATAACCCCAACGAAGTCATCGGAACTGGGGCCAATATCAGCAAACCAGCCAAAGGTGCTGCCGGCTTTAATCCAGCCAGCCTTCTCGGGGCATTTGCCCTTGGGCCGTATCTGCACAACGGTGAAGCCCAGTCGCTCAATGAAGTGCTCAACAATGCCACCCATACCGGCCCCAAAGCCACCAAGACGTTGGGCAATGCGAAGAAACGGGCCCAATTGCTTCGATTCCTCGAATCAATTGATGACCGAACAACTCCATTCTAATAGGGTTCAGGGCTTGGGGCTGAAGACTCGCAAGCTCGGGGCTGAAGAAAATGGGTTCAATACCCTGAGCCCGACTTCTTCAGCCCGACTTCTTCAGCCCGAAGTCTTCAACTCGAAACAAGTTCTGAGTCGAGGGTTCTGGATTTTACCCTGGAACTCAATCCAGAATCCCCGACTCGGTGATTTTATCCAAAGTCTGACTTCAACCATTTGAATTCAGATGGTTTTTTCAATACACAATTAATGAAGTGAGGTAGTTGACCGAAATGAGTACGCTTTTAACAGAAATCAATCAGGATCAGTCTCAACTTTTTGCTGAAAAATTAATCAATATTATGAATGGCGGCGCCCTGGCGCTGATGATCTCAATTGGACATCGCACCCGATTATTTGACGTGATGGCTGAACTACCACCATCAACCAGCGAACAAATTGCCACAGCAGCTAAACTCAACGAACGCTATGTCCGTGAGTGGCTGGGGGCCGTTGTCACTGGCGGTATTGTTGAATATGATCCAGCAGATCGGACCTTCAGCCTGCCTATCGAACATGCTGCTTTTTTGACCCGTGCGGCTTCGCCAAACAATCTGGCGGTTGGAACTCAGTTCCTGCCCTTGCTGGGATCGGTCGAAGACCAAATTGTTGAGTGTTTTCACAAAGGTGGCGGGGTGCCCTATTCGGAATTTGGTCGCTTTCACGAAATCATGGCCGAAGAAAGCAGCCAGACCGTGGTTGCCTGCCTGCTTGACTCAATCCTGCCTCTGGTTTCAGGGTTGACGGAAGCACTGGAACTTGGAATTGATGTGGTGGATGTCGGTTGTGGCAGTGGACGGGCACTGATTCTGATGGCTCAGACCTTCCCCCGAAGCCGATTTACGGGACTTGATCTGTCGCCTGAAGCAGTTTCCCGGGCCCGTGAGGAAGCCGTTCAATTAGGGCTTGCCAACATCACGTTTGAAACCCGAGATGTGACCCACCTTGAACTGCACCATCAGTTTGATCTGGTCACTGCCTTTGATGCCATTCACGATCAGGCCAAACCGGCGCTGGTGCTTGAAGGAATCTGCAAAGCCCTTCGACCTGGAGGCGTGTTCCTGATGCAGGATATTTCAGGTTCAAGTCACGTCCACGAAGACACCAATCATCCGCTGGGCACCTATCTGTACACGATTTCCTGTATGCACTGCATGACGGTCTCGCTGGCTCAAAACGGCGATGGCCTCGGGGCAATGTGGGGGAAAGAAACCGCTGTTCGGATGCTCCGCGAAGCCGGGTTTGCCCAGGTTGACGTGGAATCACTGCCGCACGATCCGATCAACTTTTTCTATGTCTCGCGGAAAAACTAATTGTTGAGGGTTCAGGGTTCAGGGTTCAGGGTTCAGGGTTCAGGGTTCAGGGTTCAGGG
>CAZXCE010000723.1:0-4230 GCA_964639175.1 uncultured Clostridia bacterium
GCGCAGGTCAAAGGTCAATTCCGACGTTCAAGACCGGTTCCGAAAAGACTTAGGCGACATTGGTTTCAATCCCCGCGCAGGTCAAAGGTCAATTCCGACACGTCGCCGACCGGGCAAAAATGCTCCATGGCAAGGTTCGTTTCAATCCCCGCGCAGGTCAAAGGTCAATTCCGACGGTAGCTCGGAAGTTGCCAAGGTGCTGGTAGGGCACCGTTTCAATCCCCGCGCAGGTCAAAGGTCAATTCCGACAAAAATTGCGCCGTACATTTTGACGGCGCTTGTTCTGTTTCAATCCCCGCGCAGGTCAAAGGTCAATTCCGACAGTGGCATACTTAACTTGTTTCCCTACAATGGGTTACAAGGCCAAAACGGCTAACCCAATCGGATTGTGGGGAAAAGTGGAGCATGATTTTTTCGGGAATCATCTAAATTATCAACGAACTGGTTGATAGAAAAGGGGTTATGGTTTTCGGCTAACCTCCCCGGTTTTGAGGGTAGGTTGGGGTTAGCCGGAATGTGATGTGAAGTGTGGAGACATCCTACTCCGGTTGGCTTTCAAGGTCAAAACCTGATTTGTTTGATACAGAGATTTTTTCTTCCTTCCCAATTCCTCATTCAGCGTTTGCCGTCCAGATTGGCCCATTCGCCGGATTGGATAAAGGACGCCCAGTAATAGGGATGGCGGCGAACCGGGCTTTTGAGCATTTTGAGTTGAACCTGGCGGAGCGCTTCGCTACGGCCTTTTCCGGCCTTCAAGCGCTGATAGTAATCAACCATCAAGTCACGGGTGGCCGCATCTGAAACCGGCCACAGACTCATCATTTGTGATTCGCTCCCGGCTAAAACCAGGGCCCGGCGCAACCCATACACGCCATCGCCGACTTTGACATCCCCCAGCCCGGTATCACAGGCGGAAAGCGTCACCAGTTTGGTGCCCCATAAATTCAGGCTGGCGGCTTCAAGCGCCGTTAACGTGCTGTCGTTTTCGGTCTGGCTGCCACCGCGATTGGCGCCGGCAAAAAAGAGCCCGGAGCGCAAGAGCGGATTTGTCTGATGAACTGTTTCCGGGTTGAGATCAAGCGATTGGACTTTGGTTAAATTCCGGGTTCCACTTTCAGCCACAGAATTGGCCTGAGGTGTTTCTCGCAAGAAAAAACCATGCGTGGCAATGTGCACCAGGGCGGGTTTGACGGCAGATTTCAGTACCTGTTTGGTGGCTTCAGCGTCCATTTTGAGGATGGCGCCAGCAAACAAGGCTTTGAGTTGCGAGCCTTCCTCGTGTGTTCCGCCAAGCCGAGCCAGTGGCGAAAATGACTGGCCAAAGAGTTTTGGACCAGCGCCTTTGTCATAATCCGGATCGGCCATCACCAGTGCCGGAGACTGGCTTTCGATTTTGACCTGTAACCGCAACAAATCACGTCCACTGGTCAGATAGGTCAACGAATATGTTTCAACCAGAAATTTTCCTTTTTCATCCACCAATGCCGCAAAAGGAATCAGGTTGAGTGCGCCATCCGGGGAAATCAGCAGGTGTTTGCGCGAGCCACTCAGCGAACGCACAGGCTTCATAACCAGTTTTTCAAGTTTCCGGGCGGCTGGTTTGACTTCGTTCTCCAGGTCTTTTTTCGCACTGCTCAGGGTCTGTCGTAAGACACTCACTGCAGCTTCAATGGGTTCGGCCTCACCCAAATCTGCCCATTTGGGGTCACCAGTTCTGGTCAGCACATATGCCAGATAGCGGCGTTTGGCAAAAGTATCGGTTTTGGCGTCATAGGGACGATATGAAACAAACTCGACCAGCGCGGCATCGTCGGGCACCGCTTTTTGGATTGATTCAAGCGAAATCGGCTGGGTTTGGGCGCGATATTCGGCACTACGAACACTCACTTTGGCTTCAATCTGGTCAACCTGATCGGTCAGGTCTTTGATTTGCGCCTGGTACTCTTTGTTTGTTTGAGTATCGGGTCCACGCAAGATCAAACTTGAGAGGCGGGTTTTGGCTTGTGCCAGCTCACTCAGCAGTCCTCGATCTTCAGGTGAAGCCCGGCGTTGTAATTCTTCAATGCTTTCGGCCATCGCATCGAGCCCGCGTCCTTTACGCCGCAGTACAACCGTTAACCCGGCACGCAAGGCATCACGATTTTTCGGTGCGGTCTGCGCGTGAAGCGAAATCGTGACATCCGTTTTGGGATTGGTCGTTAACAAATAGAGCAGTTTCTGACGTTCGGAACCAGTCACCAGATTGCGGCATAAATCCCGCTCAGTCACATCATTGCTTTTGGAAAGTAAAGCAATTGTCTGGTCAACGTTGCCTTCAGCCAGATTGAGCAAGGCCAGATCGGTCAGGCTGGCGGCCACGTCTGGATTTTCCAAACCAAGCGCCCTTTCCCGAATTTTGAGCGCCCGATTGAGCAATGGTTCGGCGGCGGCAAATTTTCCCTGCTCGCGATAGATTGCCGCCAGAAGTTGAAGACTCAGGGCTACTTCAATGTGTTCGGGACCCAAGAGTTTCTCGCGCATGGCCAGAACCTTGAGGTGGAGCGCTTCGGCCTGGGCCAGATCACCTTTTTCCTTCATCAACTCAGCCTGTCCAAAAAGGCAATCTGCCACGAGCCGATGTTCTTTCCCAAACCCTTTTTCCCGCAATACCAGCGCCCGCTGATAGAGCGGCTCGGCTTTGGCAAATTCGCCCATCGCCCGGTACAGGTCCCCCAGGTTCACCAGATGGACCGCCACGCTTGGATTGTCAGCCCCACGTGCTTTTTCCCACAACACCAGCGCCCGCTGGTAATAGGGTTCAGCTTTTTCATAATCGCCCTTGGCCCGGTACATCGAAGCCAGGTAGTCAATTGTTTGGGCAACATAACTGCTTTCTGGTCCAATTTTTTCCGCTAAGGCCAGCGACCGGTTGAGCAGCGGTTCGGCTTTGGCATAGTCGCCAATGTCAAGATACACCGAGGCCAGAATGCACAGACTCTGGGTAATCTTCCAATGTTCCGGACCGACGGTTTGTTCCCAGATGGCGTGGGTACGTTGATAGAGTTCTTCAGCCCGGTCAAAGTCGCCTCGGAGTTGATAGAACAACCCCAGTTGATAAATGAAATTCCCGACGCGTTCATGAACTGGCCCGTGGATTTTTTCGGCAATGGCGCAGGCACGTAAATAATAAGGTTCTGCCGGGGCATAGTTCCCACTGTCCTTATATAACAGGGCCATGGCGTTGAGACTGACGGCCACTTCCAGATGATCCGGCCCAAGGGCTTTTTCCCGAATCGCCAGCGCCCGTTTATACACGGGTTCAGCCCGGGCAAAATCGCCACCTTGTTTGAGCATCACGGCATAACGGTACACGACACCTGCCACCTTGTGATGCTCTGGGCCAAACACTTTTTCCCGGAGCGCAATCGTCTTCAGGTAATACTCCTCGGCTTTCACCCGATCCGGTTTGGTTCCGTAAGTAACAGACATATTGAGGAGGCAATCCGAAGCCAGTGCGGTTTCCGGTCCAAAGGCAGCCGTACATTTTTCAAGCGCCTGGGTTGCCGTGGTCACGGCTTCGTCATATTTGCGAGCATTGCGGAGTTTTTGGGCCTGCTCAAGCAGCTTTTTGACTTCCTGTTCAGCCAGATCCTGGGGAGTGGCAGGCCGCAAGGCTTCAACCCTGATGCCATACGTGCCCGGTGCCGCCGTTGAAACCAGGGGCGAAACTTCAAACCGGTAGTCACCCGCAGTTTCAACCAGAAGCGAAATCGGATCGCGGCTCTGATCGCCTTCAGAACCATCCTGTTCCAGGATTTGTTTTCCATCTGGACCAATCAGACGGTACACCAGCGGAGGGTCTTTTTGCGTGAACTGCACGCTCACATAATCGCCAGTTTTGAGCGATGCCTGGTAGGTGTGCCGGTCACCGCCTTTGATTTCACTTTCGAGAGAAAAACCAGGGTTTAGGGTTTGAAAAGCCGGGTTCCGGGTTCCGGGTTCCGGGTTCCGGGTTCCGGGTTCCGGGTTCCGGGCATAAACATGGGGTATGAGTGATGGTTCAAAGATCGTGGTAGGCACAGCCCCCAGGAAAACTCCCTGCATCAATGTGAGACTGGTCAGACTCACAACAGTAGATGATTTGATCTTGATCAACATAGCCACCAGATTTCCATACTTTTTTGATGAATGAAAATTCGAAAACTCCGGAACCCGGAACCCGGAACCCGGAACCCGGAACCCGGAACCCGG
>CAZXCE010000724.1:0-4225 GCA_964639175.1 uncultured Clostridia bacterium
ACTACTGACTACTGACTACTGACTACTGACTACTGACTACTGACTACTGACTAAAATCAAAACTCGCGTTTGAGTGGGCGTCCCAGAATATCAGCCAGGGCATCAGTTGCTTTGCGGTTTTCATAGAGTGCCTGATAGACGCCACGTGTAATCGGCATATCCACGTTGTTGAGTTTCGAAAGTTCATAGACTGCTTTAGCTGTTTTGACGCCTTCAGCGACCGAATTCATTTCACCCAGCACGTCACTGAGGGCCCGTCCCCGGCCAAGTTCAAACCCCACGTGGCGATTGCGTGAAAGACCGCCGGTGCAGGTGAGGAACAAATCGCCCACGCCAGCCAGACCGGAGAGCGTTTCAACCCGCCCGCCCTGAGCAATCGCGAGCCGGGTAATTTCGGCCAGTCCTCGGGTAATGACCGCCACCAGGGTGTTGTGTCCAAATCCCATGCCCGTCACGGCGCCAGCGGCAATCGCGATCACGTTTTTGACAGCGGCGCCGATTTCCACCCCAACCATGTCGAGGTTAGAGTACAGCCGGAAGTTGGGGTTGCTGAGTTCAGCCTGGACATATTCACTCCAACGTTGTGTCGTCGAAGCCGCGACCACGGCGGTCGGGTCACCTTTGGCGACTTCCTGGGCAAAGCTGGGACCAGACAGGGTCACCATGCGCGGTTCAAAGTCTTCACTCAGTACTTCTGAGACCACCTGCGACATCCGTTTCAATGTGTCACCCTCAATGCCTTTTGTGCCGTTGACAAACACCATTTGGGGTTTCAGAAACGGTCGCATTTTTTCGTAAGTCGCCCGGGTGACGTGCGATGGGACCACCGTCAACACAATCTGCGCTCCATCGAGTGCCTGTGCCAGATCAGACGTTGGGATCAGGTTGTCAGGAAAGGTAAATCCAGGGAGATAGGTGGCATTCATTCGCTCCTGGACCATTTGCGCGGCGTGTTCAGCGCGATGTGACCAGAGCCGAACATCCCGCAAGGGTTTGCCTGCCGGGGGCATATCGAGCGGTACTGAGTGCCAGCGCGGTTCCAAAACTGCCAGCGCCGATAACGGCAATGTGTTCTGCAGATTTCATAAAAGCGAATGAAACGTGGGTAATGAGTCGCCAACAAAAAGCGAGTCGTGAGTCGCAAGTAGCAAGTCGTCAAACAAAGAGCGAAAGCGAGAGTCCGGAGTGAGAAGCACCTGTAAATCTATCATTGCTTGCATTGCTTGAATGATGAATATCTCTCAGTTTCTCAAATAAAAAGAGATTTGTTGTATTACTCGCTGCTTGCTCTGGTTGCGACTTCGCTCCCTTGCTTTTTGAATGAGCTTTCGGTGCCGGAAAGCAACCGTCGAATATTTTCGTGGTGTTTAGAGATAATCAGTAAGCCAATCCCCAATCCCCACAAGAGTTTAGGTATCCAAACCGAAGCTGGTTTTCCAACCAGGACCCCTTCAAAAGCCCAAATTGCAACTGGCAGCAAACCAGTTGCCACAACTGAGCCGAGCGAGACGGTTCGGGTCAGGGCAAAGATCAGTCCCCACACGGCAAACACGGCCAGGGTTGGGACTGGTGCCAGGAGCAGAAAGACGCCAACGCCGGTGGCCACGCCCTTGCCGCCCTGGAATTTTAAGAAAATGGGAAACATGTGGCCGAGAATGGCGATGGCGCCGGCACTTCCCATCACATGGACATTGTGTCCGCTGAGTTGACCGGCCACATAGACGGCAAGCATTCCTTTTCCGACGTCCAGCACATAGGTCATCAGTCCCGCCTTGACCCCGGCTTTGCGGGTGACATTGGTGGCACCGGTGCTGCCTGAGCCAATGTTGCGAACATCATCCTGGGTCAACAAGCGGACGATCAGATACCCCGAAGGGAATGATCCCAAAAGGTATGCGAGAAAAAGAATGCCAGACCAGAAAACAAGCGACATAGGGTTTTGTCAGAGGTACAGGTATGAAATGACGTGATGTTGACCAACCAAGATTTTCGAGGAACCCAGAGCCCGGAACCCGGAATTTAAGGTGACTACTTGCCTGTAAACACAATGGGGCGCAATATAACAACCACCTTCGGTGAGCACAAGTTCTTACGAATGCTGAATGATGAATGATGAATGATGCTGGCTCAATCCAAAAAGGGCCTTTTTGAACTCAGAATTCATCCCTCATCATTTGTCTACCAGTCCTGCAAGCAAGCAACCCGTTATCCAGATTCTGGATGTCTCACCCCGCTGCTTTCAATCCAAATCATCCAATCAGGGATTCAGACCTTGGCCAAGCGACGTCATTCAAACCGATTTCGTTCACACATACTGACTTACTCCTCAGTCAAACCGGGGCAGGTGGCTGCTCAAGTACGGTTTGCCCGTCAGGAGGCATCCCGGCTGACTGAAGATTTGGCCCATCGGTCTGGTGACCTGGCACTTAAAGAAGCTAAGGTAACAGCTTTACACGATCAGCTTTTGATTGTGCGGGCGCAGCTTGAGGCACAATCTGCGCTCTATGCTGCTTCGCTGGAACACATTAAAAACCTGGAACAGGCCCTGACAGAATCGCGCCATCAGTCATTTCTGGCCGAGCAAAAAGCGATAGAGGCCGCACAGTCCAAAAACCTCTTTCTGGCCAACATGAGCCACGAACTCCGCACCCCGCTCAATGCGATTCTCGGATTTCTGCAATTGCTGGATCGAGATGCGACCTTAACGACCAATCAGCGAAAATATCTGAGCACGATGGAACGCAGTGGTGAGAATCTACTGGGGCTCATCAATGACATCCTGGCTATCGCGAAACTGGAATCCGGCCAGGTTCCGCTTCAAGAAACCACCTTTAATCTGCAGACGCTGTTATTGACCCTGGAGGAAATGTTTCGGATCCGGGCGACTGAAACCAGGGTGGGGCTGATTTTTGAACTGGATCCAGAACTTCCGCGCTGGGTATGGGGTGATGAAGGAAAGCTGCGCCAGATTTTAATGAACGTCGTCGGAAATGCCTTTAAGTTTACCGAAGCCGGGCAGATTGCTGTGCGCGCCCGGTGGCAGGATGGGCAGGTGGTGTTTGAGATTGAAGATACCGGAAGCGGGATTGACCAGCAGGAGATAGATCAGTTATTTCAACCATTTACCCAAACGACAAGTGGCCGGGAACTGAAGGAAGGGTTGGGCCTGGGGCTATTGATTTGCCGCAATTATGTGCGGCTGATGGGCGGAGACATTTCCATTACCAGCCGGCGTGGGCAGGGGACCCGGGTTTGTTTTCAGGTTCGACTGCTGGTCGCAATGGGAACTTCACTCCAGCTTCCCGAACGCCGGGTGGTGGCACTTGAGCCAGATCAACCGCGCTACCGGATTCTGGTGGTGGATGATAAGTGGGAAGATCGAACCCTGCTGGCGAGACTGCTGACCCTCATCGGATTTGACGTTCAGGAAGCAGGAAGCGGGGAAGCCGCCGTTTCCTGCTGGCGGGACTGGTCGCCCCATTTGATCTGGATGGATCTGGTGATGCCCGGAACCGATGGATTCTCGGCGACTCAGATCATCCGGCATACTGAGTTTGCACTCCTCAACGACCGAACCCAGCCGCTTCGGTTTCGCACCACGATTATTGGGATTTCAGCCAATTCAGCAGAAAGTGATCGCAAAGCCGCCTTTGATTCAGGATGTGATGACTTTGTGGCCAAACCGTTCCGCGAAGACACCATTTTTGAAAAGATGATCGGCTATTTAGGTGTTCGGTATGTCTATGAGAATCAACCAGTTGAATTTGAATGTCCTGAAACCTGGGAAGAAATTGACATTCAAAAGGCCCTGCGCCAGATTTCACTCATTGATACTGAAGTGCTGGATCAGTTGAGGCAGGCCGCGATTGATGGTGATATTGCGAACGCACAAACTGCCTGCAATCTCATTGCCGGCCAGAACACGGTCTTAGGCACTCATCTCAAGGACATGGTCCGGCTCTTTCAATTTGATGAAATCCTGGCCATCCTTGGCGGCGAAGATAACCCGTTGGCAGGATAATCAGGAATTACCATAGAAGATGAGGGGCAATCGAGATGGGGGCCAGGAAGTCTTCAAACGAGGAGACCCGCTGTTGAACCTTCCAGCCCCCAACCCCCAACCGCCGACCCTCAACCCCCAACCGCCGACCCCGTCTCCTCTGAGGGTTTCAGTCGTGGTGCCGGTTCGCAACGGAGGCGATGCCTTCCATCAGTGTTTGCTGGC
>CAZXCE010000725.1:0-4212 GCA_964639175.1 uncultured Clostridia bacterium
GGAACCCGGAACCCTGGTTTCAAAACACGAGCTTCAGCGCAAATTGCAATTCCCGTGAGTTCCCCGAAGTGCTAAAGATTTTTCCGGCGCTCGAAGAAGGCTGAAACGAGGCTGGAATATCGTCATCCGCTGGAATGAAGGTGTACAGGGCTTCGCCTTCTTCAGAATTGGATGGAATATCAAAGTTTGTTCGATTCAACACGTTAAAGAACTCGGCCCGGAATTGAAGCCGAACCCGGCGGTCAGAAAGGAATTCTTTGACCAGTGCCAGATCCAGGCTCTTGTAATTGGGTCCGATCAGGATATTTCGTCCAGCATTCCCTCTGACACCTGGTTGAGGTGGGGTAAAGGCTGCCAGATTAAACCACTGGGTCGAGGTCTGGCCTTTCGATGGGGTAAAACTCACCCCTGGGACTACATCTGGGCGCGAGACATTGGCATCCGTGGCATCTTGATCCTGGTCGCCAATGAGAACTGGTGAATATGGAACCCCTGACTGCAGCGATACGATGCCTGAAACCAGCCACCCGTTGAGCAAGTTTGACAGCAGTGGGTTGGTGGTTGCGAGCTTTGGCAATTGATAGATTAAATTGGTGGTAAAGCTGTGCCGGACATCAAAATCTGACAATCCACGGTCCAGTTTTCGATTATACGGATCAAACGCCCGTGACTGGCCATTGGAAAATTCCAGCCGTCCCGCAACACCTGACCGCTCATCAATGGATTTGCCATAGGTGTATGCCAGTTGAAAATCGAGCCCATACCGTAACCGTTGCTGGGCATTCACACTGATGGCGTGATAATGCGAGTTAAAGCCCTGGAAAATCCGGCGGATTTCGCCAAACTTCGGGTTTCGCCGTTTGCTGCCCTCGGGGAAAAACTCGCGTCCGTCAGGCAGTCGTTGCGGAATTGCCGTGTTGACATCACCTTGTCCAAACAGATTGACCCCTCGTGAACCAAGGTAGGCCACCTGGACCACCATCCCCTTGAAATCCTGCTGGATATTGAGGTTGTACTGCATCACGTAGCTGGGTCGGAGGTCAGGTTGCACCGCCTCCGTTGCCAGGTCAGCACCTTTAAACGCCCCAGGATTGACCGGCAACATCGGCACTGAGGCAATCACGCCCCGGTTCACAAATGGCAACGTTCGGAAGATGGCATTGCGGTATGTTTGAAAGAGCGGCTGGTCATAAAACATCCCAAACCCGCTGCGAACAATGGTTTTCCCCCGTCCGGTCACATCCCACGCCAGGCCCACCCGAGGAGCGAAATTGTTTCGCGTCGGAGTGAAATAATCACCGCCAACCGTCACTTCCGGGTCTAAAATATTGCGCAAATTGGCAATTTTGCCGTTGACTTCTTTGGGTGTGGTGACCGTTTCATAGCGCATCCCCAAATTCAGCGTTAACCGGTCCGTCAACCGCACATTATCTTGAAGGTAAAATCCGACCAGCGTCTGGCGAATCCCCCGGATAAAATCTGAATCTGCCGACGCCCCCTGAATCTCCCGCACCTTAAAGACGAGTAAATCCGCCAGTGACCGAAATCGCAATTGCCCTCGGGTTCGGCTGTCTGACTGGCCATTAAATTGGAATCGCGACACGTTTCCGCCAACTTTGAGCGTGTGGCGGCCAAAGGTCATAATCAGGTTGTCGGTAAACTGGAAATGGTTCAATCGAAAGATTTTCGGATTGGTCCGGTCAGTACCGATATCGGTCAATCCGGACACGTTGATTTCACCAAGTCCCTGTCCAGCAATCAATTGCAACGTTCGGTCGGTTTCGGGCACGAGTTCGGAGGGCGACGTGCGCACAAACCCAAACCGGGCTTCATTGAGAATCGTCGGCGAAAAAACGTGTTTTTCTTCAAGCGTAAAATATTGTTTTCGGTTATCGGAAAGATTTGGAAATTCGGGAAAATTGCGTGGGAGCAACTGCTGTGAATCTTCAATCGTGTAGGTGCCAAAGAGCGAATCACGATCCGAAAGATTGATGTCAAACCGGCTGGTCAGGAAATTCGCATCTGAAAACCGGTTGGTGGTACCAATAAATTCAGCCGTTCCTCGACTGAGTTGAGCCCCATTGGCCTGCGGGTATAAATCCAGAATTGGGACGGCTCGTGGGTCAATCGAAATCGGGTTCACACCCGGCAAGATTCCCATCCGGGCGCTGGCATCAGGCACAATCGCAATGCGGGTGATGCCTTTGCGTTCGCGCAGGGCTTCGAAATTGGCAAAGAAAAACACCCGGTTTTTGACAATCGGCCCGCCAACTGCCGCGCCAAATTGATTGCGGCGAAAGGCTGGTTTTTCTTTATCAAAGAAGTTCCGGGCATCGAAAACATCATTGCGGAGAAATTCAAACACCGAACCGTGAAAGTCATTGCTCCCAGATTTAGTTACCGCCAGAAACACGCCACCTGCCGCCCGACTGTATTCCGCTCCATAATTGTTGACCAGAACCCGAAATTCTTTCACGGCTTCGACACCGATCAGCAACCCCTGGGCACTGCCGGGAGTGTTATTGAGCGCATCGTTGATAACCGTGCCATCGAGCGTAAACACATTCTGGGTTGGACGCGCGCCAGAAACTGAAAACCGCGACCCTTGACCGGTGCTGCCTGACTGCACGCTGGCTCGACTGTTGACGACTCCGGGTTGAAGCAAAATCAACTGGGTCAAATCACGACCATTGAGCGGGAGGGCCGGCACCTGGCGATCAGTGACCAGACCGCTGATGGTTGACGTGGACACTTCGATCAGCGATGGCTCACTGGTGATTGTGACCACTTCCTGAACCGGTATCACCTTTAAAATCAAATGGATATTCTTTTCTTCGGCCACCGAAGTCACCAGTTCATCCAGCCGGGCGTCGGTAAAACCGGATTTCTCGGCCTGAACCAGATACCTCCCAGGAGGCAAGCCAAAGATCGAAAACGATCCATCATCAGCACTGACTGTTTTGCGGGTCAGGCCAGTTTCCAGATTTTTCACAGTTAACGCAGTCTGACGCACCGGGTGTTGTGACTCATCCCGAACGGTGCCGGTAATGGCCGAGCTGGTAACCTGGGCTGTGACTGGCACAATCCAAAACCACAGGCAAAGGCATGCACTGAGCAGAAATTTGATGTGCTTCATAGAGAAAATAACTCCTGACTGGCATCAGGAGGGGCATCGAGAGAATTTTTTGAGGTATTGGCTGCGCAATCTAGTGGAAAGAAGGTGGAAATGCCAGATGGAAATCAGGTCTTCAGAAAATTCGACTGGAAATACTCACCCTGTCAGAAACCACTAAAACTCGGGTATAGGAAAAAACCGTGATCGTCAGGCGGGTGGGCGGGGAAAGTTTGGGCTGACTGGCCAATTGCAGACACTTGAACAGACCAGTTTTTGGTTTTCATCAAAGTAAAACCGCATGACGATAATCCAGTGATGGAGGTAATTGCGGCCTGTAATCGGCGTCCAGGCGGTAATTTGCTGTTTGATATTTGTCTCAATAATTAGATAGTGCGACTCTTTGAGGTCCTGGCTTCGATTTTCAGTACAAAAAACATCGTCAGCGGTAACTGGCTTGAGCGGATCGTGCTGGAGGGTTCGAGTTTCTAAGAAATTCAGTACTTGCGGGACGTCCGATGTGCCTGGCGTCAGATTTTTATTGATCTGTTCTGTCAGCAGATCAACTGTCAGGGGACGAACCGGGTCAATTTCTTTCACGATTGGAGGTGGCTGTTTTTCAAGTGACCGAATCCACGACACCCACAGCGTGATCGCACCGGCACCCAGTGACACAATCACAATCAGCGCCAATCCAACCCCGGCAAATATTTTCCACACCACCCTTTGTGAAGCCGGTCGGTGACGCTTAACCACGCCCTGACATCGCGTGCAGTGATTCGCAACCGGGTCAAATTGATCTGATTGGTGGCAAATTTCACACCGGGTTGGATGTTTTTCAGCTTTGAGAAAAAATGCCATACCACGACCTCAATAGACACATTAAGTACCTTACCGAAAATTTCCAAACATTTTAACCACGGAAAACACGGAAAACACGGAAAAGAATCAAGCACTGACCAAACCCAATATCTCAGAAAATTTATGACAAGGTACTTATCGGGGTTAACCATTTGCCAAAAGTGGAACTTCCTCGCCGTGGCAACCCACCCGCTCACGCCTTGTCTTTAGCCATAACATGTTAAGTTACGGGTAATTGG
>CAZXCE010000726.1:0-4208 GCA_964639175.1 uncultured Clostridia bacterium
CACTTCACGGCTGGTGTCATAAATTCAAGCGCCTGAATGATATAATTTCGCAATTCAACCCGATCAACGACAGCATCCAGCATTCCATGGTCAAGCAAGAATTCAGAGGTTTGAAACCCCGGCGGCAATTTTTGGCGAATGGTCTGTTCAATGACTCGCGGTCCGGCAAATCCAATCAACGCGCCTGGTTCAGCAATATTTAAATCACCGAGCATCGCATAGCTCGCCGTCACGCCCCCGGTTGTCGGATCAGTCAGAATTGAAATAAACGGCAATTTGGCATCATCGAGCCTGGCCAGTGCGGCACTGATTTTGGCCATTTGCATCAGGCTGAGGGTGCCTTCCATCATTCGGGCACCGCCCGATGCCGAAGTAATCACAATCGGACAGCGTTTGGCAATTGCCCGTTCGATAGCTCGTGTGATTTTCTCGCCAACCACTGCCCCCATGCTGCCGCCGATGAATTCATACACCATCACGCTCATCACGACGGGAGATCCATTTACCTTCCCTTCGGCATTGAGCACCGCTTCATTATAACCAGTTGCTGCTCGTGTCGAGGTAAGTCGGTCCTTGTAGGGCTTGGTGTCAACAAAATTCAGCGGGTCGGTTGAAATCACGTTCTCGTCAAAAAGTTCGTAGCTGCCTTCGTCAAACATCATCTCCAGCCGATAGCGGGCTGAGAGTTTCATGTGATGACGACAATGCGAGCAGACATTCCAGTTCGCCATCAAATCCTTTTTGAAGATCGTCGTGTTGCATTTCGGGCATTTGACAAAGAGCCCTTCCGTTTTCACGGTGCGTTCAGCCGCTGCGGGCAGGTCTTCGGTTGCTTTTTTCTTGCGCTTAAACCAGGTCATGGAGGGATACCGCCTGTGATGGAAAATGAAGAATGAAGAATGAAGAATGAAGAATGAAGAATGAAGAATGAAGAATGAAGAAGCTATTTCGTTGATTTACAACTATTTCGCTCTTTCATTTCACATCATTCAAATTTCATCATCCTATCTTCGGCGTGGAGACCTGGTCCTTCAGGACCGGGAGGAAACGCCGCTCCAGCGTTGAATCAATATTGAACAGCCAATGGAAGGAGCGAACTCCCTCCACTCGCCATCGTGAGGGAAAAAACCCCTCACCATCCCCTTGCGGAGAGTACTGCGTATCGAGCGCGACTGTGACCGTCGGTCGAATCCGTCGTCCTCTCGACCGGATTCGGGAAGGTTTGCTGTGACAAGCACTGGAACTGACTCCCATTCCGGTTTAACCTGTCACCGTAGAGCAACGGACTGAGGCGGCATCCGCTGGTACCTATCGATTCTTCCCAATCGTTTCCCGTGATTTGCACGGGGGTCTGGTCAACCGAAGCCTGAGGCAACGCCACCACGGTGGGCCATCCGTGAGGATGGCGTCGTGGGTGCACGACTCAAGCTCGGCCCTTGAGGGCCGAGTCTATTGACTAGTCCACCAAATATTTGGCGTTGGCTTTGTACTGGCGGTCTACATCTTCCAGGAACGCCTCATAACTTTCAACTGACATTACCTGAAACTTTTGCAGAAGTGGGATGGCAATTCGGGCGGCGACATGGGGGCGGGATTGTTGGGGGATTTCATTTCGGCGGGCAAGAAATTTTTCAACGATGAGAAATTCCTGTTTCGTCAATTGGCGGATGTCCAGTTGCAACGCTGGTCGGTTGCTCCCATTGCGGCGGGTTTCACGCTCGTGACGGTCAAGCACTTCAGAGAGTGATGGCGCTTCGGAGGCGCGTTCTTTAACCACAACGGTACCGGCAACATAGTCACCGATGCGGCGTGACTGGTCGCTGACGATGATCGTCACCACGCCAATCGCGTACCCTGACGGCAGCAAATCAATCACCCGGAGCATATTGCGGACCAGTGCTTCGAAAAAGCCGACGGCACGGCCATCTTCGCGGATCACACGGAGTTTCATCCAGCGTTTCCCTGGGGTTTGCCCACTCCAGAGGCTTTCAAACAACGTGAAATACCCAATAATGAGCAAAATCAAGCCGCCGATCACAAACACCACGGCGGCGATAGCCCAGTTTCCGGCTGATTTGAAAAAATCGAACACGTTATAAGCCGCATACACCAGGATCAGAATGGTAATAATCGCCGCACCCTGGATCAAATGGTCAATCAAGGCAGCCAGAAACCGCGTGCCCACACTGGCCAGCACAAATCGAAGCTGAACGTGCTCTGGGGTTTCAATGATGAGTTCGTTATCAACTTGCATGGCCGCAAGGCTCCTTTGAGGTTCGGCATCTTAAAAGGACCAACGGGACATAAAGGACATCAAGGACATCAACGAATAATAATTCGAAAACCCGGAACCCAGAATCCGGAACCCGGTTCTAAAGCTTTCCAGCCCGACGGCGGCGACCGTGTTCAACCGACATGCAGCAATCCATCACGACATCCAGCCCGGCACTGTGGGCGCGTTCGGCAGCCGAATCGTTGATGACACCAAACTGCATCCAGACGGCTTTGGCCCCTTTGGCAATGGCCTCTTCGACAATTTCCGGAACGTCTTCCGGGCGGCGGAAAATGGTGACCAGATCAACTCCGTCTGGAATCGCAATCAGGTTTGGGTAACAGGTCTTCCCAAACACTTCTTTGGCAGTTGGGTTCACCGGAATTACGTCATAACCAGTTTCAAGCAGGTATTCGCTCACTCCATAACTTGGACGATCCGGCTTTGGTGACAATCCGACAACCGCGACACGACGGCAGGTTTTGAGAATATTTTCAATAATTTGCGGGTCTTGATAGATTGGTTTCACCATAGTTTTTGGCTGTCTTCTTTCTAACCGTCAATACTTCGCCACAGATACCACGAGGCAATCGTGCAATACGGTTGCCATTTGGCGCCGATTTTGACCACTTCCTTTGGCGCCGGGAGCGAGTCGAGTTCATAGGCTTCCTTAATCGCCTTTTGAATTCCCAAATCAGCATCTGGAAGCACGTTGAGCCGTCCCAGTCGAATCAGAAACATTTGCACCGTCCAGCGGCCAATGCCTTTGACCGTGGTGAGGGCTTCGACCATGGCTTCGTCATCGAGTTCCTTGAGATCGTCAACTGGAACAATTCCGCCTTCAAACTTGGCCGCCAGATCTTTCAGGTATCCAAGTTTCTGGCGGGAAATCCCAGCTTTGCGGAGGTCTTCATCGGGCGTTTCAAGCACCCGTTTTGGTTCTGGCGTTGTGCCGCCATAGAGATCCAAAAACCGTTGATGGATTGTCCCTGCGGCTTTGCCGGAGAGTTGTTGGTAAATAATGGCACTGACCAGTGAATCAAACGGTTTGATCGTAGGTGTCGGACGATAGAGGCATTCGCCGACACGTTCGATGACTTTGGCCAGCCTGGGGTCGCTGTCAGATAGATGAGTAATGGCTTCGGTGTGCATAAGGTTTCGGAGTTCAATGGGTACGCGTATCTGAAAAAATTGGAGGTAAATTGAATCAGGACTTGAACCAACACGCTAGAAAGTGTGTGCAAGAAAGCCTGAACTCCGAACATATTACTCAGGAATTGACCGTTTGACCAGTCGTGCGGTCTCTGGATTGGCCATCAAATGTGGCACATCTTCCGGGTTGAGGCTCAATGGCCGGTCACGCTGGTTATCCACAATGCAAATAAAGCCGAATGTTTCGTTGCTTTCATTCGCCAACCGATGGATCTGATTCGGACCAATATAGGCTAAGTCCAGAAATCCCAGTGGTTTGACGTCACTCCCCAGAAGAATCTGCCCCTTGCCGCGCAATCCAATCACTGCGTGCGAATGGCCGTGGCACTCCAGCGAAGACCATCCACCTGGCTCAATTTCAAAATACCGGACTTCAAAGCCGACCGCATCTTCCGGCTGTCCAAACAACGTCTGCCGCAGGATACCGCAAAATCCAGGCATGTCGCCTTCTGAAGGCTTGTATTCTTTGGTTGCAATTCCCTCCCAGCGAAAATTGCCGGAATAAGATGTAAAGCGAACCAGTTCAGGATCTTGCACTGGGAGTTGGAGAACAGGTTTGGGTTCAACAGCAGACATAGTTCCTCCAGACGGAGCGAAGAATTGAGAATGAAGAATGAAGAATGAAGAATTGAGAATGAAGAATAGATTGATTCCTGGTGCTTGGTTCTTGGTTCTTGGTTCTTGGTTCTTGGTTCTTGGTTTCGAAAACCTGGAACCTGGAACC
>CAZXCE010000727.1:0-4197 GCA_964639175.1 uncultured Clostridia bacterium
TGCTCTTCAGACCCAATCAATTGCCGGCAGGATGCCGGCGTTCCCAGGCGGAAATCTTTTTCTGAAGAGCTATAGTTGCCCAGTCACTCTGTCTCCCTGTCTCCCTGTCACGCAGTCATCTTATCACCCTGTCACGCAGTCATCTTATCACTCTATCATCCTGTCATCCCTGTCTCCCTGTCTCCCTGCCCCTGAATGAGAATGTCCCGAGAAATTAGTTGGTGGCGACCAAAATCAGCGGTATACTTTTGCAGTGCGGCGGCTTGACGCCGCTTTTGATCTTCAGCAACGTCACACCAATCCCCTTTTTCTGTACCAGTTTATGCAGCGTCAAGCCGCCGCACTCCACACACAACATCAAGCCGCTACCGGCGAAAGCGGCGTCAAGCCGCCGCACTCCCCCAGAATCTGATTTTTTAGACGCGGCAGGAGACCACCTATGTTTCTTAACAAATCACTTCTTCGAATTGGGGCCATCGCTGCGGCCATTTGTGGGTTAGGCGGGGCAGCCTTGTGCTTCATCAATCCCAGCCTGGGCGGTGCGCTCATTGGGCTGGGCGTGGCACTTGGGGGCGGCAGTTTTTGGGCTCTGGCAGATTTGCTGGCCCAACAGGAAGAAACCTACCAGACACCGAAGACGCTGAGTTCCTCGTTGGCGGCACCAAACGCCCCATCCTACGAATCAAGCCCGGTGAAATTGCCAACGGCCAGCCCGGCACCGATGCCGGCGCCAGCGCCGCCAATGAGCAGCCCGGTCGCAACCGGTGCCCGACCTCCAATGCCGCCTCCGCCAGCGCCAGCACCCGCACCACAAGTGTTGATGCCGCCTCCGCCAGCACCAACACCAGCACCACAAGCTTTTACGCCGCCGCCGCCGCCAAAGCCAGCACCACCAGCGCCTGCTGCCCGTCCAGTTCCGCCGCTCCCGCCACCACCGCCACCAACTCTTTCCGCAACCCTTCCGCCACCGCCACCACCGATGGCAGCCGGAAAACCGGTTCCATCCGGGCATGGTCTCATGGGTGGTGGAGTGACTCAGCGGTACAATCCATTTGAAGACCCACTTGATTTGCCAGCACCTGAGCCGCCACCAGCCGCACCACCACTCTTTGTCCCACCACCACCGCCACCCGCAGAACCATTTGGCGGATCTGGGTTGATGGGACGAGGGGCAACTCAGCGGGTATCATCTGAAGAAGCTGCGGCATTCGCCTTTGATGTGCCCATGCCACCGCCGCCACCGCCGCCGCCAGTCAACGAAGGTATGTCACTGGCACCAGATTTCAGCTCGGGCTTGATGGGAAAAGGTTCGACGCAACGAGTCAGTGCTGAGGAAGCCGCCAGTTTTTTACTGGGAGAAACTCCCTCACCGGCGCGGCCAGTCCCGCCGCCGCCAGTTGCGCCTCCACCACCCGCACCTGAACCACCCGCTCCATCAATGGGCTTGCTTGGACTTGGGGCCACCCAGCGATATAACCCCAATGAAGACCCGTTGTTTGCCCCAGCCCCACCGAGCACGAACAAACCAAATATTCAGGAAAGTAACTACAGCACCTTCGGCGGATTATCACTCGGCAGTCCACTACCCCCGGTGCCGCCTTCCCCACCAGCGCCTCAATCCCCGGCACCATCCGCTGAAACACCAATTGATTCAACTCAGCGGTACAGCACTTTTGCCGGGTTATCATTGGGCGAGCAAAAATCAACAACACCGCTTCCAGCCTCGTCGCCAACGGCAGCATTCACCCAACCGCCAACTGCCAGAAATAAGGTTGAAGATATTTCATCAACCCAGCGGTACAGTACCTTTGCTGGATTGTCGTTAAATGAGCCGACACCATCCTCTACCTCACCGCTTTCAGAACCGGATACACCTCGCTCAGCCCCACCTTCCACCCAGCGTTATAGCACCTTTGCCGGGTTATCACTGACCAACACACCACCTCAGGGAATCCAACACCCTCCGGTCAGCGGCGGAGAATTTAATCCGGATCAAACGGTGAAGATGGGCTCCACACCGGCCCCGCCAGTTGTGGCCGAAGTCAAAGGAAAAGTGCCTCGCCTTCAAGATGGGTTCTGTTCAGCTTGTGGCAGCCCCCAATCAATTGGACAGGATGCCAATAAAACACCAACCGGCATGCCTGAATTCTGCTGGTACTGCGGTGTTCGATTTGAACCATAATTGGGGCTGAGGGCTGAAGAAAACGGGCTGAAGACGAGGGGGTATCATTCCCATAGTCTTCAGCCCGTTTGATTTTTACCTAAATTCTTTAGCCCCAAGCCCCAGGTTTTTCAGACCTCAGCCCTTAGCCCGAGGTCTTCAGCCCTAATTGGTTTCAGCGGCTTTTTTCTTCTCAGGTTTGGTACTGGCACCTGGAAGAGCAGCCAGTTCAGCGCGAATTTCACCAAATGGCGGCGTGGCTTTCATTAAGAGGGGCAGGCGTTTGGAATCATTGCTGATCCACATCCGAATCTGCATGGTGTCAGATGGATTGCCGGCTTTGTCCTGAGGGCGAACGGCCAGATGGACAGTTTCGAGTTCTTCCCCACCAACGGTCAGTTTTTCGGTGCCAAGCTGCTCGACTTCAACCAGAAACAGCTTCCCGGCGCGGGTATCAAGCCCATTGAGTTTCTGGGTCTTCCCACCTTTAAAGTTCAGGTTGCGAATCGCCCACATCAAACCAGGAAGGTCAAACGTGGGTTTTTTCAGCGTGACGGTGGTTTTACCATCAATTTCAGCTTTCAGCTTTGAGTGGTCAAACACCACCACACCGTTTTCAGTGCGTTGACCTTCTTGAATATCACGTTCAGCCCGGTATGGAAGCCGGGTTTTTGGATCAAGGTAGGTGGTAAAAAGGTCGTTGACTTCGATCATCGTCTTGCGGATCAGACCAATCGTCTCAACTTTGGTGGTTACCTGATAGCCCTCCTGGTCATGAAAGGTTCCTTTGGCAGCCACTTCGAGCATCAGGCGTGCGGCGCCCACGTCGTTGAGTTTGACGGTATAACTTAATTTTTCGCCAACCGTGAGGTGGTGAAACGATCCGATTTCAGCCGTGGTTGAATTCAGCGCCGGTTGGGCGGCTGCACCACGTCGCTGAGCAGCGACCGGAACGACGGTTCCGGCCCCGAATACCACCATCAGCAATATCAGAATCAATACTTTGCGCATAATAATTCCCTACGATTGATGTAATTTCATTGGGGCCTGGGGTTGAAGGCTTGGGGCTGAAGAACATCGGGCTCAGGGTTTGGGACTGAGGGATGAAGACCTGGTTTTATTTCATCCTTCATCCTTCATCCCTTCAATTGCCCCAGGCCCTCAGCCCTCAGACGATATCATTTCCTCAATCACCCTGGCGGCAGCCTCAGCCGGATCAGGATGGGCTGTAATCGGTCGGCCAACAACGAGGTACGAAGCTCCAGCACGGATGGCTTCTCCGGGGGTCATGACTCGTTTCTGGTCATTGGCGGCGGCCCACACCGGTCGAACACCTGGCGTTACGATGTGAAAAGTCGGGTCTGGAATAGCCTCGCGGATCAAAGTAATTTCCCTGGGCGAGGCGACAACCCCGTGAAGACCCGATTCCTGGGTTAATTTGGCCAGCCGGACAACCTGTCCTGCCGGAGTTTGCGCAATCCCAAGTTCATCCATTGTGTTTTGGTCACTGCTGGTCAGGACGGTTACTGCAATGACCATGGGTAAGGTTAAATTTTCAGCTTCAACCACAGCAGTCAATCGGCGCTTTGTTTCCATCATCATGACGCTTCCGCCGCTGGCGTGGACATTGAGCATCGTCACACCAAGCCGGGTCGCGGCAATCACGCTTTCCGCCACTGTGTTTGGAATATCATGGAACTTGAGATCCAGGAAGATGCGGACGTTCTGGCTCAGGATGTCTCGCACCAGCCCAGGCCCTTCCGAAGTAAACAACTGACTTCCAACTTTGAAGAAGCTCACCACACCCGCCAGTTTTTCAACCAGCGTTACGGCTTCAGCCCGTGTAGCCACATCGAGTGCAACAATAAGTTTTTCATTCATACCAGTTAGGGTTCAGGGTTCAGGGTTCAGAGAATACAGAATGAAGAATGAAGAATTGAGAATTGAGAATTGAGAATGAAAAACTGGTTCTTGGTGCTTAGTACTTGGTGCTTATAAATCAATAGTTTCCAAGAACCAAGCACCAAAAACCAAGC
>CAZXCE010000728.1:0-4189 GCA_964639175.1 uncultured Clostridia bacterium
TGAAGATTTTCGGGCTGAAGAACTGGTTTTCTTTCATCCCTCATCCCTCATCCCTTCAATTGCCCCAGGCCCTCAGCCCCAAGCCCTCAGCCCTGGTTTTTCAGCCCTCAGCCCTGGGATTTTCATCCACCTCACGCACAACCCATGACAGCCAGAGAGTTTACTGAACCCCTGCACTCGCATGCCAACCTGATTGAAGTGTTGCGGTGGCGTGCTGAGCACCAGCCTGACCGAACGGCCTATGTGTTTCTCCCAACCGGAGAAACCGAAGAAGTGCCGATTACCTACCTCGAACTGGACCGTCAGGCGCGGGCGATTGGAGCGCACCTGCAAAGCCTTGCACCGCGTGGTAGCCGGGTGATGCTCCTGTTTCAACCGGGTTTGGACTATACCGCCGCGTTTATGGCCTGCCTGTATGCCGGCATGATTGCTGTCCCGGCTTATCCACCTCGCCCCAATCGCGGATTTTCTCGAATCCAGGCAATTTCAGCCGATGCGCAAGCCAACATTGCGCTGACGACCGCTTCTATTTTCGAAAAAATCCAACGAACCCTGACTGAGACTCCGGATTTACAACAACTGGCCTGGGTTGAGACTGATACCCTGGATGCCGGGTGGGAACAAAACTGGGTTCACCCGGCACCATCTGACCATGAGCTTGCCTTTTTGCAGTACACCTCGGGTTCAACTGGCACTCCACGCGGGGTGATGGTCAGTCACCGCAACATCATGGCAAATGAAGAAGCCATCCGCCGGGCAATGAAGTGTGCGCCGGATAGAAAATTGACGTTGTGGCTACCTCCCTACCACGATATGGGGTTGGTTGCGATGCTGCAGGCACTCTATACCGGGTTTGAATGCGTGTTGATGCCGCCAACGGCTTTTTTGCAAAGGCCTGTTCGCTGGCTCAAAGTTATTTCCAAACATCGGATTTATATTTCCGGCGGGCCAAATTTTGCCTTTGACCTGTGTGTCCGCAAAATTACGGAAGCTGAAAAAGACACGCTTGATTTGAGTTGCTGGAAAGTTGCTTTCAATGGTGCCGAACCCATTCGCGCGGGAACCATTGAAGCTTTTTCCAAAGCCTTTGCTCGCTGTGGGTTGCAACCAGAGGCAATGTACCCATGCTACGGATTGGCCGAAACGACACTGATTGCGGCTGGTGGATTAGCCAGCGCACGTCCAATCACCCAAACTATTCTTTCCGAGCCTTTTAAGCAAAATCAGATTGTCCCGGCTGATCCAGGTGAAATCGATACTCAAACTCTGGTTGGATGCGGGCAGCAGTTGTTTGAACAACGCCTCCTGGTGGTCAATCAGACCACACTCACCCCCTGTCAGGATCTTGAAATCGGTGAAATCTGGGTCGGTGGAAACACCGTCGCTCACGGCTACTGGAATCGCCCCGAAGACACCGCCGCCACCTTTCAGGCATTTCTGGCTGAGACGGGGGAAGGTCCGTTTTTGAGAACTGGCGATTTGGGCTTTTTTGACCAGGGAGAACTCTTTGTCACGGGTCGAATCAAAGACCTGATCATTGTCCACGGCCAAAATCATTACCCGCAAGATATTGAACTCACGGTTGAACAATGCCATCCGGCGCTCCGGGCTGGCAGCGGCGCGGCATTTACAGTGGACGTGGCTGGAAGCGAACAACTGGTGGTGGTTCAGGAGCTTGAATTCCGTCAAAAACCTGATCTGGCTGGGGTATTCGCCACCATTCGGGAAGCGATTGCCCAGGGGCACGACCTTCAATGCCACGCCATTGCCATCATCAAACCGGGCAGTATTTTCAAAACCACGAGTGGGAAAATCCGCCGCAAAGCGACACAAGCCGCCTTTCTGGCCAATGAACTCGAAATTGTTGCTGGCGGCCTGTGGCAAGCCAGTTCAGAACAGGTTGCGGCAGAAGTTCTCCTGGATGAAACACCACTTCCTATCCTTCAATCAGCCGGAAACTGGTCGCAGCCAGGGCGTGACATCGCTCACTGGTTGATCAATCGGATTGCGACGTTAGCCAAAATTCCGGCCTCAGAAGTTGATGTCCGACAATCATTTGCCAGATATGGCCTTTCTTCGGTAGATGCCGTGGCACTGGCCGGAGAACTTGAAGACTGGCTCGGTATTCCGGTTTCACCCACGCTGGTGTGGGATCATTCGACAATTGAGTCCGTCGCTCACTTTCTGGCCAATGAACCCTTGCCCACACTCAAACCTTCTGACGAAAAAGACTTTCCTGAATCTGATTTGATTGCGGTGGTAGGCATCGGCTGTCGGTTTGGAGGCGGGATTGATTCGCCAGACTCATTTTGGAAGGCACTCCGCACGGGCGTTGATACCGTGACCGAAGTTCCCCAAAATCGTATCGAATGCGGAACTTTCATTGAGCCGGATCAATCAGCGGCAACTGACTCACGCTGGCGATATGGCAGTTTTTTAGACCGAATTGACGAATTTGACGCCCGATTTTTTGGGATTACCCCGCGTGAAGCCAATCGCCTGGATCCTCAGCATCGGATCTTGCTCGAAGTCACCTGGGAAGCCCTCGAACAGGCTGGTATTGCCGTTGACCGGCTGGCCGGCTCGCAAACCGGTGTGTTTATCGGCATCAGTACCACTGATTACAGTCGTCTCTCGCTGGCAGATCAAACCGAACTGGACCCGTATATCGGCACCGGCAACGCGCTGAGCATTGCGGCCAACCGGATTTCGTATCTCTTTGACCTTAAAGGGCCAAGTATGGCGATTGACACGGCCTGCTCGTCATCGCTGGTCGCCATTCATCAAGCCTGTCAGAGCCTGCGGCTCCGGGAATCAAGCCTCGCCATTGTCGGGGGCGTCAACCTGATGATTTTGCCGGAGCTTTCGCTGACGTTTGCCAAAGCCAATATGCTGGCGGCGGATGGTCGGTGCAAAACCTTTGACGCCAGGGCGGATGGCTATGTCCGGTCTGAAGGCGTCGGCGTGGTGATTCTCAAACCGCTGGCAGCAGCACTGCGGGAACAACTTCCTGTTCTGGCCGTGATTCGTGGTTCGGCCACCAATCAGGATGGACGCACCAACGGGTTAACGGCGCCAAACGGTTCATCACAGCAGGCTGTCATCCGGCAGGCGCTTGAAAATGCAAAAGTTTCCCCATCTGAAGTTTCATACATCGAGGCCCACGGAACAGGAACACCGCTTGGTGATCCAGTTGAAGTTCTAGCCCTGCGAAATGTGCTAGAACCCCATCGCCCCGAAGATTTCCCCTGTGTCCTTGGCTCAGTCAAAACCAACCTTGGCCACCTGGAAGCCGCCGCCGGAATTGCCGGAGTCATCAAAACGGTCCTCGCGCTCAAGTACCAGTACCTTCCGGCTCACCTCCATTTTGAATCGCTGAATCCGAATATCTCGCTGGGAACAGCGCTTGTCATTCGTCCAAGCGGATGTACCTGGGAAGTTCCTCCGGGAAAAACTCGAATCGCCGGGGTGAGTTCCTTTGGTTTTGGTGGGACAAATGCGCACATCATACTGGCCGAAGCTCCAGC
This sequence comes from uncultured Clostridia bacterium, assembly GCA_964639175.1. Taxonomy (GTDB): domain Bacteria; phylum Acidobacteriota; class Blastocatellia; order Chloracidobacteriales; family Chloracidobacteriaceae; genus JACQXX01. Next base: position 3,528 of record CAZXCE010000728.1, read on the forward strand.
CATCCCGCACCCGGCATCAGGCTCAGAACTGGTTGAACCGGTTGAACATGGTCTCTGGCTCTCGGCACCGACCCAATCTGCCGTAAAAACACTGGCCAGCCGATTTGTGAACTTTGTCAGAACAAACCCGGCCCTGGACTTAGGAAACCTGTGTTTTACCAGCTTTGTCGGGCGGTCGCGATTTCGACATCAGGTTGTCATACCAGCCCGGTCAACTCCTGAGTTGCTCGAAAATCTGACCCGTTTTCTTGAAGAACAACCCGTTCCCGGTACCAGCCTTGATTTAGAAACACTGTATCATGAACCAAATGAACGCTTTCACCGAATTGCGCTCCCAACTTATCCGTTTGAGCGCGAGCGGTATTGGATGGAAAAACCGGGTTCCGGGTTCCGGGTTCCGGGTTCCGGCCCAGACTCTGAAAAACAGGGTTCCGGGTTCCGGGTTCCGGGTTCCGGCCCAGACTCTGATCAACTCAATCACCTCACAGTTCAACAGGCTCACCTTTCCATTGAAAACCCTATCGAACACCTGCGTCTCTCTCCCGCCGTGGAACCCGGAACCCGGAACCCGGAACCCCAAACCCTGAACCCTGAACCCGGAACCCGGAACCCGGAACCCGGAACCCTGGGTTTCACAGATTACCTCCGAAACCAGCTAGCCG
>CAZXCE010000729.1:0-4184 GCA_964639175.1 uncultured Clostridia bacterium
GCCGGACGCAAACCGGCAGCCAAAACGCTGGCAATCCTGGCGGACCCGGTTTTCGGTGGTACGGATGACGAACGAATGGAACCGATTCGCGGCAAGCTTGAGGCTCGAAAAACTGATTCATTAAATGGTTTAAAACAGGAACAAATTGCCCTGCGTCTGCTCGAACGGACCGAAGACACCGCCTCCACGGAAACTCGAAGCGGGTTGCGCATTCCCCGGCTGCCATTTACCCGAACCGAAGCCGACCAGATTGCCGCTCTGGTTCCAAAAGCCGCCAGTGTGATGAAAGCAACGGATTTTGCCGCCAGCGTCGAGACCGTTCACAAGGGCGAGTTAGACACCTATCAATTTGTCCACTTTGCCACGCATGGTCTGCTCGATACGGAACGCCCCGAGCTTTCATCGCTCGTGCTCTCGCTGGTCAATGAACAGGGGCAGCTTGAAGATGGATTTCTGCGGGCAATTGATCTCTATAATCTGAATCTGAATGCCGAACTGGTGACGCTTTCCGCCTGTGAAACCGGCCTTGGAAAAGACATTCGCGGAGAAGGTCTGGTTGGAATGACACAGGGGTTTTTCTACGCCGGGGCCAAACGGGTGACGGTCAGTCTCTGGAGCGTGAGCGACAAAGCCACGGCGGACCTGATGACCCGGTTTTACACCAAAATGCTACGCGCCAAAATGACACCGGCGGCGGCGCTCCGGGCAGCCCAGCTTGAACTCCTGCGCGGTAAACAGTGGTCAGCGCCATATTTTTGGGCGCCGTTTGTGATTCAAGGCGAGATGAATTAGTAAGGATTGGAAATACAGATTTTCAGAATAAGAAACCACGGAATACACGGAATACACGGAAAAAAATTCAAATTCGTTTCAGTTGACGAAGTTATTTCAGTGAACCGTCAGTCGGTTTGCGCTACTCTTTCCTGACGCATTTCATATGCTCAGTCCGCTTTTTTCTCCGCAAGTTGCCCGTTTTTAGCCTTCACCCACCATACCCATCAGGGAGGATCTCCATGCGCAAGCTAACCTGGCTTTTTGCCATTATATTGCTGGTTCAGACGGTTGTTCCTGCGGTTGGTCCGAGCGTTCGGCCTGTATCGGGCGCCGCGCCTGCCGGAACACGTTCGACGACACTGCTCCAAAGTTCAAAGCTTCCCGGTTTAATGGCCCCAGTGAGACTGGTGCGCGACCAGGAACACATTCCCCATATTTATGCCCAGAATGACCACGACGCCTATCTGGTGATGGGCTACATTCAGGCGCAAGATCGCTTTTTCCAAATGGATTTCAATCGCCGCCAGGCCAGCGGTACGCTCGCTGAAATGGTTGGAAGTGCTGGGCTTGAAAGCGATACCCAGCTTCGGCTGTTTGGGTTGCGGCGCGGGGCGGAAGAGTCGCTGCCGGGGTATTCGGCGTCAATCCGGGCGGGGCTTCAAGCCTATGCCGACGGCGTCAATGCCTTCCTTGATGATCCAACCCTGCCGCTGTCGCCCGAATATCAGGCCCTGGAACTCAGTCGCGCCCAGATTCCACGCTGGACGCCGCTTGATAGCCTGACGATTGGCAAGGCGACGGCATTTAGTCTGTCTTTTGACGTGACTTTGGAATTGAGCCTGTCGCTGGCGCTTGGGATTTTCCAGCAAGCCGGTCAGCGGGGCGGGTTTGACGGGACAAAGCTATTTTTTGAAGATGTCTTCCGTAGCGCGCCGTTTGAAGCGTCGCCCTCAATCCCGGATTTTTTTGAAAAAGCTGGCCTTCGGCCCTCAACCGTTGACCCTCGACCGCTCCAAGATTTGATTGCTTCAGTGAAAGCCGCTTCGACTGAAATCCAGCCCGAAAGCCTCCAACTGGCGGCCCAGTGGCTTGATAAAGTCAAATCCGATCCATATTTACAGCGGATTTTTGACCGTTCGGCGTTTCCAAAAGGCAGCAACTGGTGGATTGTCAGCGGTGACCACACGACAACCGGCAACCCGATGCTGGCCAGTGACCCGCATCTTTCATTGAGCACGCCTTCGGTCTGGTATGAAATCCATCTCAATGTTGCCAACGACCCCGAACGCGGGCCGATGAACGTCAACGGCGTGTCGTTTCCAGGCATTCCCGGCGTGGTGCTCGGCGCCAATGACCGGATTTGCTGGGGCGCCACGGTCAACATTCTCGATACCGGAGACGCGTTTCAGGAAGAACTGGTGCTGGACCGCAAAACTTCAGTGCCGAAATTTTCCAAATTCAACGGAAAGAAAGAACCCGTCATCGTGCTGCCGCAAACCTACCGCGTCAACCGGATTGGCGATGGGACGGCTGACACGCTGGAAACCGCGACGGTTCCACCCCAGGCCGCCGTTGTGGTGTTGCTCCCGCGCCGGAACAACGGGCCGATTATCAACCTGGTCCCCGACTCCAAAAAGAAAACCAAAGGCGTCGGCATCAGCATTCAGTATTCAGGATTTCGAGCCACCCGCGAACTCGACGCGTTTCTATCCTGGAATCGCGCCGGTTCAGTCGAAGAATTTAAGGAAGGACTGCAGTTTTTTGACTTTGGGGCGCAGAACTTTGCCTGTGCCGATAGGGACGGAAACATTGGGTACTTCACCAGTGCCGAATTGCCGCTCCGCGAAGATTTGCAAAAGCTGGGTCGCGTAGACGGGATGCCGCCGTTTCTCCTGCGCGATGGAACTGGCGCCCGCAAAAACGAGTGGCTTCCGGTGACCAATCGTCAGCCAGGGCAGGCACTGAATTATGAAATTCTGCCGTTTGCCGAAATGCCCCAGGTCGTCAATCCATCAGCCGGGTTTATCACCAATTGCAACCAGGATCCGGTTGGGACGTCGTTTGATAACAACCCGTTGAATCAGCTTCGGAAAGGCGGCGGGATTTATTACCTCAGCCCCGGATATGCGGACGGCAACCGTCAGGGCCGGATTCAGCGCCTGTTGCAGGCCAGACTGGCGGGCGGAGGCAAGGTTTCACTCCAGGATTTGCAGGCGATGCAGCACAACCATCAAATGCTGGATGCCGAAGTGTTGACGCCTTACATTTTGACCGCCTTCCAAAATGCCTCAGCCGCCAGTGCCCCAGATGCCTTGAAAGCACTCGGTCAGGATGCTGGAATCCGCGAAGCCGTCGAACGGTTTCAGGGCTGGGATTTCAGCTCTCCAACGGGGATCCGCGAAGGGTATGACCCGGATGAAGACTGGCGCAATTTACCCGAACCCTCAGCCGCGGAAATCCAGCACAGTGTGGCGGCTACCACCTATGCCACGTGGCGGAGCCAGATGGTTCAGAACGTGATTGATACCACGTTATCCCGAGTCGGTGCCGGGTTTGCGCTGCCTCCGGGAGACCTGGCGATGGGGCCGCTCCGGAATTTGCTGGACAGATTTCCAACCGCCAAAGGGAAGGGTGCTTCAGGTGTGAATTTCTTTGAAGTCACTGGTGTTTCAGACCCGGATGCCGCCCGCGACATCATCATTTTGCGGAGTCTGCGCCAGGGGCTGGACTTGCTGGCGAGTCCGTTGATGGCCCCGGCCTATGCGCGTTCGACCAATCAAAATGACTACCGTTGGGGACGACTGCACCGGATAACCTTTGATCATCCGTTGGGAGGTCCGTTTGACGTGCCCAACGCGGGAGGATTTTCAAGTCTGGGCAATGGCTTGCCAGGGCTGGCGAAATCTGGCGGCTACGAAGTACTGGACGCTTCGACGCACTCGGTCCGGATGTCAAACACCGGCTCCGGAACCTTTGGCGGAGGCCCGTCACGGCGCTTCGTCGGCGAAGTCACGTCATCAGGTGTGACGGCGTTCCAAATCCTGCCCGGTGGCGAAAGCGGCAACGTTGCCAGTCCATTTTATGCCAATCAGGTTGGCCGCTGGCTGACGAACAAATACCATCCGCTGCTCCTGACCGACGCCGAGGTTGAGGCGGCAAAGGTCGAGGAAATCATGTTTACCAATTGAAACTATTAGGGTTCAGGGTTCAGGGTTCAGGGTTCGGAAGAACCGGGTTCAGGGTTTAGGGTTCAGAAGAACCGGGTTCAGGGTTCAGGGTTTTTTGTGCATCCTTGTAATCTTTTCAATCACGGAACCCGGAACCCCAGTTGCAGGCCGTAAACGACCTGCCTCAATTCAGCCACCGCTACGCGGCGAAAACCATAACAAAATCAAATTCGGAAACCCTGA
>CAZXCE010000730.1:0-4182 GCA_964639175.1 uncultured Clostridia bacterium
TCTGGCTTCATCGGTATATCTGGCCTTTGACTGTTTGATAATTTGGGGGCGAATTCCACGTTCACCACAGAAAGCTGGTAAGTTTGTGGATCGGATTGTTGGAGGTGAAGAACCGTAACACGCTGTACTTGAAGGTGGTTGTGAAGGTTTGAAATATTCTGGAAATACTTCAGGATCAACAAACATCCACGAAAGCCAGGGCAGTGGAATATCAAAAACCGGAAGTACTTCAACTGGAATCGGAATTCGTTCTGGATTCGGTTTGGCTTTTGGGGATTGGATTGCCAGAACCGTACCTGTCACCACATACACCATCGCTGACAGAAAACACAATCGGAAGACAAATTTTTTCATTGAAGATGCTCCAGAAGAGAGAAGAGAATCTTTTTACAGCGTCCCTACGGGCCCGAACCCTTCTTGAGCCCAAAGTCTTCAGCCCCGAGCTTACGAGTCTTCAGCCCCCAGCCCTGAGCCCACTGCCTTCAGCCCTCAAGTTCAGCCGCGCTCGGAATTCCCGGCAGTCCCACCGCCGTTTGCACGGCGCGAATTACCGCATCGGCCACGACCTCTGCGGCTAAAATGCCGACTCTCCCCGGATGAGTTACAAACGGCTGTCCTTTTATATATGCAGGCACGGCGACGGCAAAAATGGTGTCTCCGTCAAATGGGGTATGAACTGGAAAAATGGTGCGTGCCAGACCATCGTGGGCCATTTGCGCCACTTTGGTCAGTTCGGTTTTGGTTAAGGCGGCGTTGGTTGCCACCAAACCGATGGTTGTGTTTGAACTTGAGGCCGGGGTGAACGGATCAAGCAGATTGCCTTCACGCATCAGCCGGATTGGATCTACCAGGGTTTTTCCATCTTCACCGCGTGCTCCGGCCAGGATGTGACCGGTACGAGGATCGCGAACGTCTCCCCAGGGGTTGGCCGCGATGAGGGCGGCGACACAGAGCCCATCTGCGGTATGAATTGCTGCCGTGCCAATGCCGCCTTTCATTGCCCGATGAAATCCGAGCATTTTTCCGACCGTGGCACCAGTTCCGGCTCCAACTGAACCTTCCTCCACCGGACCATCTGAAGCCGCCATGCACGCCTGGTATCCGCTTTCGGCATCTGGTCGAATGCTGGCATCACCAACCACCAGATCAAAAAGGACGGCTGCTGGCACAATCGGCACCCTGGCCACACCGACATCAAACCCAATCTGGCGCTCTTCAAGGTAGCGCACAACACCTGTGGCTGCCTCCAGCCCAAACGCGCTTCCGCCCGTGAACAATATTGCGTTGATGTGTGAAACCAGATTGACGGGAGAGAGCAAATCCGTTTCCCGCGTACCGGGCGCGCCTCCACGAACATCAACCGCTGCCGTGGCTGGCGAATCAAACAAAACCACTGTGCAGCCAGTTGGCCGTCGTGAATCAGTGTAGTGTCCAACGCGAATGCCGGGAATGTCAGTCAAGAATCCCATATGTAATCTGGAAGGGCGCTGCAGCAAAGAACCCGAGAGAGGTTCTTTGCTACTGCGCCTAAAAATTATGCGGACGCCGCCAATCCTGGGCGCAGCACGAAACGTGCGGACGCCCCTAGAGTTTGACGCACACGTTTTTTAATTCCGAATAAAACTGGATCGAATGCAGGCCGCCTTCACGACCAATCCCGCTCATCTTCATGCCGCCGAAGGGTGTCCGAAGATCGCGTAAGAACCAGGCGTTGATCCAGACAATGCCGCATTCGAGTTGTTTGGCGACGCGATGCGCACGGGTTAGATTTTGCGTCCAGACCGCTGCGCAGAGGCCATAATCAGTGTTGTTGGCCAGCACGACGGCTTCTTCTTCGCTATCGAAGGGGCAAATGTGACAGACCGGACCAAAGATTTCTTCTTTGACCACGCGAGCATGTTCGTGGAGGCCGGTAAAGATGGTCGGCTGGATGAAATAGCCGCTGTTAAATGGTTCAGCAAGATTCGGAATGCCGCCACCGGTGACGACTTCGGCGCCTTCTTCACGGGCAAGTTGATAATAGGAAAGGACTTTCTGCCGATGCGTGTCGGAAATCAAGGGGCCGATAGTGGTTGCCGGATCATACGGGTCGCCCGGTCTGAGTTTGCGGGCTTCGACCTTCATGGCTTCGACAAATCGGGTGAAAATCGGACGTTCAACATAAACTCGCTCGGAACACAGACAGACCTGCCCGCAATTTGAGAAAACCGAGCGGGCTGTTCCCGCGACGGCTTTGTCAAAATCGGCATCGGCAAAAATAATGGCCGGGTTTTTTCCACCGAGTTCAAAGGAAACCTGCTTCATATTGACTGAAGAGGCTTTCATAATTGCCTGACCAGTGCGGGTCTCGCCGGTAAAGGTTACCGCGCGAATTCCTGGATGTTCGGTAATGGCCTGTCCGGCGGAATTTGGGCCAAATCCATGCACCACGTTGAAGACGCCGGGTGGTACGCCGACATGTTTCATCACTTCGCCCAGGAGTGTGGCCGTGCCTGGGGTTTCCTCCGAAGGCTTCACCACCACGGTATTGCCGGTGGCCAGCGCCGGTGCCACTTTCCAGGTCATCAACAGGAGCGGCAAGTTCCAGGGGCAAATCACGCCGATTACGCCCAACGGTACGCGCAGGCTGTAATTGATTGCCCCAGCGCCGTCTTCGGTATCCATTTCAAAACATTCGGTGGCGAAGCTGCGGGCAATTTCGGCAAAGATTCGGAAGTTGGCCGCACCACGTGGAATATCAACTGCACAGGCGAGGCTTCGCGGCTTTCCAGTATCGGCAATCTCAGCGTCCACAAAATCATTGAAGCGGGCTTCGATGCCATCGGCCACTTTGCGGAGCAGGTTCAGGCGGTCAGTCATGGCCATCCGTCCCCAGGGACCTTTGAGCGCCGCCTGAGCTGATTCAACCGCCCAGCAGACATCGTTTGATCCGGCTTCGCTTACGTTGGCGATTACCTGCCCGGTGGCCGGGTTATAGTCAGGAAAGGTTTTGCCGTCAACTGCATCAACAAACTCTCCGTTAATAAACAGCTTGTAGGTTTTCCGTGGTGTGGTCATGGCGAGTGGTCCAATCAATGTGAAGGATAAAACGTGACAAGCGCGCCTTTGGCGTCGGCGTGAAGTTGCATTGGATTCCACAGAATATGCAGAACCCCATCCAGCCGCAAATCCAAAGGCAGGAAATTGCTTTCGAGTCCTTCAAGGATCGCGACCCGTCCGGTCCACAGCCCGCCGTGGGCACAAGCGTGAATCGGAGACGCCGCCGGATGGTCAACCGACGGCGCATCGGTTCCAAACAAAAGCAGGTTTGGCAATTGTCCCAGATACTGACCGGCTTCAGAGGTCAGATAGGCAAAGTTGTCATCCCACTCAACTGGCGTCCGCTGATAGGTCCGCACGATCAACCGCCGAATGGTCAGCGGATCAAGCTGGGCCTGGGTCATGGCCTGAGTCAGGATGTCGAGGGTAATGGCCGGTGATGACTGACCAGTCAGAAAGGAAGTGAGGTTCAAAACCGTGGCTGGCCCACGATATTGCTGGTCATCAAACTGAGCCAGCGGAGGATCCTGCAACCAGTGGGTTGGCTGGTCAGCGTGCGAGCCGGCGTGGGCATTCCACCGGCCAAAAACACTGGACGTCACCAGACAAACCCCGGCTGGATTGGAGGACACGTCTTTCACCTCCGAAAAAATACCTTCCGTTCGATTTAGCTCAATACCAATGAGGTTCCCAAGTCCTTGCCGGTCAAGGATTTGAAACGGCGGAGTATACTCTGGGGCAGGGAAGCTCACCCGCTGGTGTGCAGGTGATGTACTCAGGTCAATTCCCTGGCGAAGATCAACCAGTGGCCAGGATTCGGTTTCAAGGGCAGCCAGTTTTTGAGTGAGGAGCAGGTCAGTCATAGGGTGATTTTTTTCGGAGTGCGGCGGCTTGACGCCGCTTTGCAAGCCGCCGCACTCCACGTTATTTCCCGTTCCCTAATTCAAAGCGTTTGTGCATCGCGACCACCGCCGCCGGAACGTCTTTGGCATCAACCACAAATGAAATATTGATTTCTGATGATCCCTGGGCAATGGCGATGACATTGACTTTGGCATCGGCAACCGCAGAAAAGACCCTCGCGGCAATGCCTGGGCGACCATGCATTTGCTCGCCAACCGCAGCAACAATCGCAATTCCATC
>CAZXCE010000731.1:0-4175 GCA_964639175.1 uncultured Clostridia bacterium
TGGACCTAAAAGGGTGACCGTGCTCCCAGGAACTTATTTTTTAACGCTCCCTAAGCCTCGTATTAAAGTCAGAACGGACCTGGAAAATTATTTCGAAGCAGAAACCAGAATTGTGCTCAATGCTGGTGCTCAGGAAGGTGTATTGCCAGGGATTAAGTTTGAAATTGATCACCCTGAAGTATATGATAAAGCTGAAGTTGTGAGTGTTTCGGCAACAACTTCAATAGCACGACTCTTTCAAACGGGGGAGTTGCCTTTTACTCGTCCAAAAGTTGGATGGATCGTGACGACCTGTAAAAAGGAAAGGTAATTCCTGCCAGAGTGTTCTGCCCACAAAAAAGAAATATTGGTTGACCACCTTGATCAGTGTGTGAGACTTATTGCAGTAGTCTCAACCAGATTTGGAGTTCAGTTGAACCCACTCAACTGATCGGTGAGGTAAGGCTTTCAATTTCTGAAGGAAGGGCAATCTATGTTTTTTTCAGTCTTAAGACCGCACACCGGATTTCATCTTGTCGGAACCACCGTTGTGCTGAGTGGGCTTTTCATTGCGGTAGCTGAAATGGTGGTCCAGAACCCTCCTTCACCTTCCTTATCCAGCAGCTCTCATTCACCAAAAGCACTTCAAGCTCCAGCTCCTGGTGAAACCGTTGAGCAGGAACTCAAAGGTGGCGAATCACATACCTATCAGCTCGATGTAAACGCCAATGCGTACCTGAAACTTGTGGTTACCCAAAAAGGCATTGATGTCGTGGTGCGGTTGATTGATCCAAATGGAACAATCATCCAGGAAGTGGATAGTCCCAATGGAATTCAGGGACCAGAGCCTCTTTCAGCCCTCATTGCCACTGCTGGCAGATATCAACTGGAAGTGACATCCGGTGAAAAGGCGTCACCGGCAGGCAAGTATGAAGTAACCATCAATGCTTTGCGGGCAGCTACACCACAGGACCTGGTGACGATTGAAATCGAAACCCTGGTGGCGAAAGCTGGAAAATTACGCGGGGCCGGAAAACTCGCGGAAGGGATGACTCTGGCGACACAGGCCGTCGAAAAAAGCGAGCAGACCTTTGGCCCAAACCATCCGCTGATGGCGGAAAGTCTCCTTTCCCTGGCCAGGCTGTTTCACGCCAAAGGGAATTACCCGCAAGCCGAAACTGTGTACCAGCGGGCACTTGCCATCCAGGAGAAAGCATCTGGATCCGAGTCCCTGGAAGTCGCTATCATTCTGAATATGCTTGGGAATATGTCCCGAGAAAAAGGTGAACTCTCAAAAGCCGAAGATCTGCTGCTGCGATCCTTAAAAATAAAAGAGAAGCTCTTTGGTGATGAGCACTCAGAGGTAGCCCAGAGTTTCAACAATCTGGGTGTGTTTTATTACACTAAAGGTGATTATCTGGCTGCCGGGTTATTTTATCAGCGCGCAATCGCCATTTGGGAAAAAGTGCTTGGGCCAAACCATCCGGAACTGGCCAACAGTCTCAATAATTTGGGGGCACTCACTTACAACCAGGGTGATTACCAACAGGCTGAAACCCTGTATCAACGATCACTGGCGATTCGTGAGAAGGCATTTGGCCCCATACACCCAGCCGTTGCCGAGAGTCTCAACAATCTGGCTGGGGTGTATCGAAACAAAGGTGATTATGCCCAGGCTGAACCGTTATTGCACCGGGTACTGGCCATCCGGGAGCAGGTATCAGGCCCTGATCACCCTGAATTGGCCAACAGCCTCAACAATCTGGCGGTGTTCTATCGTGACCAGAGTAATTTCGCAAAGGCAGAGCCGTTGTATCAACGGGCTTTGGCCATTCGTGAAAAAGTTCTGGGGTTGAACCATCCGGATGTTGCCACCAGCCTCAACAACCTTGGCGCCTTGTATCTGGCTAAAGGTGACATCACCAAAGCCGAAGGTTTGCACCAGCGGGCGCTGGCAATCCGGGAAAAAAGTTTTGGCCCGGATCATCTGACGGTGGCTTCCAGTTTGAGCAGCCTGGGAATGGTGTACTGGACCAGCGGTGATTTCTCCAAAGCCCAGGGGTTGTATGAACGGGCACTGGCCATTCGAGCAAAAGTTTTCGGCGACCATCACCCCACATTGGCGCTGAGTTTCAATAACCTGGCTGGTATCTATCAAGCTCAAGATCAGATCGCTCTGGCTCTGGCGGCTCAGATACGGACAAATGAAATCACCGAACAGGACTTCTTGCTCAATCTGGTCACCGGATCAGAACGTCAGAAATTGCTCTATTTGAAAAAAACGGCTCATCATATCAATGACACCATTTCACTCAATATCAACGAAGCTCCAGCCGACCCCGAAGCGATGCGGGCGGCTCTGATGATTATCCTGCGGCGCAAGGGAAGGGCACTCGATGCCATGGCAAATAGTATTGAACTGCTCAGGCGTAGCGCTTCGCCGGAAGATCAAAAACTCCTGGACGAACTTACCTTGTGCAAGCAACAGTTGGCAAAGTTGACGCTACAGGGACCCGGGCGTGATAGCAGTGAGCATTACCAGGCGCGGCTCAAAACCCTGACGGAACAAGCTGATCAGGCTGAGGCCAGAGTGAGTGCCCGGAGTACCAAATTTAAGGTACAAACACAACCCATCACGATAGACGCTGTTCAGTCGGCGCTTCCAAAAGATGGGGTCCTGGTCGAATTTGCCAGTTATCGCCCTTTTAATGCAAAAGCCCAAAGGTTTGAACTTCCGCATTATGTCGCCTATGTTTTAAAACCGGGTTCCGCATCTTCAGGCCAAAGTTTGGAGCGCAAAGCGCCAGATCCGGAGATTCAATGTGTGGATTTAGGTGACGCAAAACCAATTGATCAGGCGGTGGCCCAATTCCTGGCTTTGCTACGCAACCCAGGAAGCCCGATTGGAACCCGTCGAAATCTGAACCTGCGTTCGATCCAATCATCCAGTGTCAAAACCGTAAATACCCAGGCTCGAATCCTGGACCAACTGGTGATGCAGCCAGTGCGCCGGCTTGTTGGTCCCGTCAAGCATTTGCTCATTTCACCCGATGGATCGCTCAATCTGATTCCGTATTCGACTCTGGTGGATGAACATGGCCAGTATCTGGTTGAAAAGTACACCTTAACTTACTTGACCTGTGGGCGTGATTTGCTCCGAATACAGGCCAAATTTGACAGCCAGTCACCGCCACTGGTGTTGACTGATCCCGATTATGGTGACGGAAATGGTCCAAAACTGGGCGGGCAGGTGTTTCACCCCCTGGCACGACTGGCAGGCACAGCGCAGGAAGGCGACACCATTCAGCAACTGTTCCCGGAGACCATCTTAAAAAAGCGAAAGGATGCCACCAAACAGGCAATCTTAGGACTCAACAGCCCGGAAATCCTTCATCTGGCAACGCATGGGGCTTTCTTACCGGATACTGATTCCGAAAAAACAGTGACCGCCGAAGCCCAGCGCCAGGCTCGGCTCCTGGATCGAGAGCCTTCCGCAAACCTGGAACAACTACGCACGGCCAACCCATTACTCAGGGCGGCATTATTCTTAGCCGGCGCCAATGGCGGGGCAGATTCAAGTGGAAATTCGATTTTAACTGCATTGGAAACAGCCCATCTCAACCTGTGGGGTACAAAGCTGGTGGTACTTTCCGCCTGCGAAACCGGTCTTGGAGAAGTCAAAAACGGGGATGGCGTGTATGGATTGCGGCGGGCGCTGGTGCTGGCCGGTAGCGAATCGCAGGTTATGAGTCTGTGGCAGGTCTCGGATGAAGGAACCAAAGAATTGATGGCAAATTTCTATCGTCGGTTGAAAGCTAGGGAGGGCCGGAGTGCCGCACTGCAAAATACCCAACTGGAAATGTTGAAAAATCCAAAGTGGAAGCATCCCTTTTACTGGGCGGCATTTATCCACTCAGGTGAGTGGAGACCGATCAATAAATCTCATGTTAGTTTGTAGTCAGTAGTCAGTCGTTAGTAGTCAGCAGTTAACTAAGTTTCTTTGATTGAACTACTTGACTGTTTTTTGATACAAGGGGTCCATTCCAAATTGGTATCATTAAGGGGAGAGAGGCATAAGCGCCAGGATAAAAGTTTTAGGCCCGAAGGGTCGTTGTGTAATAGCCGTGGTGCGAAGCCCAGGATCACGGTCAGGACGGACCCAACCCCCATAAAAACGTCATTCAATGCCAACGGAA
>CAZXCE010000732.1:0-4166 GCA_964639175.1 uncultured Clostridia bacterium
CACAAAGCCTCGCAACCACCGGCTATCCGAACGGCAGCCTTTCAGGATGCTCAATTCAAATACCCGTCTCCCAAATGAAAACGGGAAGTTGATTTTTAACGCTCCCTAAGCACCAAGCACCAGGTTCTAAGCACCACGCACCAGTCACTGGTTTTCAAGCTCCCAAATTGGTTGAGACGTTGGTTCGATACGCCAGGATGGCTGGAAGCAATCCCATCACGGCCCCTAGCACGGTGGCGACCAGGATGACCACAACTTCGCCGGGCAATTGCTGCACCAGAGTGGATTCAATAAATTCAATGCGGATGACTTTCCAGGGCTCAATTGGGAATCCACTCACACCGTAGGCATACCCTTTTAACCCCATCAAAACCAGATGTCCAACCACCGCACCGGTTACGGCGCCGAGGGCGGAAATCGTGGCGGCTTCAAGCAAAAGCCAGCCGAAAATCGTCCGCCGATGTGCCCCAAGCGCTCGCATAATCGCAATGTCACGCCGCCGTTCGTTGAGTGAATTGTAAATCGCCACCAAAATTGACACGGCAGCCACCACCACTACCAGGGCTGAAATCAGCAACAGCACCCGGTCAATTGTCCCGACGATATTGAACAGCTTTTGAACTTCAATCGCTGGAAACACTGCCTGGGCCACCTGTCCGCGATTGATTTCACGATGGAGCTGAAACATAAACGCCGGCGACTTGAGCTTGATAATGATTGAGGTGACTTCGTTGATTGGGGGAGCATCCGAATGGGGTTCAGGATTCGGCTGAGGGCTGGGGGCTGGGGGCTGGGGGCTGGATTCACGGTGATGATGATCGTGATCAGTCTCTTTGGTTGCGGCGGGTTGATCGGCTGGCAGCTTTTGGAGGGCTTCGAGTAAATCCTGCCCGGTGAGGGGTTTCGTTGGGTCAGGAACGTGCAATTCGTGGACGCTACCAATCGTGATAAAGATCACGCGGTCCTGTGGCGTCCCGGTCTCATTCAAAATGCCCGTCACGGTGCACGGGTGTTCGGTGTGTTCTTCAGTGATGGTCGTGTCTTCGATCCCGTGACGAGCAACAAATTTGTCACCGAGTTTCAAACCCGTCTGGCGGGCAGTCTGGCTGCCCAGCACGGCTTCATAATCAGCCGCAAACGACTTTCCAGCGGCAAAGGTGAGCTTCTTTCCACCCTGCAATTCCATCTGGGTAAAGTATTCGGGTTCAGTGCCAACCAGTCGGAAGCCATGATAGTTGTCGCCCAGCGCCAGAGGAATCGCCGATTGAACCCGCCAGTCATTTTTCAATGTCTGGTAATAGCCATAGGGAATATTCCCCACCGGCACATCCAGATGATAGACCGTATTTAAAACAAGCTGAAGCGGAGACCCTTTGGCACCGATGACCAGTTCATAGGATCCCGCGACGGAATTAAAATTTTCCTGGGCTTGTTGGCGCAAGGAAGTAATCGCCACGACGAGCGCGACACCAAGCGCAATTGAGCAGGCAGTCAGAATTGTGGAGAGGGCACGTTGACGGAGATTCTTATAAATGATTGTGGGCGTTCGCATTAGTGATTCTCGCAGGAATGGCAGGTCTTGCAGAAGTACTGATTCAGTACATGCGAACCTGCCACAATAAACCCTCCTGACGCCATCACCCAGGCGTGAACCGACTCTGAATCCTCAAGCAAAACTTCCCCAATCACCAGCGCTGAAAACCCGACCACTGACAACACAATCGGCCACCACTTGTTATGGATGCCAAATCCTCGCCGCAATGCCAGCCAGGCCATAAAGGCTGAAAATGCCACCATGCCATATCCAAAATAGTGCGACCCAATCCAGGCCAGTCCGAGAGACGGCAAAATGGAAAGCAACAGTGGAAGTGCGGCACAGTGAATGGCACACAAAAACGAGGCGGAAAATCCAACAAAATCGAGTCGAATGACTTCGGGGCGAGCCGGGCGATGCATGAACAAGTAACCTCTTGGTGATTTCAAATGAGCAAAGATGGAAAATGCCTTGAGTGTACCAGAGTTGTCAATTCTGAACCGCGCCTCTTGCAGGGAGTTCAAGTTGATTTAACTCGGCCAATTGCAAAACTCGTGAAAATCGAGCGGCAACCTGCTGGTCATGCGTCACGACCAGCAAGGCTGTGTTTTGTTCACGACACAGGGTCTGCATCAAATCCAGCGCAGTTTCGCGGTTGTTTGCATCGAGCGCACTGGTCGGTTCATCGGCCAGAACCAGCACGGGCTGATTGGCCAGCGCACGTGCAATACCCACCCGTTGCTGTTGTCCGGCGGAAAGTTCGCCTGGGTAAAAATTCAGACGTTCGGCCAGTCCAACCTTTGTGAGTAACTCTTTTGCTCGCGCGGCTGAATGTTTGCGATGGGCAAAGAGCATTCCGAGTTCAAGGTTTTCCTGAGCGGTAAAAGCTGGCAGAAGGTGAATGTTTTGAAAGATATAGCCGATTTTCTCAGCCCGGAGCCAATCTCGTGCGGCTTCGGAAAGCCGGGTCAGATCGGTTCCGCCAAGCACAACCTGGCCTTCCGTCGGAGTTAAAATACCGGCCAGCAGGTGCAACAAGGTCGTTTTTCCCTGGCCGCTTTCGCCAAGCAAAGCGACCTGCTCGCCAGCGGCCAGTGAAAAGGAAGGAATCCGGAGCACTTCGACGGGCTCGCCGTTGCGTCCGGGATAGGTCATGCGGAGGTTAGTGACGTGGAGCATAGGGGTCAGGGGTCAGGGTTCAGGGTTTGGGGTTCAGGGTTCAGGGAAAAAAGGACGAAAAGGGCATAAATGTAAGGGTGCTGTTGTGTTGAACCGCACCCATTTTGAAAACCCTGAACCCTGAACCCTGAACCCTAAAAGTTGAGTTTCACCCGCACGGCATAGGTGCGTGGAGGGATGACGTGTGTGCCGCCAAAGACGGACAGGAAATTATACAGGCCGCGTTCGTTGGTCAGGTTCAGCAGGTGGGCCTGGAGTTCGACTTTATAGGTTTCTTTGCGAAAAAGCTCATAGCCAGCCGAAATGTTCCACACAGAACGGCCTTTGACTCGCAGTGGCTCGCCGTCGAAATTAACAAAATCCAACCCAAAGGCCAGGTCAGGATCAGCCGCAATTTCTTCGACACTCTCAATTTCAGTCACCAGACCGCTGTCATAGCGCTGCATCAACCCCAACCACCAGCCTTGTCTGGCCTGGGTGTACTGCACGGCAAACTGGGAGGAAACTTTTTGGTCGTGGTCAATTCGAAACGGACCGGAGTTGACCAGTTCGGCAACTTCGGGATCCAGAAACAGCCCGCCTGTAAATGGCGGTGTGTAGACGGCCCGGGCCGTGCCAATGCTCCAATAGGCATTAAACCCACGGTAATTTGGCATATCAACCCGGAAATCAGCGCCACGGAGCTTGCTTGAGGCAAAGGCAACTGGAAACACCACGCCGGTGTTTAAAAACTGCAGGTTGTCTGACGCCTGTCTCCCATCCTTGGTCCAGTAGGAAAAATCAAACCGCAGCAGGTTTTTGATACGCTGCTGAATGCCAACTTCATATGAATGCTGTCGTTCCGAGCGAACGACAGACCGGGCGGTACCTTGAGCTTCAACCACAAATGGCGGTGCCAGCGCGGCAGCCTGATCGGAACTCGCCAGCAGCAGGTTTTCATTAAACGGCGTCATAAAAATCCGGTTGTACGCCGCCCGCAACACCGTTCCGGTCTGGTTGATGTGATAGGCAATTCCTACACGCGGCTGCCAGCTATCTTCAATCGCTTTAAAGCGATAATTGTCATACCGAATACCACCATTGACCGTCAATCCTTTATACGTCACTGAATCCTGAACAAAAAACGAGTACTGTTTCCCTTTGTCACGGTCGGTAAATTGGAACCGGGTGCCACCACGGGTCAGGTCAAAGGGGAGCAAATTGGGATTAAATTCCTCTTCCTCTTCTTCTTCGCGGCGACGGTTCCGGCGTTCTTCCTCTGGCGGCGCATTGAAGTTTGGATCCGTAATCGCAAAGTTGAAATTTTCACTCACGGGGAAAGCAAAGAAATTGAGCCCGGCTTTGAAGTGATTATGGAATTCACCCAGTGCTTCATCATAACTCACACTGGCATTGAGGCCATAGTTGCTCAAATGACGATCCTGCTGGGCGCTCAATGGAGTGCTAAACGGTG
>CAZXCE010000733.1:0-4155 GCA_964639175.1 uncultured Clostridia bacterium
GTTCCGGGTTCCGGGTTCCGGGTTCCGGGTTCCGGGTTCCGGGTTCCGGGTTTTCAAATTGTTGTTCTTTTTGTCCTTCTCGTCTTTCTTTGCCCCATGAAACTCCTCGACCTGCTCAAAGTTGATGAAAATGCTGGAACGATTCATTTGAATAACCGGCGCGTGCTCATCATTGATGCTGATGCGTTTGGGTTGCTGCGCAAAGAATTGATCGAAACCCTTGGAATGATTGAAGCCCGTCGGATGCTTTCCCGGTTTGGGTATATGCGTGGATATCGCGATGCCCTGACTTCAAAAGATCTGTTTCACGGCCAGGATCCGCAACTCTGGAGCCAAAGCGGCGTCCAATTTCACTCTCAGGAAGGGATTGTTCGCCCCGAACTCGAAAAGTTTACCTTTGACCCGGCCACAGGTGTATTTGAAGTCATCGGCCAGTGGAAAAATTCGTTTGAGGCCGAACAGCACATCAAACACCTTGGCAAAAGTGAAACGCCGACCTGCTGGACACTGATGGGCTATGCCAGCGGGTTTCAATCTGTCGTCATGGGTCGCGAAGTGTTTTTTCTGGAAACGTCTTGTGTTGGACGGGGCGACAAAGCGTGCCGGTTTATTGGAACCGTTGATGAAAGCCCAGAGGGTCCGATTGCCACACTCTTCCCAAAGATTTATCAGGTTGAAGACATGCCGGAGGCCATGCTTCGGGTACGTCAACAACGAACCAGCCTGAAATCAGCAATTGCTGAACTCGAACAACGCTCAAAAGAACTGGCGGATGAGAAGCAAAAAGTCCAGGCCCTTGAAAAGCAGGTGATGTGCCTGCAGGAAAGCCTCAACGAACCTTACAATTTTGAAGAAATGATCGGTGCCAACCACGCCTTTCGAGCCATTGTGGCTGAAGCCGAACTGGTCGCCCAATCAGATTCAACGGTTTTGATCACGGGCGAAACTGGGACCGGAAAAGAACTCCTGGCCCGTGCCGTCCACGCCCGCAGCCTGCGCGCCTCAAGGCCATTGATTACCGTCAATTGTGCGGCCCTCCCGGCTGGTCTGGTTGAAAGTGAGCTGTTTGGCCATGAAAAAGGCGCCTTCACCGGGGCAGTCCAACGCAAACCGGGTCGGTTTGAACTGGCAAATAAAGGCACGATTTTTCTGGATGAAATCGGCGAACTTCCCCCGGAAACCCAGTCGAAGTTTCTCCGGGTGCTGCAGGAAGGGACCTTCGAACGAGTAGGAAGTTCACAAACCATTCAGGTTGACGTCCGGGTGATTGCCGCCACCAACCAGCCACTGGATCAACTGGTTGAAGCTGGAAAGTTTCGGCCTGATCTGTTTTACCGACTCAATGTCTTTCCACTGCATATCCCGCCCTTGCGCGAACGTGAAAACGACATTGTGTTGCTCACCAACTTTTTTATTCAGAAATACCGCTCCCGGCTCAAGAAAAAAATCACTGCCATCAGTCAGGAATCAATCGAGCAGTTAAAGCGGTATTCGTGGCCTGGAAATATTCGTGAACTCGAACACATTATCGAACGGGCCGTGCTGGTTTCAGATTCACCAATTCTGACCATTGACCCTTCTTTTTCGGTCAAACAGCGACCAGTCTCACCCTCCATCTCTCCGACTCCGGCGCCGCCACTGAAATTGCAAACCCTTGAAGATCACGAACGCGAATACATTACTCAAATCCTCAAACACACCAACGGTATGATTGGCGGCAAGCACGGGGCGGCTGAGATTTTAGGTGTGCCTTCGACCACGCTCCGCAGCCGAATGCAAAAACTCGGGCTATTACCCGGCAGGAAAAATGCCTGATCCTGGGCTGGGGCTTGGGGCTGAGGGTGGAGGGCTGAGGGCTGCAAAATCAATTACTTCGAAAAGCCCCAAGCCCCAAGCCCAACGTCTTCCGCCTTTCCTCTCTGGCAAGCCAATTGCACTTACTGGCTGTGAAAAGGAGGAACTCCCTATGTCTGTCCGCATTTCACAAATCCATGATCCTGTGCGGGATTGCGTCCTGGTTCGGGTCGAAGGCTCGCTCAACTATCGGAATTCCCTGCTTCTGGAACAGGTTTGCCAGGGGATTCAGGTATATTCCGGGCAACCCGTGGTGATCAATCTTGAAGATTTACTTTGCCTCGATGCCTGTGCGGCAACGACGCTTACACATCTGTATCATCAACCAAATATTCGACTTGAAGGCTGTGGTCCGTTTACGTTACAGATGCTTGACGCCGTAACTAAAGACCAGATTTGCGCCTGAGCGGCGGTTTCTTTCAATTCTCTTTTTTACTCCCCCGATATGTCGGTCAGGCCACAGGTTTTCTGTGGCCTTTTTTGCGTTTTGGCGTTTCCTGGCTTCAAAGAACGCCATCTGGTTTTCATTTCGCCCAGGATCAACACGATATTCCGACACGAAATATCGTACCGACACGAAATATCGTATCAGTCGTTTCCTCATCTCAGCCTCAACCCAGCTCGACTCTCACTGACTGAATTCAATTTTCCAGACAGGTGAAAAAACCTGCCAGAGTGAATCAAATCAATAGTTTACGGCTTTATATTCGACCGGTTTCGACACCAGTGAAATTGTCCTCCCGGAAAAATAAACCAGGACTGGTCCTTGAGTTGCACTTCTGACTGGCGTGAACAAAATCGAAGCCTCACCACGGAGGAGACCATGTCAAAAATCGCTGAACTTGAACCTGAAATCATTTCAACCTCTCCCGAAACAAGACCATCGGTTCAACCAGTGCCGACGGTGCCAGAACCTCCCAAACCAGCGACTTCAGCCACGCCGGTTCGGAGCACCAGGTCAGTAACCAGTGCTGCTTTTTTTCAGCGCCGCCCGGTTCAACTGGGTGTGGCTGCCCTGCTGGTGGTCGGTCTTTTGTTTGGCGCTCGAACCCTGGTTTTTGCCCACGGTCACGAATCAACTGATGATGCCTTTATTGATGGAACGGTAATTCCAATCAGTTCGAAAGTCGCCGGCCATATTGCCAAAGTGTATGTCAAAGATAATCAGGCGGTACGCAAAGGCGATCTGATTGCTGAAATTGATGATCAGGATTTTCAGGTGAAACTGGCTCAGGCCAAAGCCCAACTGGCTGCCGCTCAGGCAAATCTGCGTTCAGCGCAAATCAATGTTGATTTGACCAGCGCGACTTCTGGGGGGTCGCTCCAGCAAGCCAGCGCGGGTGTTACTTCAGCCCAAAGCCAGGTGCAAACCTCCGAAGCACTGGTTTCAGCGGCCAAAGCCCGTCTGGAACAGGCCCATGCCCAGGTTGCCACCGCCCAGGCCAACCTTGAATCAAGCCGGGCCCAGCTCCTGGCGGCTGAGGCTGAAGCAACCCAGGCAACGACGGATGCAGGCCGCTACCAGACGTTGTTTGAGGCTGGTGACGCTTCGCGGCAACGCCTCGATCAGGCAGTAACGATTGCCCAAACGGCGGCGGCCCAGGCCAGTGCCGCCCGTATGAAGGTTGCAGCGACCGAAGCTCAAGTTGCAGAAGCCAAAGCCCAGGAAAGTTCAGCTCAGGCGAGCCTCCAACAAACCCAAAGTCAGGTCAGCGGAGCCAAAGCCCAGGTTGACCAGGCACTTGGCCAGTTAACCTCGGCCCAGGCAGCGCCGCATCAGGTTGGGGAACAACGCGCTCGCGCCGAAGCCGCTCAGGCTGCCGTTACCAATGCCGAAGCCGCCGTCAAAGAAGCCGAATTGATGGTTTCCTACACCAAAATTTATGCCCCGGAAGATGGCCGCATCACGCGCAAAGCCATTGATCCAGGCACCTTTGTTCAGATTGGCCAACCACTGGTGGCGCTGGTTTCAAATGACATGTGGATCGAGGCCAATTTCAAGGAAACCCAGTTGACCTATATGCGTCCCGGCCAGACCGTCGAAATTGAAATTGATGCCTATCCAGGAAAAGTATTCAAAGGCCATGTGGAGAGCATTCAATCTGGCACCGGCGCCCGATTTAGCCTGTTGCCGCCAGAAAATGCCACGGGAAATTATGTCAAAGTCGTGCAGCGGGTGCCAGTCAAGATTGTGTTTGATCAGGCACCGGATCCGCAATTCCCGCTTGGGTTAGGAATGTCGGTTGAGCCGGAGGTCAAAGTCCGATGAGTACCACCGCCGTTGCCAGTCCGCAAACACCC
>CAZXCE010000734.1:0-4155 GCA_964639175.1 uncultured Clostridia bacterium
CATCTGCTCAACAACTTTGATTGGGTCAACGATACAGACCTGGCGTTTCGTCAACGAAGCCACGACTTTTTCACGCAAGAGCGCCCCGCCGCCACCTTTGAGCATGTCGAACCGGCCATCAATTTCATCGGCGCCGTCAATGGTGATGTCAATGTGGTCAACTTCGCCGAATCCAACCAGCGGAATCCCCAGGCTCTGGGCCAGTTGGGCGGAGGCTTCAGAGGTTGGAATGGCCGTGATGTGCAGCCCTTCGCTGACCCGTTTGCCTAAATGCTTGATCATAAATGTAGCCGTTGAACCAGTTCCTAAGCCGACAACCATGCCTTCCGTGACCAGGTTTGCGGCAAAAACCCCGGCCACTTCCTTTGGATTGTGTGTGGTCATGAGGAAAAATCCTTAATTGAATTGAGAGTCGTGAAAAAGAATTGACAGGATGTGATTTTTCGCTAGCGTTGGCACGCATCCTAGCGCAGTCATTTTGTGTCTGCAATCTGCAAAACAGAGGGCTGAGGGCTTGGGGCTGAGGGCTTGGGGGGTGGTTCTTCGTACCTGATGACTGGGGCTTAGGAACCAATACCTTCGAAGAACAAAGAACAAAACCCCAGTCCCCAGTCACCAAACACTAAAACCTTATGCGTGTTGTCGTTCAACGAGTTACCAGATCGGCTGTCGTGGTTGATGGTGTGGTTGTTGGTCGCTGTGGTCGCGGTCTCAATATTTTGCTGGGCGTAAAAATTGGCGATACCCAGGCCGAAGCTGAATGGCTGGCCAACAAAGTTGCCAATCTGCGCATTTTTGAGGATGACCAGGGAAAAATGAACCGATCTTTGCTTGAAATTCAGGGAGAGGCCCTCGTTATTTCCCAGTTCACTCTCTATGGCGATGCTCGCAAGGGACGCCGCCCGGCGTTTACTGATGCTGAAGCTCCTGACAAGGCTTCAAAACTGGTTGATTTCTTTGTCAACGTGTTGCAATCAATGGGAGTTCAGGTTGAAACTGGCGTGTTTGGCGCGTTTATGGAAGTTGAAATCCATAATGATGGCCCAGTCACAATCCTGCTTGAAAAAGACCCTGAACCCTGAATCCTGAATTTTATTGCACTGTTCTATGTCAATTCTGTTGAAAACGGCGCTATTGCTGGCGCTTTCCAATGTCTTCATGACCTTTGCCTGGTATGGTCATCTCAAAAACCTGAACCATAAAAAGTGGTACATCGCAGCCTTTGTGAGTTGGGGAATTGCTCTGTTTGAGTATTTGATTCAGGTTCCAGCCAACCGGATTGGCCACACTGAGTTTACGGTCTCCCAACTCAAAATTTTGCAGGAAGTGATTGCCTTGATGGTCTTTGCTCCATTTGCAATCTTTTATTTAGGGCAACCGCTCAAACTGGACTATTTGTGGGCCGGGTTATGTTTACTCGGGGCGGTGTACTTTATTTTTCGCTCGTAACAGCGTTGGGTGGAAGACAGCAGGCTTGAGGCAATCGAAGGGATGAGAGATGAAATAAAACCAGTTCTTGAGCCCGACTTCTTGAACCCGATATCTTGAGCCCGAAGTCTTCAGTCCCAAGCTCCAGTCTCCAGGTCTTAAATTGCCGGAGCGCGTAGAACAAACACGTGACGCCCTCTTTACATGCTGTGCTAAGATGCCAGCGGCTGTCACTTCGGTTAGTTTTCATTCCCTGAAAAAGAAAATATTCACAAACGCTCACGATTCATTTGCTGTGGTGCCTGGAGGTTGAGGCTGTTTTTGTTGCCATTTGGGTCAGTCACTGTGCTTTATCAAGCATTCTGACCCAGAGTTTGAGCCGGCATTTCATCTCAATATCTCACCAAAACAGATGAATCCGTATATCCTGCATCTTGTTATGGACTTTGAATGAGGGTTGGCTATGGTTGCGAGCATTGAAAGCCTTTTGCGTGATCCGCGCATGGCTGGAGCGGATCAATTAGTTTTGCAAGCCGGGAAACATCCAATCGTCATGAATTCCTCTGGAATTACTGACCTGACTCGAACGCAACTGAGTCCGTTTGATATTTTTAAGTTGTTATCCCCGATTATTCCGGAGGATAAAAAAGCCGCGCTGATGAGTCAGCCGACCACGCAATTTCAGGTCAATGTCTCTGGCGCTGGCCCCTTTGATGTAACGGTCTCAAAAGAGGGCGGGGCCATGAAAGTGACGTTCCGCCCGCTAGGTGGCGGCTCAGTTGGCAGCGCCCCACCACCACTGGCCCCACCGCCAATGTCCGCGCCTACGCCACCGCGTGCCCCATCCGGGTATCCGTCTCCGGCGCCTTCTGGTGGAGTGGCTTATACTCCGGCTTCCCCGTCGGGTGGGTTAGCGCCACCCTCAGCCCCGTCAGCTTCAAGTTTTCGGCCTCCGCAGACGCCGTTGCCAACTCCACCACAACCGCCATCTCATTTTTCACCGCCGCTCCAGCCACGTACACCAACACCGCCCGGCGGATTTTCCTCACCTCCAACTTCGCGCCCAGCCGCAGGGGGAACTCGCCGCCAGGGACCGTTGGAAATGGATAAGTTTTTTCAAAAGCAACTGGACCTCAAGGCTTCGGACCTGCATCTCTCAACCTCTGCACCGCCAATGTTACGGTTGGATGGGGATATGGTTGTGATGGAAGGGTTTGCGGATTCACTCACCGCTGAAGACACCGAGCGGATGTTGTGGGAGTTGATGCCCGATAAGAATCGGGAAGAATTTAGCCGCCGCAACGACACCGACTTTGCCTATGAATATGGCACCATTGCTCGTTTCCGCTGTAACATCTTTCGTGATCGAAAAGGGATGGGCGGGGTATTCCGCGTTATTCCAAGCAAAATTCTGACTGCCGAAACCCTGGGGTTGTCACCTGAAATTCTCAAGCTGTGTTATTTGACCAAGGGACTGGTGGTGGTGACGGGGCCGACCGGAAGTGGAAAATCAACCACCCTGTGCGCCATGGTTGACTATGTCAATCGCAACCGGAGCGACCATATCATCACGATTGAAGACCCGATTGAATTCACCCACGAAAACAAAAAGTGCCTGATCAATCAACGCGAAGTTCACAACCACACGTCTTCTTTTAAAGATGCCTTGCGGGCTGCATTGCGCGAAGATCCAGATATTGTTCTCGTCGGCGAAATGCGCGACCTGGAAACGATTGCGATTGCGATTGAAACGGCTGAAACTGGCCACCTTGTGTTTGGAACGCTGCATACGTCAACGGCACCGTCCACCGTGGACCGGATCATTGACCAGTTTCCGGCTGACCGGCAGGCACAAATCCGGGTGATGCTCTCTGAATCACTCAAAGGAGTCATTGCGCAGACATTGTGTAAAAAGAAAGGTGGTGGCCGCATCGCTGCTCTCGAAGTCCTGATCATTGATTCCGGGATTTCCAATTTGATTCGTGAAGGGAAAACCTTCCAGATTCAATCAGCGATGCAAACCGGAAAGATGAAAGGGAATGTGCTTCTCAATGATGCCCTCTTTGACCTGGTGCGCCGTCGGCTTGTTGAACCGCAGGAAGCCTACATGAAGGCAGTTGACAAAGGTAATTTCGAAACCATGCTCAAACGCGCCAACATGGACCTTTCATTTCTCAATCCTTCCGCTCAGCAGGGTGGGAATGCCAATTCATAGGGTTGAAAAATCCTCGGGCTGAGGGCTTGGGGCAATCAAAGGGATGAGGGATGAAAGAAAACGAATTCTTCATCCCGTCTTCTTCATCCCGCTTTTTTCATCCCCAAGTCTTCAGCCCAATGTTTTCCACTCACTTGCACACAAGGAATTTTTAAAAAGGGGAATGCCCATGTCTGAATGGATTAAAGTTGCAATGGTTGATGAAATCGAACCAGGGAAAAAGAAAGCTGTGTCGGCTGGCGGGACTTCGATTGTCCTGGTACAGGTTGATGGCAATGTCTATGCCGTCGAAAATGTCTGCTCTCATCAGGGAGCACCGCTTGTGACTGGAATCCTGAAAGGTAACTTGCTGATGTGTACCACCCACGGGTGGAAATTTGATGTTTGTACTGGCCACGTCGTCCGGGGCAATGACGATATCAAAGCCTTTCCTGTAAAAGTTGAAGATGGGGCTGTGTTTGTCGAAGTGTAACTGAAGACCTGAGGCTGAAAAAACCAGGGCTGAGGGCTAA
>CAZXCE010000735.1:0-4155 GCA_964639175.1 uncultured Clostridia bacterium
AAGAACCAAGAACCAAGAACCAAGAACCAAGAACCAAGAACCATAAACGAGCTACGAAATGGTTTTTTCATTCTCAATTCTTCATTCTTCATTCTTCATTCAAAAGGTTTTCTATGTCTCAGTCGCGAATTGATGCCCTGACAAAGATGCTGGCTGGCGACCCTTCCAATGTGATGGTGCGCTATGGGTTGGCCAATGAATACTGGAAAATGGCCAATTACGAAGCGGTCATTGAGCAAATGACTGCCTATTTGAAAGCCACCGATGATCAAGGGGCCGGTTATCGCATGCTTGGTCAGGCATACCACAAACTTGGAAATCTGGCTGAGGCCCGTGCTGCCTGGCTGGCTGGTCAACAGGCGGCTGAAAATCACGGTCACCCGACGATGGCAGATGAGATTTCACAGATGATTGAAGATCTTGAGTGACCAGGAGTTTGTCAAACGGAGGTGCGAGTGAACCAAAAAGCGATTATGGAATTCAGTCATCGCATTCACTCAGACCTCTTTCGTGAAGTCGAATCGCTTTCTGATGTCGATTTGTACCGTCAGTTTACCCCTGGCACCTGGTCAATTGCTGAAGTTATCGAGCATCTGCGGCAGGTTGATGCCTTATTGCTCAAGCTCTTTCGCCGGGTCGTCACAGGACAAAAACCCAGTGAGCGCCGCTTGAGCCAGCGCCTGATTGCCAGAGTCGGTCTCCTGGCTGGTCACTGGATGATTGCCCGGCCACTGTTTAAGGTCAACGCCCCCTCTTTTGTTGCACCGCTTTCCACTCCCCCTCGACACGAACTGATTGCCGGTTTGAGGCAGGTCCTCGATGACCTTGCCCAATGCGAACAACTGTATTCCTCTGAACAATTAACCCAGCTCTACATCAAACATCCGGGCGTTGGTGCGCTCAACTTTTATGAAATGATGTTGATTGATACCTATCATTTCCAGCGCCATTTGCTGCAGATTCAAACATTAAAAGAAAAGCTCAGATCAGGTGCTTAACCCTAAAGAACAACGAACCAATCACCAGGACCAGGAACCAACCACCAGTTATACCATTCTGGGATGAGATTCTCGTATTCGGAAAATGCTAAAACATTGAAAATGTTATATTTCCCTCAGCCCAATCGGTATTCCCAATCCGCCTCAACAAAACTGTTTTATGGGAAATTTAAGTAAGCCAGCGACCCTTGGAGAACTCAGGCAGAGTGCCTGGAGTGAAAACCGGTTACGCCATCGCTCCGTCAAGGATGAAATGCGTGAAAATCTGATCCGGAAACTCGAAGCCGGTGACACCCTCTTTCCAGGAATTGTGGGTTATGAAGATTCGGTCATTCCCCAACTGATCAATGCCGTTTTATCTCGCCACAATTTTATTCTGCTTGGGCATCGAGGTCAGGCCAAAAGCCGGATTTTACGCTCACTCGAGAACTTATTGGATGAGGAAATGCCAGTCATTGCCGGGTCTGAAGTCAATGATCATCCCTACAACCCGATCAGCGCCTATGGCCGGCAAACAATTGCAGAAAAAGGGGATGATACCCCAATCACCTGGATGCCTCGCCACGCCAGATATGTGGAAAAACTCGCCACGCCCGACGTTACCATCGCTGATATTTTGGGAGATGTGGACCCGATCAAGGCGGCTAAAAGCGGCTATCTGCTCTCTGATGAACTGACAATTCACTATGGTCTGTTGCCACGTGCCAACCGTGGGGTTTTTGCCATCAATGAATTGCCGGATCTGGCCGGGAAAATCCAGGTTGGGTTGTTCAATATCATGCAGGAAGGAGACGTTCAGATTAAAGGCTATCCCATTCGGCTTCCGCTCGATGTCCTGATTGTCTTTACGGCCAACCCGGAAGATTACACCGCTCGCGGGAAGATTATCACTCCGCTCAAAGACCGCATTGGTTCAGAAATTGTGACCCACTATCCGACTTCAGTGGCGGAGGCAATTCAAATTACTGAACAGGAAGCGTGGATCGAGCGCCCACAGACCCGGCAGGTTCATGTGCCGCGTTTTATTAAGCAAATTGTTGAAAACATCACTTTTCTGGCTCGCGAAGATAGCCGAATTGACAAACGGTCAGGTGTCAGCCAGCGCCTGCCAATCTCAGTTCTGGAAAATGTCTTGAGCAATGCCGAACGCCGGGCGCTGATGTGCCGCGAAACCGTGATTGTGCCTCGAATTAGCGACATTTATGCCGCCATTCCTTCAATCACTGGCAAAATCGAGCTTGAATATGAAGGTGAACAGGTTGGGTCTGAACGCATTGCCCGTGATTTGATCCGGCAAGCCTGCGGCAAAGTCTATTTGGAATACCTGGAACTGGCTGAAACTGGAAAAATTACGGACTGGTTCAATCAGGGGCATCATCTGAAGTTGTCCGATATGATTCCGGCAGACCAGGGATTGCGACAGGTTCAGAACATTCGAACACTGCTTGATGTCGTTCGGCTTGGAAACTTTGCTGAAGGCACAACTTCAGCCCATCTGGTTGCTGCGGCTGAACTTGTCCTCGAAGGACTCTATGCCCAGAAGAAAATCAGCCGGAGCGAAGAACGCGGCTACGGAAAGGTAGCACCCGAACGCCGTCGGCGTGGCGGGGGACGCTGAAGGATTTTATGACTGGACCGACACCGGGAACGTGAACTGAGTCTCTGTCAGTACCACCTGCGTCAGTGGGTGGTACTGACTTCCGAGGGGTTATGAAATTCACCAAATATGGCAAATGGAGCGGGATTGACTGGGATTCATTTGATCTGGGCAAGCTGATGGATCGCCTATCGGACTTTTTGCTCCAGAGCGGATTTATGGGCGGATATACCCGGCGGATTCGGGATATTGATACGTCGGTGGAGGCGTTGCGTGAAGCCATCCGCCAGCTCATTATGCGGGGTGAATTGATTGATGAAGAAGATCTTCAGTCTCTGATGGATGAAAACGGGTACATGAGTCCGGAAAAGCTCGATGAACTCATTGATGAAATTATCCAGCGACTGACGCAATCCGGATATATCAGTACCCAGTCGGCTGAGGATGGACAGAGTGGACCCGCGCCGCCGGATGCCACCGGGCAGGGGAAGGCCGAAGCCTCAAAACCGGTCAAGCTGGAATTTGAAATTACCTCGAAAGGACTTGATTTCCTTGGGTTTAAAGCCCTTGGAAAGTTACTTGGGGCAGTTGGAAAGAGCAGCTTTGGTCGCCACGATACCCGATTTCTCTCAACCGGAGTTGAAGCCCACGAATCAAGCAAACAATATGAATTTGGCGACACGATCAATCTGGATGTCAACGCCACGTTGCTGTCCGCCATTCGTCGCGAAGGTCTGGGCGTCCCGCTCAATGTTGAATACAAAGACCTGATGGTCCATCAATCAGAATATTCCAGTTCATGTGCCACCGTGGTCATGCTCGATTGCAGCCACAGCATGGTGCTGTATGGTGAAGACCGCTTCACCCCGGCCAAAACCGTGGCGCTGGCATTGACCCATTTGATCCGGACGCAATATCCAGGCGATTCGATTCGACTGGTCCTTTTTCATGATTCAGCCGAAGAAGTTCCCCTTGCCAAACTCCCTCGGGTCAAGGTTGGTCCCTATCACACCAACACCGCCGAAGGCTTAAAACTCGCCCGCCGGATCCTCACCGCCCAGCGCAAGGACATGCGGCAGATCATTATGATCACCGATGGCAAACCCTCAGCCTTAACCATGCCGGATGGAAGGATTTACAAGAATCCAATGGGACTTGACCGGTTGATTATGGACGCCACCTATCGCGAAGTGGCCGCCTGCCGCCGCAGCAACATTATGATCAACACCTTTATGCTGGCGGATGATTATTACCTGGTTGATTTCATCAAGAAAGTCACCGAGATTGCTCAGGGAAAAGCCTATTTCACAACGACCTACAATCTCGGGCAGTATGTGATGATGGATTTTCTCAAGAAGAAAACACAGAAGGTACATTAGGGTCCAGTGAGATATAGAATTTCAGATAAAGAAACCACGGAACACACGGAATACACAGAAAATAAATCCAGATTCTTCAATGGTTTCTGAATTATGAACCGCAAAAACACCGCAGAAATATTTATCTGAACAGCAATAGAGCCAGCTCATTGGCTTTGAGCCGCCACCTCCATCCAATTGC
>CAZXCE010000736.1:0-4144 GCA_964639175.1 uncultured Clostridia bacterium
AATCAAGCACTTACCAAACTCAATATCTCAGGAAACTTTTGACAAGGTACTTACCCCGTTACAACTCCCACTAATCCACACCTCAATTTGCCCTTTCAGGTTTTTCTGACCGGACGGCGATGGAATCAACTTCACCTGAAAATCGCTCGGTGAGCAATTCTTCCCTTTGAAATAGTTACTGGCCAGACTCGCGACGGTTTGGGCCGTTGTGGCATCACCGGGGTCGAAATAGCGCACTTCATTGGTGTATGTGCCGGGGATGCGCTCTTCGCCCGGTGCTGGGAGTTGTTTCTGATTGAGTTCGTCACGAAACCCTTTGACCAGGGTTCGATCAATATCTCCTTTAAATTGAACAAACACCGTTGGCAGTGCCGCTACTTTTTTCGGATCGGATTGGGCGGTTTTAGTAATAACCTGGAGGGCGTCTTTAATTGAAGGATCGGTGGTACCTCGGGTTACCTCAGCCGCCAGGTTGGGGTTGGTTTCAGAAACCTGCTTGATGACGTTGAGCAACTCTTTGGTTTTTCCATTTGAATTATCTCTGACCTGTTCGACATTTTGATTTGCTTCATTGAGCGCCTGTTGAGCGCTTCCCAAAATTCGTTGAACATCATCATTGACTGCCTGGGCTTTGGCGCGGGCTTTTTCAGCCTGGACCAGTGCATCCTGTAAGACAACATTGATGTCCTTGTACTTACTCCACCCCAACCCGGAGAGAATCACCAAAAACGCGCCAATGACAATCGTCCCAATCTGGATGCGTTTGTAAAAAATGTCCCACACCGCCAGGGCAACCTGATGTTCGACCAGCTCCCGGTCCTTAAATTCCTCCTTCATCAAAGCTTTGATATAGGCTCTTCCTTCGGGTGAAACCAGGGTCAAATTCGGTTCAAGCAAGGTGCCACAATCACCACAATACTTTTTCCCATCCGGGTTGCCAGCGTTACATCGTGGACAATTCATGCGTCGCTCCTTTTTGGTTGTGATCCTTCCGGGGTTTTGAGCTGGGATTTTCCGTAGCTTCAAGTGTCAGGATCACTTACCTCTAAACAGATTCCAATGCAAGTGCTGTTTTGGTCTGGGCATTCAAGTTGAGCCATCCGGTTTGACTTTGGAGCGAGTTGAAAAACCGGTTGGTCTGGTCAACCAGTCGAATTGGAAACTCTTCGAGTTGGGTCGGGGGTGGTTCAATTTCATAATTGAA
Source organism: uncultured Clostridia bacterium (assembly GCA_964639175.1). Lineage (GTDB taxonomy): Bacteria > Acidobacteriota > Blastocatellia > Chloracidobacteriales > Chloracidobacteriaceae > JACQXX01. The sequence continues at coordinate 1,205 of CAZXCE010000736.1, forward strand.
GGAGAACTCGCCGATGACAGGCAAATCTTTCACGGCATCAGACAAATACCAGAAACTAAAAGCGGCTTTCACACTCAGCGAGCTGTCACCATTGGGGAATTTGAGCTTGCCAAACTTATGAGCGTATTCCTGGGCTTTAAAATCACCAACAGGGCCCACCGGCAAAGCGGGTAGCAGTTGCAAGGTACTCAAACCTGGAAACAATCTTTCCAAAGCACCAACGGTTGATACATCAGGCAGTTTTTCAAGCTTTACTGAAGTGGATTGTGAGAACTTGCTGATAAACGGTGGAACAATATCCTCTTCAAACTTGGTTTCACCACCATGCACAGAAGCAACATCTTTGGAAGCAGCAAGATAGCGATCACCAGAGCGATATTTCAAGGTAAGTTTAAATTCGTTATCTTCACCCTTTTTTTCTTTTCTGACACGGATAATATACCCCTGACGCTGGAAATCACGACCGGGAGTATCCAGATACCACGTCTCACGGAACTCTTCGTGGTTATCATTTTGAATTTTGGCCTGGCCTTCCTGTCGTTCAGCTAAAAAGGCTATCAGTTTCCAGAATGCCTGTTTTCCAGCTTCGCGGTCGGCAAACCGGTCACAATTGAGAATGAGCTTGTATTCACGTGAACTGATCGGTAAATTGGCTGCCATATGTTTCCTCACTTTCAGAAGGTGTTTTGAATTGTCATTTCTCTCCGACAGTCAATGCTGTCAGAAAAATGATTTAGCTCTCTAAATCCATAAGCGGAAAATACACAGCTACCAGGTCAATGACAGGTGAAATATGCTGCTTTTCTTTTGCACACTCTGCCTTTCCTTTTTCGCAGTGACTGGCCAGGACCAGTCACGTCCGACGATGACTCAAACCGAATTACCTCCGCGTTCCACCCCGCCTCCACCGGTTCCAGATTCCTCAAAAATCCTGGCACTGGCACAGAACCAGTTTCAGGTACGCTGGCTCAAACAGGGGGATTTCTGGTTCATTCAGGAGATGCGAGGGCAATACACGTGGCAAATTTCCGGACTGACATCAACCCTTGAATCACTCCCGATTTCGACTGAAGAAACCGCTCAGGGAATGACCTTCAAAGGATTGGTGCGGTTTCACTGGAAAGCGCAGCGCGCGCATGTGAGTTCACAAGGGTGGACACACTGGATCGAAGGCAGTTTTGTCCATTATGAGTTGACCTCCAAATCCGGCGCCTGGGAACTGAGGGCCAATGCCCTTCCGCACTGGTATTCACCAGATTTGTTTGTAAAGCCAACCCAGGAAGACGTTACCAGGTTTCGCGCATCTCCAGTTTTTGTCAAAAAGGCATCAGATCAGATCTTGAGCGAGTTGCGATTTCACGAACTCGCCATTGCAGAATCAAGCCCCAATCCTGATGCGGTTTTGTCTTTAGGCAATAAGCACAAGAATGAAACATCACCGAAACTGGTCGGGAAAGTCATTGTACGAGTTGAGTTTCGAGCGGATAACACGATTGGCGATACCAAAATCATCTCCAGTTTGAGTGGCGGGTTTGATGAATTTGCAGTTGAAAATGCTCGGAAAATCAAATTTCGCCCCGCGATGAAAGGTGGTCAGCCAGTCACTTTTTGGTCAAAGGTTGAGTTTTCATTTAACCTGCTCGATGAACCCAAAACGCCATAACAGGTTGACGGCGGCTCTGTGCCGGGCTGAAAATCGGGCATTCGTTCATTGGTACTCACTCCCCACCCGCTCACGCAGGTGGGACTGACTATTCACTCCTTCGCTCCTTAAATACTTATGTTTCCATTTCATCTTGCCTTTCCTGTAACCAATCTTGAAGCCACGCGCTCGTTTTATGCCGATTTGCTTGGATGCAAAGTGGGACGTGAAGCCGAGCGCTGGATTGATTTTGACCTGTTTGGCCATCAGATTTCGGCGCACCTGGCCGATTCCGTCGTTGGAAAAGTCGCCTCCAATGATGTTGATTCCAAACAGGTGCCGATTCCCCACTTTGGCGTCATTCTGGACTGGGACACGTTTCATCGTCTGGCTGACCGGCTGCAAACCGCCCGGATTGAATTCATCATCGAACCCTATATCCGGTTCCAAGGCGAAGTCGGTGAACAGGCAACCATGTTTTTCCAGGATCCAAGCGGCAATTATCTTGAATTTAAAGCCTTTAAGGACCTGGAATCGATTTTTGCACGCTGACCCGGTTGAAATGTTGCCGGGAGCAGCACCGAATGACGCTCCCGGTACGCTTTTTTATTCTTCGCTCCCAGTTTCGTTTTTCCCGACCAGTTCGAGTTCGATTTGCAATTTGACGAAGCTTTTGCCCTGAGCAAAGTCAGATTTCGCCTCCCCTTTTGTGAACAAGTTGTGCGTCTCCCCTGTTCGAACCAGCCGAATGTGCGGTAAAGTGCCAGCTTTCGCCGCTTTTTTGATCAAAGAAAGGTATTCGTTTGAACATGGCAGAAATTTTTGTGAGTACTGATATTGAGGCAGATGGACCAATTCCAGGTCCATATTCGATGCTGAGCTTTGCTTCAGCCGCCTATCGAGCTGATAAGACCCTGATAAGTACGTTTTCAGCCAATCTGGAAACCTTACCTGGTGCGTCCGGTCATCCATTGACGATGACCTGGTGGGAAACCCAGCGCGACGCCTGGATTGCCTGTCGTCAAAACATGCGGCCTCCTGAAGAAGCAATGAAGGAGTATCTCGTCTGGCTCAAACAACTTCCTGGCAAGCCAGTGTTTGTGGCCTATCCAGCCGCCTTTGATTTTATGTTTGTTCAGTGGTATTTGATTCGGTTTACGGGTGAAAGCCCCTTCGCCCACTCAGCATTGGATATTAAAAGCTACGCCATGGCCATGCTCAAATCCAATTTCCGTGAAACGGTCAAACCGGCCCTCCCACGGCACTGGTTTGATGACCTCCCTCACACACACGTCGCC
>CAZXCE010000737.1:0-4139 GCA_964639175.1 uncultured Clostridia bacterium
GACTACTGACTACTGACTACTGACTACTGACTACTGACTACTGACTACTGACTCAAATCACATCAAAACCCAACAATTTTGAACAACAGATATAAAACCGTGAGCAGTAGAAACGAACTAAACCCGATGAGGAGTCTGGTGTGGGTCCGGGCGTAGCGTTCGCGGCGGGTGTTGAGCATTTCGCGGAGTTCCTGCCGGGTAAACTCGCCTGATTGAATCGGGTTATAGTCCTGCAACAAATGAAATGACGAGGAGATTTCTTCGCCATCGTGTGGAAGGTTCAGACTTGTTCCACTGATCTGGGCGATGACAACTGTGGCATCATCGTGAGAACCTCGTTCCTGTGCCAGTTGCGTCAGTCTGGCCACTGCCGCGGTTGGCGATTTCGCCGCGAGAATAACAGCCTGAATCTCTTCATCTGATACCGTGTGGTACATTCCATCGCTGCATAAAATCAACCAGTCTCCCTGTTTCACATCAATGCTGGTTTGGGCGACCGTCACGGTATTTCGCAATCCAACGGCCTGCAATACAACGCTGCTCCCGGTGCTATAACTGGCATCCGTGCGCGACATTTCGCCATTTTTCACCAACATTTCCGAAACGGATTGATCTTCGGTAACCTGTCGTAACGTGCGATTTCGCAACAGGTAACAGCGTGAGTCACCAACTTCGACGACGTGGGCAGTGCGGCCAAGGACCAGAACTGCCGTGAGTGTGGCACCCATTCCGTGCCAGGCTGGATTATTTTGCCAGGCTGACCAGACACGTTCGTTGGTGGCCTCAACCGCCTCAAGAAACGCTTCTTCGGGTGGACGTTGTTTGTGGCGGATAATCCACTCTTCTGAAAGTGCCTGCACGGCTAAGCCGCTGGCAATTTCACCGGCCAGGTTTCCTCCCAGGCCATCTGCGACAGCCAGAAGGACGCCTTTTGCCCCAACTGGCGCCGCCAGCGTGTCGCCAGCTTCGGCCCGGCGATGCTGATCGGTGTGAAACACCAAAAAATTGTCTTCGTTGGAAATATGAGTGGTGCCCTGAAGGCTCATCCCGCAGGCTGTAACCCGAACATCAAAAGAAAGCTGGAGCGACCGAAGTTCACTGAGCCGGTCAGAGTTGGAACCAAATGCTGAACTGGGGTCGCTAAGGGGCGGGCTCATAACAGCAACCATAAATGTGTTGATACCTCTACTTCTTCGATAGACTTTGAATCTGAAGAAGCAGCGTCGCAACGGGAAAACCGAAGAAGGTTCCCTGGCCCCTGAGAGGTACCTGGGAAGTTCATTCGAATTGTTTTCGAAATTCGAGGAATTGCTGCTTGAGATCGGTGAGTTCCTGGCGGAGTGCCGCAACTTCAGATTCAAGTTGCGCCATACGTTCATTTTCCGCTGAGTGTTTACTGACAACGCTTTCTGTCATCGAAGCCGGTTCGGGCTTTTCGATTTTTATTTCTCCGCTGAGCAGGTGGGCAAACCGTGTCTCTTTGGTTCCTGGCTGACGTGGTAACCGGATGATCAGTGGATCTGGGCTGCGGGTTTCCAACGTCTGGAGGGTTTCTTCAACTTCGGCCAGCGAGCCGAATTCATAAATCCGACCGCCACGGCTCCGTAATTCGCCAGGGGTTTGAGGCCCCCGGAGCATCAGGACATCCATCACGGCAATTTCCGGCATTTTGAGGGCAAATTCTTCCGTGAAAATTTCTGCATATTTCGGCACCCGATGGTCAGCACCGCTGATTTGACGGGCACATCGTTTCCCTCGAAGGTTAAACAGTGCATCCAGGACAGTTGAATCATCATAAGAAACCACTGGTTCACGGTTCGAGAGTTGATTACAGGCATTCACCAGCGCATTGAGGGTTAACGGGTAATAGTCAGGCGTGGTGAATTCTTTCTCGATCAGTGCGCCAAGGACTCGTACTTCAACGGCAGTCAGGATGAAATCCACGGCAAACTCGCTTCCTTTGATTGAGAGATAAACTCTTTCTGGAGAAATCAGAAATGAGGCTGGATCAACACTTATGCACCAAGCCACGCCAGATGTAAAGCCATATAAGAATGAAGAATGAAGAATGAAGAATGAAGAATGAAGAATGAAGAATGAAGAATGTGCTTGGTGGTTAGGAATCACTAATGCGAATTAAGAGTTGAAATTGAGACTTCAAAATCAATAACTTACAGGCGGCAAATTGAACGATTGAAATTTGAGGTTTTGATAAGCCCTTTGTTTTCAACGAACAATTTCTTTAACCCTTCACTGGCATCACTGCTATCCAAGAACCAAGAACCCAGAACCAGTTTCTACATTCTACATTCTCAATTCTTCATTCTTCATTCTCAATTCTTCACTCTGAACTGGTCGGACCAAAAAACTGAGAACTGACCCAGCCATCCTGGACGCTGGTGTCTGAGCGTCTGACCCATTCCACTGGTTTCACCCGATACCAGCGGCCTTGTTCTTCAATGATTTCGACTCGAACACCACGCGCCAGCTCACCAACGACATTATTTTCAACCCGTGGTGCCGAACGCACATTGACGCCAGTTGTCGTCACCGCATAGCGAGCCGATCTGGACCAGACACCACGGGTTCGTGAAAACTGAAAGTCGGCGACATATTGTTTGGTGGTGCGATAGATGACCACCAAACTGGTGACAAAAAAGATTGCAATCGCGAATGTGGTCAACCAGTGAATAACACCTGGTGTAAAAATGGCCCGCCAGCGGGAAGGCTGAGCCGGAACTGGTATTTCTGGTACCGTGTCTGGTTGTGATGATTCTGGCGGAATAGTTTGAGGGAGGGCCGCTTCAGGAATTGAAAGTGGAATAAATGATTTGCCGCCACGAGGCTGTTCAGCAGACGCATTGCCTTTGCGAAGGGAAACAGGTTGTGTTGATTCAGGCGAATCAATCGGGATGACAATCCGACTGACTGGTTTCGGGATGGGGCCAATTGATTCCGAGGCTGAGACTGAACCGAGAAGCCGGGTTTCACCATGCTCAGCGGCAGCAGCCGGGGAAATTTGGGTTGCTGGAATAAAATGAGCGGCTGGCGGAGCTTCCGGGATTTCAAGCGGGGCGCTACGGGCCGAGCGTGGTTGAACACGGGTGGCTTCATCCTCCTGCCACTCTCCGAGGCGGGCAAAATCAGTCCAAAACGATTCAACATCCGGATATCGCTCGCGAGAGTCCGTAGCCGTTGCTTTTCGCAGAATGCGCAACAATTCCTGGCTATAGGGAAGCGTGGTGAGTGGGTGAGGCAAGGCTGTAATTGGCCTGCCATTAAACATCTGAGGCGCTTTTCCACTCAACACTGTGTAAATTGTCTTGGCCAGGGCATAAATATCGGCGGCTGGGGTCAGTCGTCGTCCCCAGGTAATCTGACCATCAAAATTTGGATGGTGTTCAGGTGGGGCATAGACGTTGGTACCCACACGGGTGATTTCTTCATCTTCACGATGGGCAATTTTGGCCACACCAAAGTCAGCAATTTTGATAATTTTCAAATCCTGCGAAAGCAGCAGGTTGGACGGCTTCATGTCCCGGTGAATGATCTGTGATTCGTGGGCGTGTTCGAGCCCTTCGGCAACTTGTTGAAAGTAAAACAGGGTTTCTTCAAGTGACAGAGGGCCGTGTGACCGGCAAAAATCAAGCAAGTTTCCACCTGCCATATATTCAAGTACAAGAAAATAAAAAGTTTTTCCTTGCAGATCAGCCGCCATTCCGTGGCCAAGCCGCCGCACAATATTCGGATGACGGATTGTATCGAGTACCTGCGCTTCGGTCTCAAAATTCTCAACTAAAACCCGATCCATTTCTGGTTCGAGCGAGCCTTGCAGGCTGGTATTGAGGGCTTTAATGATGACCGTTGCCCCATTGAGGCGGTCAGTAGCAATAAAAATCTCGGCATAGCTACCCTGGGCGATACAGCGCAGCACTTCAAAACGGTCATCAATGAGTGTGTTTTCGAGAGAAAGTCGGTTCATGGCAAATGGTGATCGAGAGGATGCAATCGTCATCATAAGTAGCCCACGAAAAATGAAAAGGGAAAAAGTAAAAGCTGCAACCAGATGTGGACATGCGACTGATTGCCATACGCCAACTTCCAGTGTATGTTTAGGGGACACAAGACATTGGGCTGAT
>CAZXCE010000738.1:0-4114 GCA_964639175.1 uncultured Clostridia bacterium
TCTGGTTTGTTGACTTTTTGGCTTTGTAATCTCAAAACACAACACTCGAGTCAATTATTACTATTCTTTTGACCGTGATGGGTTTGCGGGCAAAGTGTTGTCCTATCAATTTCAGTCGCTCAGTTACTCGGTTAACCGGTTTAAGAAAGTCGAATTTTCCGGACGAGTGACCACTGGCGAAGAACTCAACCTCGATCCAAACAACACGGTCGTTGGGAACACATTTTCAATGCGACATCAGATAACCCTGCGCCCCAACGACCGAATCAACAGCGAATTGCTTTTTCTGAAAAGTCGCTTACAGGATAAAGCCACCAAACAAAATTTCTTTGATCTTAACATCATCCGCAATCGGACAGTTTTACAATTTACGGCCAATACAGCATTTCGATCAATTGTCGAATACAACACCCTGGAACGCCGGCTGGGAGTCAGCCTGTTATACAGCTACACCCCGAAACCCAATACCGCTGTGTTTGTTGGGTATGACGACTTGCTTTTTAACGGGGTGGATCCGCTCACGAAAATGCGCCAGCCAGGAATCTTTCGTCAACGCCAAACCTTCTTCTTCAAGCTGTCTTACAATTTCAGATTTTAAGTACCTTGTCCAAAGTTTCCTGAGATATTGAGTTTGGTAAGTGCTTGATTTTCTTCCGTGTTTTCCGTGTTTTCCGTGGTTAAAATGTCTGGAAATTTTCGGTAAGGTACTTAATTACCCTACCGACAGCAGATTGCTTCCCAACAGACACCTGGAGATCTCTCGGGCTTGTGGTTTGGTGCCCTGAGCGACGGTTGATCAGGGGATTTCTGCCAGTGATCCCTGTTTCGGAACGGATGGTTGAAAATTCATTCCCTGAAGAGCGCCGAATCCTTACCCTTGGTCGCTGGTCAAACCTGACCGCTTCTGCCCCCCAGGCAAAATCCCAACCTTCGGAGAGTTGATTGTGTGACCAATCCGCTGCTTATCACCAAACGCCAGACACTTGGTCAGCTTCTGGTGTGCCTTGGCTGTTGTTGTGGCCGAACTGACAAGGGAATTGCCCCCGTGCCGATTGACTGGCTCAAGGCAAAATGGAAGGAACGCAAACTGCTACGGTCTATCCAGCTCACCATCAGCGGTTGCCTTGGTCCCTGTGACCTTGCCAATGTGGTTTGTGTGGTCACACCTGACCAGACTATCTGGCTGGGAGGGCTCACCACTCAACCGCAATTTGAAGGTCTCCTGGACTGGGCGACCGAATCAGCGGCGGTTGGCCAGCTCAAGCCGCTGCCTGACTCATTTGCCGCACATCGGTTTGACCGGTTTCAGACTCAGGATGAATGTCGTGAGTGCCTGACCGGCGTGGCGTGATGGTCCAGGTTCCGGGGCTTTCAATCGGGCGCGGTTCCCGACAACCCTGCACTGACACCATCTAGGAAGGCCGTGGTTGGATGCAACAACCGTCACATCATTGAGTGACATGAACTGAGTGGACGACTGACGACAAAACTGATTTGCAGACATCACCAGGGAGATTTTGATTTGTGACACTGTATCAAACTGATGCTCGGGTTCCAGTGACCGTACTCACTGGGTTTCTTGGCGCGGGGAAAACCACGCTGTTGAATCGAATCCTGAATGAAAACCACGGCAAGCGCATTGCTGTGATTGAAAATGAATTTGGTGAAGTTGGTGTTGATCAGGAACTGGTCATTGGTGCGGAAGAAGAAATCTTCGAGATGAACAATGGGTGCATTTGCTGCACGGTTCGCGGAGACCTGATCCGCATCCTTGGCAACTTGATGAAACGCCGTGACCGGTTTGATTTCATCCTGGTTGAAACCACTGGCATGGCTGATCCAGGGCCGGTTGCCCAGACCTTCTTTGTGGACGATGAAATGCAAACCAGACTCCAACTCGATGGCATTGTCACTGTGGTTGATGCCAAACATGTCTGGCACCACATCGAAAATCAGGATGAAGTCAAAGAACAAATCGCCTTTGCCGATGTGATTTTGCTCAACAAAGTGGATTTGGTCCCACCGGATGAAGTCGAACGACTCGAAGCCCGCATTCGCCATATGAATGCCGCCGCCAAAGTCTATCGAACCCAGGATTCAGTGGTTGAAATGGACCATATCCTCAATTTGGGCGGCTTTAACCTGCAACGGGCGCTTGAAGTTGACCCCAAATTTATGGAGCCGGAATACCCGTTTGAATGGGCTGGGGTGTATGCCCTGGAGCGTGGTCACTATGAACTGGTTTTGCGGGACGGTCCCGACCCGGCCATGAATGCGACATTATTGCCGCTTGAGATTTCCCAATCAGACAAACCGGATTATGCGGCAGCACTGGCAGAGGTCCAGATGGATGCGGTGTTGACCTTTTCCGCAACCGAACAGCCCTGCCAATCGGGCAGCACCCTTGTCCCCGGCCCAACCCTTTCACAACTGGTTCTGGATCGGGAATGCTCGGTGTTTCGGATTCAAATTGAGCCGGCCGGCATTTACGCCCTGTTTACCGAACACCATCCCGACGAATTCCAGGCAACGCTTCGCAGCCCGCTGGGTGGGGTCGAACCGGTCCTGACCCACGAATATAAACCTGACCACGAACACGACGACGAAATTTCCTCGGTTGGCATCACCACGCCCGGTGATTTGGATCCAAACAAACTCAACGCCTGGCTCCGGGAAATCCTGACCACGAAAGGCCAGGACATCTTTCGCATGAAAGGGGTGCTCAGTTTAGGCGGAGACAATCGCCGATTTGTTTTTCAGGGCGTGCATATGCTCTTTGATGGCCAGCCAGATCGTCCCTGGGGTACCGAACCACGGCATAATTCGCTGATTTTTATTGGCCGTAATCTGGACCGCGCGGCTTTAACTGAAGGATTTAGACAATGTTTGGCGTAGACCGGCTTTTTAACCAACCGAAAATACTCAATCCCGTCTGGCGACAAGCGATTGATGATTATGTCAATGCGCTTGCGTGGTCTCCGGATGGCAAACACCTGGCAGTAGCATCGGTCAGCGGTCCGATTTTTATTTTTGAACTGGAGTCAGGCCGGCTCCGCCAGTCACTGGCTGGTCACGGGTTTGGGACAACGGCAATTGAGTGGAGCCGCTGTGGAAAATTTTTCGCCAGCGTCGGCCAGGATGGAAAAGCCAGATTGTGGGAAATTGAGAACGAGCGCGAGCGCCACGTTCTCAATGCTGGGAACGCCTGGGTTGAACACCTTGCCTGGAGTTCTCACACCAGCTCAGGTGTTCCCGTTTTTGCCACTGCGGCTGGAAAAAAACTCAACCTGTGGTCGGCTCACGGGGAATTGCTCCTGGCCTATCCAGATCATCCGAGCACTATTTCGAGCCTGCAATGGAAGCCCAATTCCCGAACGCCAGTCCTGACGTCAGCCACCTATGGTCAGGTCGCTTTGTGGGCGGTTGATTCGACAGACCCGATTCAGCGCTTGAGTTGGAAAGGTTCCATTCTGGCCTTGCAATGGAGTCCAGATGGAAAACACATTGCCACGGGTGATCAGGATTCAACCGTTCATTTCTGGATTGTGCGAACAGGTCAGGATTTGCAAATGTACGGCTATCCGACCAAAGTCCGCGAATTGTCGTGGGATGCCACGGGCCGTTATCTGGCAACTGGCGGCAGTCCGGTGATTACCATTTGGGATTGCGGCGGACGAGGCCCGGAAGGTAGCAAGCCCCAGGAAATGCACGGCCACGAGCAGTTATTGAGTGCGCTCGCCTATCAACGGGTGGGCTCACTGCTGGCTTCAGGCGGGCAGGATGGAAAGGTTCTGGTCTGGCGTCCAACCCGTGGCCAGCATCCACTCTCGTTGACTGAACTTTCCGGTGACATTACCCGACTTGCCTGGTCACCCAATGACCGCTGGCTGGCCGCCGGAAGTTCCACGGGCGAAATCGTTATGCTCAAACCAGCAGGGTGAAGAATTGAGAAAGGGATTGAACACCGTGCAATCGTGATCCACCTGGGTTCCCGACCTTGAAAAGCTCTCAACTCTGTGTTGCGGTGCAAACAACTTAGGGAGCATTAAAAATCAACTGCCCGTTTTCGTTTTAGGGAAGGCATTTGGATTGAGCATCCTGAAAGGCTGCCGTT
>CAZXCE010000739.1:0-1288 GCA_964639175.1 uncultured Clostridia bacterium
AAGCGTTGCAGTTCGGATAGCCGGTCGGTTGGCCGCTTTGGGCCTACCACCGGACACCAGAGCCATCCTCTTGTTCCTCCGCGCGGGCAGGCAGCGCGGAGGGTGAGGGAAACGAACACTTTTCCCGGTGGTAGCTCGCAAAGCCTCGCAACCGACCGGCTATCCGAACGGCAGCCCTTCGGGATGCTCAATCCAATTCACCACATGTCTCATCCCACTAGAGCACAATCAAAAACCTACAGGTGAAAGAATTTCTTCAGTTCAATATCTTCCTTAACTTATGAATCTTTCCATCACCCCAATGACCCCCAATGACTGGGAAGCGGTCCGGACAATTTACCGTGAAGGAATCGTGACTGGAAATGCCACGTTTGAAACCCAGGTGCCGCCGTGGGAAATCTGGGACGCGGCGCATCACTCCTTTTCACGGCTGGTGGCTCGGATTGGAACCGAAGTGGCTGGCTGGGCGGCGCTGATGCCGGTTTCCAAACGCGAGTGCTATCGCGGAGTGGCTGATTTGAGCATTTACATTCCCTCACACGCCCGAGGTCAGGGGGTAGGAAAGCAGTTGCTCCCGGCACTGATTCAGTCGTCAGAGGAAAACGGAATCTGGACACTTCAAGCTGGAATTTTTGTGGAAAATACAGCCAGCATCCGGCTCCACGAGCAATGCGGGTTTCGACTGGTGGGGAAACGTGAGCGAATCGGTCAACTTGCCGGACGCTGGCGCGATGTTTTACTGCTGGAACGACGAAGCTTGTTGTTTTGAAAGCGTTGCTCCCTCTACCGCAAATGGGTGCGACCTGGAGGTGGCCCCATCGGATATGAACCATCCGGTGGTGGTGGTCCCATTGGTGGTGCCATTCCCGGTCCGCCCATCGGAGGACGCATTCCCGGCGGTGCCATTCCCGGAGGTGGCGGCCCCATGCCTGGCGGCGGTGGAGGCGGCCCATTGCGATGACGAAAGAAACTCGGGTCAGGTGTTCCACGAAACAGGCGCGGAATAAACGGATAGTCTGCCGTCACAACATAATAATAAGTCCCGGTTGGATATTCGGGCGTGATACCGGTGCGTCCATTGCACTGGTCGAGGTCTCCGGCACCGGGCACATATTCCCAATCCTGCACAAACGTTCCGTCATAGGCTCCGCCCGGTCCATCAGGCCGGGTGCCGGGCTTGAGTCGGTAACTGGAGCGCAATTCCTTGACCGGGCTGTTTGGATCCGTCGGATTGCTATAACCAAACTGTGAATAGATCGGAAATCCATCGGCGGCATAGCCAATCAGC
>CAZXCE010000739.1:1298-4112 GCA_964639175.1 uncultured Clostridia bacterium
CTGCGTCCCCTTCTGGAGTTGAGCCACGAGTCCGGTTGGAATGCCGTGATAGTGATAGGTTCCGCCCGGCTGGACGTGGGCGTGATGATGATCCATCCCCAGCTTGACCTTGCCGGAAAGGGCTTCGTATTGCCAGCCTGACTGCGGGTCGCCATCCCAAAACTCAGCCGCTCCGGGGTCAAACGGAACGCCGTTGAGTGCCACGCCAAACGGGTGGAGTCCCAACCGGGTCACGTGTTCGGCTGGTTTCGGATTCATCGTCACCCGAAATAAATGGTTTTGTTCGCGGATCTCGTTGGGATTGCCGGCATTGGGAAACTCACCATGCTCATGATTGGGAATCCCATTGGAAGAGATGTAGCGATATTGATGTCCCGCCACAATTTCAACGGTGTTTTCTTCAAGTTGAGTCATACCGGTCGCTTTTGATTTGGCCAGTTGCTGTGCGGTGGCGAACGTCAGTATTCCTGCCACCGCCACGAAACCAATGATGATGAGATATTTTTTCATAGGCTTACTCATTTGTTTTACCTGGGATCTAAAAAAGACCAGACGGACAGTATGAAAGGGAATGGCTGGTTTGAACTGCGCCCAATTCGAAAACCCGGAACCCGGAACCCGGAACCCGGAACCCGGAACCCGGCTTCACTCCCCCTTCACGATCAATTCAAGCGTTGCAGTTCGAACACGCCCTGAGCTGTCCTTGCCTGAAACATTCACGGCAAAGGTCCCGGTCGGTCCAATCCCCCGCGTTGAAATCGAAACCGGCAGACAGCAACCATTGCTGGTCAAGGTCGAAGGTGAAATTCTAATTCTGTTCAACGGATCATCACTGATAGAAATGGTCACGGCTTCCATAAATCCTTCATTGCGTTTGATATGGAGGACCGTATCAATGACTTTCCCACGAACGACCGTCGCGGTTGGCGCTTCAAATTCGAGCGTGAATGGAATTTCAGCCTGGGCAGTATCTGATACAACAGTGAAGGCATTCTTTTTGCGAATGACAGTTGGGGTTGTTCCTTGCCCGGCAAATTCCAGATGGACATCGTGAACACCGGGGGCGATGTCTGCTGAAAGCGACACCTCAACTGTGACGAGCGAACCAGTGCGTTTGATGGTGCTTCCGGCATACGGCCCAAACCAGACTTTGGTGGGCGCCGTGGTCGGAACCCCGACATTGGCCACTTCGACGGTGATGGTCTGAGTGGTACCGGCTTGGGCCGAAGCGGGCTTGACCGAGGCCACCATTGAGTCATAGGGACTGGCCCCAACCACTGAACCCTGGAGGGCGGCACCCTGTCCAACGCGAATCATTGGATTATTGCTGACTTCGGGAACGCCCCGGTACGCCCCGATGATGAAGGGAAATTTGTTTGGCGTAACGTGATAGTGATAGCCACGAACCTGATCTGTATGGCCGTTACATTCGTCCAGTGCCTGGCTGCCGGTGACATCGCGGGCCATCAGGCCATTGCTTTCAAAGGGTCCGTAAATCCCAAATCCATCAAAGGCAAACCCGATCAAGGGTGAATGCTGGTCGCCGTTTTCTTTAAAGGGCGTTCGGAGGCAGGTCGGATATTTGTGATAGTGATAGGTGCCGCGCATGTCCGGATGACCACAGCACGCATCAAGCCATTCTTCGGAATAACCATCAACCGCGACCTGGCCTTCGGCATTAAACGGATTGAAGAACGGAATGCCATTGAGCGCCACACCAATCGGGCCCATCGGTAATCCGGTGACCCGGTCATTTTTCCTGGGATTGAGTGGGATTTTGAACTGGTGATTTTGCTTGCGAATTGAATTGGGGTTTTTGCTATTGGGAAATGTCGCGGTTGGATGATTTGGAAATCCCTGGCTGCGAATCGTGAGAAATGTCTCGTCATGGCTGACTTGCACATCCTGGGTGCCGTCGCGGTCGCTATCGAGGCCAGCATTGGCGCTAAACGGATCCTTGATAACATACAGGGTGACAAACGCCCGAGCACTGTCACGCTGTCCGTCGTTGACCTTGAATGAAAAACTATCGGTTCCGGAAAATCCGGGATTGGCCGTGTACTGGACATTTGGCACCGTACCGGAGAGCGTTCCACGGGTGGGAAACGTGAGCAACTCAAACTGTAATGTGCTCCCTTCGGCGTCGCTGGCTGAAAGGGAAATGGCTTTCGGCACGCTGGCATAGGCCAGAACTTCAGTACTCTTCGCAATCGGTGCGAAGTTTGGCACTTTTTCCCTCAATGAACTGGCCGAAGCCAGCGGGAGTGGAACTCCGATTGAAATACAAAGCGTCGCGAAACAAACCAGACTGATGACCTGAATGAAATTTCGGTAGGTGAATAAAGAGTTGAATATTTGACCTGCTTGAAGATTTTGCCTTTCCTCTAACCCTGACTTCAAACCCCGACCCCTGATTCCTGAACCCTGTTTCATACCGGTTTGACCTCCCTGCAACCAACATTGGTGTCAATTTGAGCAGAGGCTACCAAACCAATGTAAAGGGTTTATGTGGACGGTTGAAGAGAATTGTAAAGATTGTGTTTGGCTCAGGCTGGCCGGTGCTTTTTCACCAACTGCGGCAGCGATTGTTTCACCTGCAGGGTTTGGGTTGCACTGCGGTAGGCAGCCGATTAAATAGCTGTTTGGCTGCCTACCGGCTACTTTCCACCGCCCATCCCGGCGAAAACCAATTTGATTCGATCAAAGAACCCAAATTCCATCCCCCATTTATTTATGGGGACTTGTACTTAGTTGACGCTGTACTTAGGGAGCGTTAAAGAATAAGTTCCCGGTTTTGACGATAAAAGCTGGATC
>CAZXCE010000740.1:0-4107 GCA_964639175.1 uncultured Clostridia bacterium
ACACCATCCAGATGCAGATAGGGTTTGATGTACTCTTCTTCGGCTTCATATCCCAGATCTTTATAGAACTCGCGGTAGTTGGGATGACCGGGATAGCCAATCACAGAACTCCAGACCTGTTCACTGGTGTCTACGTCACGGGCAAAGGCGGCCACGCCAGAAGGCGTAATCACTGGCGCAAAAATACCCCGCATTGGACGTGGCGTTCCAAACATGATGCTATGCGAGTCAACCAGAAAGTACTTGATCTCAGCTTCGGCCAGAAGTTCGTCAATCCCTGGCTGATAGGCGCATTCCGGCAACCAGATTCCAAGCGGGCGGCGTCCGAAATGTTTTTCATAGTTGCGCACAGCCACCTGGATTTGGGCGCGTCGGGCCTCGCGACGATACATCAATGGTAAAAACCCGTGCGTGGCGCCGCAGGTGATGATTTCAAGGACTCCGGCATCCTGCAACTCGCGAAAAGCACGAATCAAATCCCGCTGATACAGATTTTCATACAGGTCCTGAACACCGCTGAAATGTTCGTGATGGGCCCGGGCAGCATTCTCAAATTCAGTGCCTGCGGTACGCTCAACTTCTTTGGTTGTCAACTCGATCAGTTTGGCCAGATGTTTTGAATAGCGTTCCTGTAGCAACGCATCCGCCAGCATTTCACAAAGTGGCGGTGTCATCGTCATGGTCACACGAAATTTGACACCCGCTTTGTGCAATCGGCTAAAACTAAACAACAGTGGGACATAGGTTTCACTGATTGCTTCATAGAGCCAGTCTTCTTCTAAATATTCTGGGTGTTCTGGATGGCGGACAAAGGGCAAGTGAGCGTGCAAAATCAGGGCAAGAAATCCCGTAACCATAGTTCTCCTGTGGTTGAAAAGGACGTGTCTGTGGGGTTGTGTGTTGTTATCGGAAGACGTCGGGTGGGAAAGTCACGGCCACTGGTCAATGGATACGGGGTGGGAAACAATCTGACTTTTTTCAATCAGAAAGAAACCCCACCCACAAGCGCTTACACCCATTTGAAACAGTGATCAGAAACTCCCACCCCAAATACGTTAGATCTCATCTGGCAACGGGGGGACATCGAGATCCATCGGCAACAGAAGGGCTCGACCGCCACTACTGGCTGGACGATCCATACTTGGCAGCCAGGGTGCTGGCCGCTCAGCCTGTTTGAGGACTGGACGACGGCGCGGGGCACGGCGTGGGAGGCGACGGCGGCGGCGGCCATGCAGGCTCCCGAGTTCGCTGCCAGCCGAACTGCCAACGCCAAATCGCAAGAGCCCAGGCGCAAAGAAATCTTCATCTTCGACTTCTTCCCACTCACTGTACTCGTCTTCGGTCCAGTCTTCACTCTCAGCTACCCCTTCACCTTCCAGATCAACAGGTCCGACCAGATCACGGAGGTGCTCGACGTTGCGGATCCCAGTTGGCATTCCACGGCCAGCCAGATAGGCAACATAGGCATCGCGCAGGACTGAAGGCAGGTAATGCAGCAACGAATTGGCTGCCATCTCACCTTCCCCGTGGGCAACGAGTTCGGCCAGGATATCGCGCACTGTTTCTGGAATGGCTTCCAGGTGAATTTCCTGTAATGGTTCACCAGCACCAGCCTGGATAAAAGCATCGGTCACATGCGGTGGCAGCCAGTCAGCCAGCGTTTCGTGAGGAAGGGCGCCAGCATGGGCACTAAACCCTGAAGCCCGAAGCAATTTTTTGAAACGTGCCGTGCTGATTTGGAAATCAGGCTCCGTTGAGGGTGGCGCCACCGTTCCACGTGGAGTGGTAACTTCAGGGGCAGCCATCAACGGTACAAAACCAAAATTGGGTGAATAGACACCAAACTCGACAATGTAGGTTCGACCAGGTGAAACGCTCAACCAATCGCTGCTTGGAATTTTGACTGGATAATAGGTTTCTTCTTCAGTGGTCTTGTCAGTCACACGCAACACCGGCTGGAAGGTTTTCACCTCTGCAGGGGTGAATAATTTATTGATTGAGCGAAGGGTTTCCGGGCGGATTTCCCAGTAGATGTAGATTCGGAACGGATCCTGAACCAGGGCCGAAATCATGTCGGCATCATAGGCTTCAGGAATGGGCAATCCCGGATCAATAAAGGGTTCTTCTTCCACCCCAAGGCTACTTAAATGAATCGGGGCTTCCGGGTGCCCCAGTGGATGTTCCAGTTCGATCAAATCCTCTTTGGCTTCTGGAAGATCCATAGTGACGTGCATTGGCGAGGACGTTCGCATGGAAAAGATCAACGATTCCAGCGGCGAGATATCAAACTCGGGGGCGTCAACTGCTGTTTTTGAAACCGGGTCCTGAATCTCGGAATCCGCAGCGGATTCGGCCAGTGTGGGGACGTCCTGACCTGACGCAACCTGAGCCGTTTCGACAACGGCTGTCTGTTCTGCAGATTGAGAATCAACTGGTGTGGCCTGCGGTTTCCCAGGTTCACCAGACTCAGTCGCATCAGGAATAACTGGCTTATCAGCCATATGAGCTCTCCTTAAAATTGCAAAGTATCAGTGGTGGCTGTCAGTCTGACCAACAGCGCTCGGTATAAAACATGCTCCAACGCTTTGTCTTTAGCTGAGCAGAAACTGATATGAATTCAAATGAATGACCTGAACGGCAAAGACAGTGAAAACGGTTGGATAGAAAATAAAAGGTGAGACTCTACCACGTTCGAACTCAGATTGTCAGTTTTTCTTTTCCGGCACCCTCAGTCTTTGCCAACTCGACCAGGGGTGCATCCCGGTAAACAATATGGGTTTGATCAAAGCGTTCCTGAGCCAGACGGATCTCCTCAGCGTGGTCCTGAGCCCAATAACACAGTTGTCGGAGCGGTTCACGGAGTGACTCTCCAAGAGGGGTGAGTGAGTATTCAACTTTGGGGGGAATTTCAGAAAAGTGATGACGTGCCAGCAGCCCGTCACGTTCGAGGCCACGCAACGTCTGAGCCAGCATTTTATGCGAAACGGCCCCTAATGCACGATGAATTTCACCATAGCGCAATGTGCCGGTGGATAAGGCGTGAATCACCGCCAGTCGCCATTTGTTGGCAACCAGATAAATAGCCAGTTGTGATTGAGGTGCCGGCAGTTCAGATGATGAATGGGGCATGTCAGAGTACTTTCCTTTGGGTAAGTTAATCACCGGAAAGTGCGTACTTGTGTGGTTTCCAGTTTAAGGACATATTCGGCGACATTCAATACAATTCGGGCTGAAGCACCTGGGCTGAGAAAACCAGGGCTGAGGGCTTGGGGTTAGCCCTTAGCCCCAGGATTTTCAACCCTTCAAGAACGCCCTTCAAATTCAGGAGACTCAATTGTGAACATTGCAGTTATTGGTTCAGGAAATGTCGGTGGTACGCTTGGTCGTCGCTGGGCGGAAGCAGGTCATCAGGTTACATTCGGTGCCCGCAATCCGGACAACCCGAAACTTCAGGCAGTGCTCGCCCAAACCAATCATCAAGCTCGGGGAGCCAGCATTCCCGAAGCCATTGCCAATGCAGAAATTGTGGTGTTAACCACGCCGTATGAAGCAGCCAAAGAGGTATTGCAGCCTGCCAGTTCACTCGCCGGCAAAATTGTACTCGACTGCACCAACCCGATTGCCCCTGGGCTCAAAGGGTTAACGGTAGGGTTGAATACTTCGGGGGCTGAAGAGCTGGCCAGGCTCATCCCAGAAACTCCTGTTGTAAAAAGTTTTAACACCACGGGCTGGGAAAATATGGCCAATCCACACTATGGAGACCAAAAAGCGACCATGTTTTTATGTGGCGACAACCCGGAAGCCAAGCAAAAAGTCATTCAACTGATTGAAGTACTTGGGTTTGAAGCTTCTGACACCGGTGGCCTGCATATGGCCCGGTATCTGGAGCCACTGGCCATGGTTTGGATCCATCTGGCTCGCGTTCAAGGCCATGGAGCAGACATCGCATTGAAGCTTTTGAAACGCTGAAAAACCAGGGATGAGAAAACCAGGGCTGGGGGCTGAAGACAATTGCGCTGGGGGCTGCTTTCACGTGTAGGTTTTTTGTTTGCATTCGACTGAGTCGAGCCCATTGGGTTTCATCCCGAAGGGATGGTGCAAGTTGAG
>CAZXCE010000741.1:0-4107 GCA_964639175.1 uncultured Clostridia bacterium
GACTATTGCCATGACTTCTTCTGTGCTCTACGTCGGAGCCGACATCGGGCGCTCGACTCGGGTGGCGCTGGTGGATGACCAGGGGTCAATTCATCGTCAAACCCGTGTCCCAACTGAAACCAAAAGCGCTCGTGCCCTGGTCACCGGGCTTATTCAAGTCATCAATCAACTCAAGGAACAGGCCCACTGGCCAGTCCAGTCGGTTGGAATCGGGTTGCCGGGACTGGTTGATTACCGCACCCAACATATCGAAGTTTTGACCAACTTCGTCAATATTTCAGCGATCAATTTGTTTGAAGAACTCCAACGTGCCCTGAACCTTCCGGTTCTATTTGATAATGATGCCAATATGGCCGCCTATGCTGAATGGAAATGTGGGGCTGCCAAAAATGCCAATGATGTGCTTTATATTTCTCTTGGTCGCGGTATTGGAAGTACCTTGATCCTGGGAGGGCAGCTCCAGCGCGGGGTGAAAGGCTTTGCTGGTGAATTTGGCCACCAGAAAATCGGCGGCACTGATACCCTGGAATGTAGCTGTGGGGCTGCCGGGTGCCTGGAAACCGTGGCGTCTGGGCCAAATATTGTGCGCCGGACGCGGGAAAAACTGTTTACGTCACCTTTATTCTCACAGTCCATTCTGGTTGACAAAATGCGTGGCCGCTTGACCTGTGATGATGTGGTCAAAGCGGCAATTGCCAACGACGAACTTTCCCGGATGGTACTGATTGAAACCGCCGGATACCTCGGCACCGCCGTGGCTAACGCCGTCAATTTGTTAAATGTGGAAAAAGTCATCCTGGGTGGTCCAGTGATGGCGGCAGGCGAGTTTTTGCTTGATTTTATTCGGGATGAAGTTTCCAAACAGGCATTTACGCCACTGTTTGCCTCCTGCCAGATTCATATCGGTCAACTTGGCGATGATGCCGGCGAGATCGGGGCCGCGCTGATGGCACGAGATTTTACCAAAGGGCAGGCGGCTACGAAATGAGGCGAATCCGGACCCACACCCAGCCATTCGATTGAAAAATTCGAAAATCCGCCTGCCGAAACTGACTTTTGGCCAATCGGGTCTGGACATTCTTTAATCCGATCCCGGTTCCTTCTTGAAAAAGTGGCCGATCAGTTTCTGAGACCCACCGACCAGTATTGCCCACCCTTAATTCCAGTCTGTGCTGATGGTACCGGGCCGAAATGCGAATCACCAGTGGCCTGGGACTGGTTTGCATTCCATATTTAATCGCATTTTCCACCAGCGGTTGGATCAGAAACGTTGGTAATAGAGCCTTTTCCGAATCTGGCGAAATATCAAACTGAATTTCAAGCCGATCCTCAAACCTGACCTGCTGTAACTCCAGATAATGCCGAATCGCTTTCATTTCATCTTTTAAAGCCACTAACGTGGTATCGGTGGTTTGGAGTGAATACCGGAGAAATTCCGACAATCCGGTGACCATTTGAAAGGTTCGTTTCGGGTCAATAAATGCCAGTACCCCGATTGAATTCAACACGTTAAACAGAAAATGCGGGTTGAGTTGATACCGCAACATCTGGAGTTGTGCCTGCTGGGCGTGGGTTCGGGCTTCGAGTTCACGTTCACGAACCAGTCGGTTTTCATCGTGCAAAATCGCGTTGGCTGCAGCCAGTTGATGATTGGCGTCAGCCAGTTCGAGTGTCCGTTGTTCGACTTTGGCTTCCAGGTCGCGATTGAGGGCATCGAGTTCAGCATTGATTCGGCTAAATCGGGTTGAGAGCGAAATCAGCATGCTGACCACCAGTACCAAAAACCCAACGGGACCAGGTGGATAGGCTGGTAAGTACCCTTCAAGCGAAGCAATCATAAAGATTTGGGAAACAATGACTCCGACAATACCGACACTGATAATTCGGGCATCTGTGTTCCCAAGCCAGGCTTGTCGGAACACTACGGTTGAAAACCACATTCCCCAAATCAGCGGGAAGCTCAATGACACCCTGGTAAATTGGGTCATGACAACCGGAGGATAAACCACCACCAGCACCACGCACAGCACCAGCAATCCCTGGATACTCCGAACCCATTTCGTGTTCCCCGTTCCAAACAGTTCATCAGCAAATTCAAAACCGAAAATAATGGCAAAAAATGAACCAACTCGGGTTCCGGCCATCAAATTCTCAACGGCACAGTGTCTGGCCGGCCAGAGCGAAATGCTGATTGCAACCAGGGAAATTGAAAAGGTAATGAGTGCAAACCAGAGATATTCTTTGAGTTGCCGACGTTGGGCAAACAAAAGCAGATGATACAGACCGACCAGCGCAATGAGACTTGCCACAAAGAGCCGTGGAACATCCTGAAGCAGATCTTGTTGAATCCCGGTTTGTGCTTCCAGCGACAGATAGGCGAAATCTCCAATCTGACAGGTAGGGGTTGAAAAAGTCCGCCACCGGTAAAAAGCTTTGGCAAAGGGCTGATCCCACCGGGTCCGCAGGGCAATCACGACCCTTCCAGAAGCGTCAACAAGTTCTGACGAGAGCGGAAAAACAGTGGTAACAGGCACAAAGGTCTGACCCGAGGGAGAAAACTTGCCAATTTGGCTAATTCTTTTCCCATTCACAAACACTTCATACCCACTAAAAGTCACGGGACTCACCGCCAGCCCACAAGCTGACTCAAAAGAAGCCGGATTGAGGTGAATCGTAAGGCGATACCAGCCAGTGTGGCTATAGTCGCGGCCTTCTTCTTCAATCCAGGCTTTTGAAATATTGACAGTTTCCCACCCGGAATCGTCAAAGTCAGACCTGGCCCAGTCGAGGTTATCGCCTGGACTCATTTTCCAGGTTGAAGGAAGAGTGAAGACCATTTTGGGCTGCGGGTATCGGGCTAAGGGCTGAGGGAAATACAATTTTTCCAATAGTTTAGCCTTCCCGTAATATGAGGTTGTCATTCCAAAATGGTATAAGACTGGGGTTGGGGATTGGGCGGAAGGTACTTGGGCACCAAACAGCAACGATGACCCAAAAAACAGTATCACCATCAGACACCATCTAATGAGGGAACCATTGTAATTTAAGGAGTTAACGTAGTTTCCCATCAGATCGCAGTGTCAGGAAAAAAGAAAAAAGCTTATCGAATTTGTTCCCGCAGAACGGAAAGAAACCGTCGGCCCATTGGGAACGGTTTTTCAGCTCCGCGCAAAAAAACGAAGTATGAGGAATTGGGAGATCGCTCCACCCGGTCTACATAATCAAGATTGACAATGATTGACCGATGAACCCGCAAAAAATGGCGGCTGGGGAGCCGTTCTTCCCATTCGGTCATGGATTTGCGGACAAAAGCCCGCCGGCCATCAGCCGTGATCACGTGTGAATAGTCACGCTCGGCCTGGATAACCTGGATGTGGTTAATTTTGACAAATTGCTGCCGCTGGCCTGAGGTGAGAAAGACGGCGTCATCATAGGTAAACTTGCTGGACTCTGGTGAGTCACCAGCACCTGGTCCGGAACCTGAATCCGGTGGCAGGGTATCAAACCGCGCCAGAGTTTGCGCCAGGCGTTCGGGTGTCACTGGTTTGAGCAGATAATCAAGGGCATTGACTTCAAACGCCCGAATGGCAAATGAATCGTAGGCGGTCACAAACACGGTTTTGAACGTTCCTTCAACCCGATTCAGGAGGTCAAACCCAATTCCATCTGGCATTTGAATATCGAGAAACACAACCTCGGGCGTTGTTTTCTGAATAACTTCAACGGCTTCTGGCACAGAGGCGGCTTCGCCCACAATCTGAACCTGTGGGTGATCAGCCAGAAGCATCCGGAGCGCCATTCGCGCCAGACGTTCATCATCCACAATGACGGCTGTGATTGGTCGGGGCATAAAAATCCAAGGGTTCGGGGTTCAGGGTTCAGGGTTTGGGGGAACCTGAATTATAAATGGGTTTCACATGGGGTTAGGGTTGAAATTTGAGAAAGACATTATGGCCGATGAATCATATTTCGAAAACCCTGAACCCTGAACCCTGAACCCTGAACCCCGAACCCCAAACCATGTACAAATCCACTCTTCTCATCTTCGTCGCCACCGATCAGGAATTCCAGGCACTGAAATCAATACTTGGGCAATGGCGCCCGGAA
>CAZXCE010000742.1:0-4092 GCA_964639175.1 uncultured Clostridia bacterium
GCATCGCCAGTGCCACCCATAACCCGGAGGCATAAAACACCAGCACCAGCATCACAACGGCACGTTTGGCATCGAGCAACCCCAGGCGACGATACCAGGGGGCATTCTTTTCAGTAAACAACTCGCCCTTTTCACCCCAGGCATAATGAATCAACCCTGGGTTCCCTTTGCGGCCTAAAACATCAGCGCAGGCATCAATACATTCACCACAATGGACACATTCAATCTGGTCTGGCGATTTGCGGATATCAATGCCCATCGGACAGATTTTGACGCATTTCTTACAGTCAATACATTGCTTTTGATCATCCCGATAATGAACCAGCAGCGTGTTTTTATCGCTCAAAATGCCTTGTAAATAACCGTACGGGCAGATCGTGGTGCAAAACCGCTGCCGGACATACATAAAATCAATGAAGGTAATCAACGTGGTCGCCGCCCCACTGATACCAGCCGCTGTTTTCAGGTCAAATGCCAGTAAGCGCTGGATCAAATCGCGCGGTTCGACAAAGTAGGAAATAAAAACAAATGATAAGAAAACCGATGCCACCCCAACCGCTGTGTAAAAAACACCCGTGTTGAACCAGTTTCGTTTCTTTGCATCCAGTTTGGGGAATTTTTTATTGGTCCAGCGCTTGATGGCCAGTTCAAACTCGGTGGCGGCCTCGCTAAAGATCATCTGCGGGCACATATAACCACAATAGACCCGACCATAAATCATCGAAGTCCCGGCAATCAAGAACATCAAAAACATCAGGCTGAAAAAGATAATCCCAAACTCGTTGATCCAGAGTTCCTGCCCGATGATATAAAACCGCTGGCGTGGAATATCAAACCGCATCACGTTAAAAAACGGAAGGATGACAAAAATCACCACGCAGATGGCATGAATCGCTTTGCGCACCGGGTGATACACCGGCTTCGGAGGCGGAAATTTTTTGGATTCGGGTTTGGGTTTTGGAGCGGGAGCGGGAGTTGAAGGTGATACGACTGGTTCGGTTTCAGTTACAGGCATGATTTTTTCCCCACCACAGTGTGAATTTCTACCCAACCAGTTTTTGGGGTCAGGGGTCAGAGGTCAGAGGTCAGAGGTCAGGGGTCAGGGTATTTAAAATCAGTTCTTTTTTGTCCCTTATGTCCTTTTGGTCCTTTTTGTTTTTTCCTGACCCCTGACCCCTGACCCCTGACCCCTTGTCTTCAATACCGGATCTTCGGGTTTGGCGCGGGGATGGTCACGCATTCACGGTAGAATTCAAATCGCTGCATGGTGATGGCGTGGGTGGGGCATCGAGAGGCACACATCGCGCACCGGATACAGGTTGTTTCATCCTTGAGCATAACCGACCCCATCTGGTCGAGTTCTTCTGTGGTATATGAAAGCAAATCCTGTTCCGTAATTCCCAATCCTTCTTCAGCCAGGTTCATCAATTTCGGATCTTTTGGAAGCTGAGAGAGTCCAACCAGTTTAATCAGGTTCTCAGGGCACACATCAACGCAGCCACGGCAGGCAATACACATCGTGGTGTCAAATACCGTGTTGACATTACAGCGCAAACACCGGGCAGCCTGGGTCTGGGCTTCGGTCTCAGCGTAGTTTTCCTCGGTGTTGATGAGCGAGCTGGCACGTTTTTCAGGTTCGACCGCTGGTGGGTTGTGGCGTTCCAGTTGATACCAGCCATCCACCATCGTGTAAGAAGCCGGGAACCACCGTTTGCGCACCACCACATCCGTCCGCGTCTTTCTCAGATAATCATGCATTGAGCGGGACGCCGTATGCGCCGAAGCCACCGCATGGATAAACAGCCGTGGACCATGCGCGATGTCGCCACAGGCAAACACGTCAGGCGCCGTGGTTTGATAGGTGTCTGGATTGACTTTGATCAGGCCGCGCACTGATTCAATGCCATCTTCGGGTGATAGAAATGACAAATCCGACGTCTGGCCAATCGCAAATAAAACGGTGTCGGCTTCAATGTCTTCAATCTCATTTTCATCAAATGTCGGCGAAAATCGGCCCTGGGCATCAAAAACGGCGGTACATTTGACGGTTCGCAGGCCGGTAACTTTCCCTTTTTTGCTCAATATCTCTTTTGGACCACGCGAGTTGTGGAGTTTGATGCCTTCTTCTGAGCCTTCGTGGATTTCGATTTCATCGGCTGGCATTTCAGCCCGGCTTTCAAGGCAGACAATGTGGACTTCTTTATCGCCGCTCATCCTCAGTGCCGAGCGGGCCACATCATAGGCAATGCGCTGCTCGCGTTCGCCTTCAATTGAAAACTCATCGCTGTCATCATCGCCGGTCATCACTGGACGAATGGCCGAGCGGGCCACGTCATAGGCCACGTTGCCGCCGCCAATCACAACCACTTTTTTGCCAAGTGGCAACGGTTTGCCTTCGTTAAACGCCCGCAGAAAGTCCATGCCGTCATACACCATGTCAACGTCAGCGCCAGGAAGCGGGATTTATCGCCCTTTCGGAAGACCAATCCCAAGGAAGATGGCTATATATCCTTCGGCCCGCAGGCAATGAATCGTGAAATCACGTCCCAGCCGCATATTGCATTTCAGTTCCACACCCATTGATAAAATGGCGTTAATTTCGTGTCGAACCAGCTCACGCGGCAACCGAAAGACCGGCACCCCAACCATGAGCATTCCGCCCGGCTCGGCGTTGGCTTCAAAAACGGTGACTTTATAGCCAATCCGGGTCAAATCGTGGGCCACGGTCAACCCTGAAACACCACCGCCGATGACGGCCACCTTTTCAAAATCACCGCGTTCGGGCGGGAGCATCCGTTCATCACACGACTCATGATAGAAGGAGTAGTCACCGGTTTCAGGCCCAAATTGTTCATTGACAAAGCGTTTGAGAGCCCGAATGGTGACCGGGGAATCCAGGTCGCCGCGCCGGCAGTTGACTTCGCAGGGCGCACCGCAGACCCGTCCACAAATCGAAGCGAATGGATTGGTCGCGCGGGCCATCCGGTAGGCATCTTTGTATCGCCCTTCGGCAATCGCGTTGACATATCCGCAGGCATTGGTATGAACCGGGCAGGCGTCCTGGCATTTCACCATCCGAATCCAGTAATCCGCCCCATCTGGTGACTCGAACTGATAGCGTTCTTCCGTCATAACGGTGTATCCATTGTATAAATACCAGTTTTTAGTCAGTAGTCAGTAGTCAGTAGTCATTTTTCAAATCCTGTAGGAGCCGTACTGAACTGGACGATGAGACCCAAAATGGTATAGGTTGAACTGGTTGAACCAAAAAACCGCCTGAAGGCGGAACTCTCAACTTATTCGTCTACATGACCTTTTCGAAACACAAAGGCCACCAGGATCAGCAGATAGACCACAATCATTGCACCGACGATATACATAAACGGGTCGGCGGTCTTGGTTACGGCATTGAGGGCCTGAACCAGTGACCCGCGTTCAGAATGGGTGATTTCCCCATTCATATAAATAAAGAAATAGGTGGCGCACCCGCCAATAATGACAATGTTGGCAAATTTCAGAAACACCGGGACTTCTGTCCCTTTGCGTTCTGTAATCCAGCCATCGGCATATTCTTTAATTTCAACCTGTTCGGTTTGTTCGGGTTTCGTTGCCATACAATCTTGCTCCCCTCTGAGAATGAAGAATGAAGAATGAAGAAAAATCAACGGGTTCAGGGTTCAGGGTTCAGGGTTCAGGGTTCAGGGTTCAGGGTTCAGGGTTCAGGGTTTCGAATAGATATCTCCCTGTCACTTTGTCACCTTGTCACCCTGTCATTTTGACGAGGTTCTTCCTCATCCGCCCAGACCTGATATTTGATGGATTCGCCTTCTTCGCCCCAGTAGCCATCCCGATAGGACTTGAGAAAAAAGTAAATCGCACCAACCAGAAAGATGAGAAACAGAAAATAAGCAAAGTAAATGCTCGGATAGACATAGTCGCCGCTGTACATTGGGAGTCTCCTTAACTGATTTCATCTGCGAGTTTCGAGTTCAGGATTCACGGATTGGAAAAGACACACAGGGCGAAAAAGGCAGAAACTTCGAAAACCCGGAACCCGGAACCCGGAACCCGGAACCCGGAACCCGGAACCCG
>CAZXCE010000743.1:0-4090 GCA_964639175.1 uncultured Clostridia bacterium
AAAAATCTGGATTTATTTTCTGTGTGTTCCGTGTGTTCCGTGGTTTCTTATTCTGAAAATCTATTCATTCAAGTCATCCTGGTCCTTCGAAAATCACAAAGGCGACGGCATAGCGTTCGGTGTGGGAAATGGAAAGATGAAGCCGCGTTCCGCCTTTTTGCTGGAAAATCTCCAGTGCCAGACCATGCAGGGCCAGCGTTGGGGGGCCGTTGATAGCAGAAACAACTTCCACATCGTGCCAGCTCAATCCACGTGACCAGCCCGTGCCAAGGGCTTTGAAGGCCGCTTCTTTGGCTGCAAATCGTCCGGCATAATGCTGGGCAGCCCGGGCTTTAGGATCACAATAGAGAATTTCCTGATCGGTAAAGATGCGATTGCGAAACCGGGCCCCGTGCTGAGTGAGTGCACCCGCCATCCGTTCAATTTCAACAATGTCGATTCCGTTTCCTAAAATCATATGAAAGCTGAGGGTTCCGGGTTTTCGAAGATGGTGCGATTCAAAGCAACCTCGCTCTTACACCAGGTTGTCACCTTGTCATTGGGTGGTCACTTTTTCAGCCGGCGGTTGCGACGGCTGAAGCTTGATTGGAAGTTCCACGCGGAAGGTCGCGCCGTGGTTCAGTGTGCTTTCAACCCAGGTTTTGCCGCCGTGAAGGTCAATCAGTTCTTTCACAATCGCCAACCCGAGACCGGTTGAAGATTCACCCCCGGTTGGTTTGGCCGACAACCTCTGGTATTTCACAAAGAGTTTGGCCTGATCCTCTGGGCTCAAACCGGGGCCTTCGTCGCGAACTGAAAAGACAATCTGGTCCTCACGTTTTTCGAGCCAGATCCAGACTTCCTTGCCCTGGGGAGAATATTTCAGGGCGTTGCTCACCAGATTATCGAAGACGGTTTGAATACGAGCTTCATCAATTTCAGCGGTCCAATCGAGGTTTGGGTCAGCTTCAAAGTGGATTGTAATGCGTTTGGCCGCTGCGTGGGTTCGATTATCGTCAATGACAAATTGAGCTAGTGAGCGAAGGCTGGCGGGTTCTTTCTTCAGTTTAAGCTTTTTACCTTCGAGCGCTGCTGTGTCCAGCAGGCTAGAGATAATTCCCAGCATCCGCTTGGCTGACGTAAAGATTGACTGCGCCATATCAACCGTGGTCCGACGGGAGTTTGGGTCAATGGAAAGCAGTTCTGCATAGGTCATGATAATGGTCAGCGGATTTTTGAGGTCATGCGCTGCAATACCCAAAAACTCGGTTTTCATTTCATTGAGCAGTTTGAGTTCCTGATTGGCACCTTCAAGTGATTGATTGGTCAGTTCAAGCTGTTGTTTTTGTTGGAGGACTTCGGTGGTGCGTTCAGTCACCAGGTGTTGCAGGTGAAGGGTGCGCAGGTGAAGGGTGCGCAGGCGAAGAAACACCGAGCCAACCACCAAAACCGAACCAACCACAACGTAGATCAAATAAGCCCACCAGGTACGCCAGGGAGCTGGCGTGATTTGAAACACAATTTCAACCGGTCCGGTGACATTGCCAGCATAATCTCTGCCCGAGGCTCGAAAGACATATTGACCGGCGCCCAGATTGCTGTATTCCCGGTCATAATCCGTAGACCATGAGGTGGGTTTGGGATCAACACCAACCAGTTGGGTCTGGTATCTTGTTTCAGCTTCACGCACAAAACACAGCAGGGCAATTTCAATTTTGATCTGATTTTGGGTGTAATCGAGTATCAGCGGATTACTGGTTGAATATTGTACCTGCCCAAGTTTGAATTCATCGCCGGAAACCACTAGCCGCTCAATGGATAATGGTTTTCGTGAACTATCAGTCCACTGCCGGGTTGGGTCGAAAACAGCCAGTCCACGCGTGGTTGCCGCCCAGATTCGTCCTGTCTTGTCCACCAGGCCTGCCGTCCCGTTACACTCATTGCCGGGCAACCCGTCAACTGAGGAAAATTCATCAACCCACAAATCTTTTGGATCCAGCGTGGGAATTTTCAGCCGAACCACACCGCGAATGGTCAGGGCATATACATCACTCGCCCCATGTTGAAACAGGTGATAGATCACATTGCCTGAAATGGAGGGCGAGGTTTGCTCAGAAACCAGGGTTTTGATCGGCGTAGAAGTTGAGAGCCCGGAACCTGGGTCAAGTCCTAAAATCCCTCCACCATCAGTACCAATCAACAAATAGCGGGCACTGGTTTTCAGTTTGATTTCGATCAGACTGCGGATGTAGTTCTTTTTCAGACCAGACTGGGCATCGCGTTTGGTCCAGGACCCATTGAGGTAGCACCAGAGTCCATTGATTGTGCCAGCCCAAAGCGCCCGGTCACCGGTTTTGGTTTGGGTTTCCAAAAGTGACCGAACGGAACCCATTGTGGATTGTTTACCTGGCGAGACCGTTGTCCAGGTGTTATTGGAAAGCCGGGATAAGCCGCCTCCCGTACCGGCCCACAAGGTTGTCTGATCCCCAGTCGTGGTTTCCAGCAGGCAAAAAACAACATTGTCGGCCAATCCATTCGAGGTGGTGAATGTGGTCCAGGTGCCGTTTTGATAGCGAGCCAGCCCATTATTGGTTCCAACCCAAATCGTTGATTGGCCTTTGGCATCCACCGTTTCAAGCAAACACCGGATTTTATTGCTCGGCAACCCGGTACTTTCCGTAAAAACCCTCCACGAATGGCTGGAGTATTGGAGCAGTCCATCACCAAATGTCCCAACCCAGAGCACTGGCTCACCCGAAGCGGATTGGGTGTGCAACATGCATTGCAGCCGATTTTTAATCAGGTTTGGAGGAAATAAAACCGGCTTCCAGGCCGGGGCTTCCAGGCGAGACAGCCCGCCATCTTCGGTGCCAACCCAGAGCGTTGGGCTCCCGGTTCCCTGGGAAGAAACCATCAGGTTTCGGACCAGATTGCTGGGCAGGCCAGAGGTCGTATCATAAACCGTCCAGGTTTGCTGAGAGAACCTGGCGAGCCCTCCGCCCAGCGTTCCAGCCCAGATGACCGGCTCACCAGTTGTGGACTGCGTTGTGGCGAGGCTGTAGACCGAGTTGTTCGGTAATCCCGAGCCCACGCGATAGGTTGTCCAGGTGCCACCGGCGTACCGCCCGAGCCCACCATTTTCAGTACCAACCCATAAAACCTGGGTGCCGTCTGGATCAGTGGTTTCCAACAAGGCCCAGACTTTGTTATCTGGCAATCCCTGGCGGGTGGTCAAGGTTGACCATTTTCCATCCCGGAGACAGGCGAGTCCTCCGCCATCGGTCCCAACCCAGAGGGTCCGTTGACCTGTGGGAGACAGGCTTTCCAACAGGCACAGTACCTTATTACTACTCAACCCGGAAAGAGTGTCATAGGTAACCCATTTTCCCTGGTCAAAATGAGAAACCCCGCCCCCATAGGTTCCAGCCCATACCGAACCGCTGCCTTTGGGTTGACCTGCTTCGGGAATAATGCAGTTGACATTATTTCCGGCTAATCCATTTTGGATGTTGAAGATCGTCCAGTTTCCATTCTGCAGGCGGACTGCGCCGCTGTCCCTGGTTCCAAACCACAAACTTTGATCAGGCGTGGCACAGAGGGCATTCTGGTTGATGATATTGGAATTGACCTCGTCTGGAAGTGAGACTCGGTGCCAGTCACGACCATTATAAAAGGCAACTCCGTTTTGAGTGCCAACCCAAAGCCGTCCTGTGTGGTCCATTGCCATGGCATGAACCAGGTTTTGCGGCAGTCCATCTTGATCAGTAAATGTCGAAAACCGGATGTTATTCGAAGCTAAGAGTTCAGAAAATGGAGGCTGGGGACTGGCAGAGGAATTGCTGGGAGGAGACAGGGACGGCAACTGGGGCGTTGCCTGGACGGCCATCTGTAAAACTGAAAGTGGAAAAAGACCGACCACAAGCCAGATCACCAGGAAACTGATTCCCCAGAGTGGGGTTTGATACAGTTTAAGGGTGGAATGGGCTGGACTCCTGGCTGCAGAAAGCTGGGATTGGGGGGAGACGCCATGTTGGGGCATATGCAGTCGGTTGAGTCATTTGAGGAAGCCAAAAACTGCGTGGTGAATTTCACAGATAGTTGGGAAATTCAC
>CAZXCE010000744.1:0-4087 GCA_964639175.1 uncultured Clostridia bacterium
GGGTTCCGGGTTCCGGGTTCCGGGTTCCGGGTTCCGGGTTCCGGGTTCCGGGGTTTCGAATTCGGCAACGAAACCCTCAATCCATAAAGATTTCAAACCTGGAATCCCGAACCTTATCATTACCCAAAAATTTGCAGTTCTCCAAAATTGGCCTCAACTGTCTTCATAAATTGTTAATTTTGGGCTCCAGGGTTTTCAGAATAATCAATGATCATTTGAGATAAGAGCCGAAAAATGATTTCAGTAACTCTTTGAATTCGGTGAGGTTAGATGCAAATCGAAAAAAACTGGGTAATGACAAGAACCCTGAACCCTGAACCCTGAACCCTGAACCCTGAACCCTGAACCCTAATTATGCTTCCACTCTTCTCACATCCGCTGGCATTTTGGGGCATTTTGAGCCTTCCCGCGCTCGTGGCAATTTATTACCTGCGTAACCGGTTCCGTCGCCGAACGGTTTCAAGCCTGATGCTGTGGATGCAGGAAAGCCAGACCCGCGAAGGTGGCAGGCTTTTTGAGCGGCTTCCTCTCCCGCTCTGGTTTTATGTCGAACTGGCGGTCATTCTGCTGTTGATTTTGGGGGCTGCCGGGCCCCGGATGCTGGCCGGGAGTCAGGCCCGTCCGCTGATTGTGATCCTGGATAACTCGTTTTCAATGCTGGCCGGAGAGACCCGTTCCCCAAAAGCCAACGCGCTTTCAACAATTGAAAGCGAAGTCGCCAGATCTGATGGGCGTCCGATCCGGTTTATTCTGGCCGGTCAATCTCCGCAACTGATTGGTGAAGTAACCCGCAAAGAAGCTCTGGCGGATGTCCTGACACAATGGAATTGCGGAGCGACCAATGTCAATTTGCGTGAAGCCATCACCCTGGCGTCTGCGCTTGAAACCAAACAGGGTGCGCGATTGATGGTCGTGACCGATCATGCTCCAGAAAATGACTTTGATCCGAATTCAGGCACCGTGCAGTGGATGGCCTTTGGCGCCGCCCGTCCCAACTGTGCCATTGTCAATGCAAACTGGAACGGCGAACGGTGCCTGCTTGAAATCGCCAACCTGTCTGGCCAATCCCATCGCACTGAACTGATGCTTGAAACTGGAACTGCCCAGGCCACAACGTCAACGCTTGACCTGGGCGCCAATGAAGTTCGACGGCTCATTTTTAAAGTCAATCAGGTCGCGGAACCGACTGGCAATCAGCCGCCACCCTCAATTCGAGCCCGACTGAGCGGTGATCAACTGCCAATTGATAATGAAGTCACCGTTTTTCCGCCTCCGCATAAAAAAATCCGAACGGACCTGCGCATTACTAGCGAAGCGCTCAAAGAGTTGTTTGAAAAAGCACTGGTTTCAACGGATCAGGTGCAATTGACCACGGTGGCCCCAGAACTTGTCATCTCTGACCAACTGACTGAGAACAATTCCGGGTCGGAAACCTGGACGCTTCGCATCATCGCGGACCAATCTGCCGAAAGCTTTTTAGGGCCGTTTGTGGTCAATCAGGGGCATCCACTCGCCGAAGGTCTTGGATTAAATGGGGTTGTCTGGGGCGCTGGACGTCCGGCCCCTGGGGCGCCACTGGCCGGAACTCCCGTCATTACCGCCGGAAATGTTCCGCTCATCACTGAAACCGAACGCTCTAATGGCCGCCACGAGATTGTCATGCACTTCCGGCCAGACCTTTCAACACTACAGGCATCACCCAACTGGCCAATTTTGTGGTTTAACCTGCTTTCCTGGCGGGCGGCTCAATCGCCTGGGGTGCATCAGTCCACCTGCCGATTGGGTACAGACGCGGCGGTAACAGTTGATCCTGAAACGGTTTCACTTGAAATTGTAACGCCCCAAAAACAAACTCAGTCGGTCATAGTCCGGGATAAAACCGTTTTCCTTCCCGCCAATCAGGTGGGTGTCTTTGAAATCCACCCTAAACAGAAGACCAGTTCGGGGTCGCCTCCACACTGGTATTTTGCCGTCAACGCCCTGTCCCAAACCGAATCAAATTTGATGAACTGTGTTACTGGCCAATGGGGAAGCTGGCTCAAGGCGCCCAGTGGTCTGACCGAATATCGCTCGATTGCCTGGGTGTTTCTGTTGCTTGCCGCCGCAGGCCTGGTTCTTCACAGCGCACTCATTGCCCGTAACGCTCAAGGACACCGCGCATGATTTTGCTCTATCCGATCTGGCTGATATTGATCATTCCGCTGGCCGTCGCCTGGTGGAACTGGAAGTTTCCAACCCGGTTACTCCAGGGGCTGCGGGCAGGTATCAGCCTGTTGATTCTGCTCAGCCTGTGTGGCCTGGCGTTGAAGTTGCCCAGTCAGGCCGGTACGGTTGTAATCGTTGCAGACCGTAGTCTATCAATGCCGCTTGAAACCGAGGCCGTTCAAAAAGAAGCGATTGACCTGATTCAGGCGGCGCGACGGGCAAATGACCAGGTGGCCGTTGTTTCATTTGGACAAAAATCAGCCGTTGAACAATTGCCGCAAGGCGGGCGATTTGGCGGCTTTGTCACCGAACTCGGAAAAGATGCCTCAAACCTCAACGATGGCCTGGAAAAAGCACTCTCGCTGATTCCACCTGATTCGCCCGGTAAAATTGTGGTGCTCTCAGATGGAAAATGGACCGGCAAGAACCCGGCAAACGCTGCCGCGATTGCGGCTTCACGCAATGTCGCGATTGATTACCGGGCCATTTCGCGGACATCCGCCAATGATGTGGCCATTACCCAGCTCGACGCGCCAGCCAGAGTCGCTCCGGGTGAAGCCTTTATGCTGACGGTGTGGGTCGAATCTCCGACGCCGCAAGAGTTGACCTTTGAATTGATGAATGGGGCCCAGGTCATCGGCTCGGGGAAACGCGAGGTTTCATCCGGCCTCAACCGGTTGACCTTCCGTGATATTGCCAAAGAACCTGGCACTCAAAATTATACAGTTCGGGTTCAGGGCGCGACCCAGGATCCAATCCCGGAAAATAACGCCGCCCGGGTCCTGGTCGGAGTCGAAGGTGCCAAACCATTGCTGTGCGTCACCCAAAATCCAGCTTCTGCCTATGCCCAATTACTCAAATCCGGCGGCTTAAATATGAAAGTTTTGACCCCCAGCGAATGTTCCTGGCAGTTGGAAGAACTGGCGAAATATTCAGCAGTGCTGCTCGAAAATGTTCCAGCTCAGGATATTGGCCTCAACGGCATGGAAAATCTGGCTGCCTGGGTCAAGGAATCTGGCGCCGGGTTGATGATGACGGGTGGGAAAAACGCGTTTGGCCCCGGAGGTTATTTCCAATCGCCAATTGATCCTATTCTGCCGGTTTCGATGGAGTTACGGCGCGAACATCGCAAATTGACCCTGGCGATTGTGGTCACGATGGACCGCTCTGGCAGTATGGCGGCGCCAGCCGGTGGTGGCCGGATTAAAATGGATCTGGCGAATTTAGGTGCGGTTCAGGTCTAT
Organism: uncultured Clostridia bacterium; assembly: GCA_964639175.1. Classification (GTDB taxonomy): domain Bacteria; phylum Acidobacteriota; class Blastocatellia; order Chloracidobacteriales; family Chloracidobacteriaceae; genus JACQXX01. Next base: position 3,450 of record CAZXCE010000744.1, read on the forward strand.
GATTTGTTGTCACCCTTTGACGAATTTGGGGTGATTGCGGTTGATAGCGCTCCACACACGATTGCTGAACTGGGTCCGGTTGATAAAACGTCACGCGTGCGAAATGACATTCTCAGAGTGGACTCGCAGGGCGGCGGCATATTTATTTATGAAGCACTTTCCGCCTCAGCCAATATGCTGCTCAAAGCCAAAGCCGGTACCCGGCACATCATTTTGTTTGCCGATGCGGCTGACTCCGAAGAACCTGGGAAATATCAGGACCTGCTTGATCAATGCAAACAGGCAAATATCACAGTCAGTGTGATTGGTCTTGGGAAACCAAGCGACGTAGATGCCAAATTGCTCGAAGATATCGCCAAACGCGGCAACGGGCGGATTTATTTCACGGAAAATGCTGATGATCTGCCGCGACTCTTTGCCCAGGACACCTTTGTTGTGGCCCGAAGCACCTTTCTGGAAGACCCAACCACCGTCAAATTCACTGGTGGAATGGTTTCGGTGACCGGAAAACAATTTCCAGGCACCCAACTCGGAGGCTATAACCTGTGCTACCTCCGACCGGGCGCCACGCTGGGGAGCGTCACGGTTGATCAATACCAGGCGCCGATTGTGGCCACCTGGCAGGCTGGAATTGGCCG
>CAZXCE010000745.1:0-4086 GCA_964639175.1 uncultured Clostridia bacterium
TGGTTTTCGCCGCGTAGCGGTGGCTGAATTAAGGCAGGTCGTTTACGGCCTGTAAACTGTCAATAAGGATCACCATTCGAAAACGCCGAACCCTGAACCCTGAACCCTGAACCCTAAATCCTACCTATGCACAAACTTGCCTGTCTTGGACTCCTCGCTTTGCTTCCGTTTTTACTCGCCTCAGGTTGCCGGCGTAACCAGCAACCCACACCCGGATTGCTCGTGATGGCAACTGAAAAAGCGCCCAAAAGCATTGATCCTCGGGTTGGCAACGATAGTGTTTCGGCCCGGTTGCATCAGTTGCTCTTTAACACGCTGGTCACCAAAAACGACAAGCTCGAAATTGTCCCGGAGCTGGCTACGTTCGAAGTATCACCAGATGCAAAAACCTTCACGTTTCATTTGAAACCTGGGGTGATGTTCCACAATGGCAAGCCATTAACCGCCGAAGATGTCAAATACACGTTTGACACGCTCCGTGACCCCAATTTCAACTCCGCCAAAAAGGGTGATTTTATTAAGGTTGAGGTGATTGAAGCCCCTGACCCGCAAACAGTCATCTTTCGCTGTAAAGAGCCAAATTCCCCAATGCTGGTCAGTCTGGTGGCCATTGGGATCATTCCAAAAGACAGCGGCACCACGGCTGAAACCAAACCAATTGGGACCGGACCGTTTAAAGTGGGCGACTATCAGGTAGACCGTGAAATCACCATGGAAGCCTTTCCTCAGTATTTTGAGGGGGCTCCGAAGCTTGAAAAAGTTCGCGTCCGATTTATTCCAGATAGCGCCGTCCGTGAACTCGAACTCCGTCAAGGCGGCGTCCAGTTAGCCGTCAATGCCGATCTGGCTTCCGATACAGTTGAAAAACTGGCCCAAACTCAAAATCTCACCGTCTGGCAAAGTACCGGCACCAACATTTCACATCTTGGACTCAATTGTGATGACCCGATTTTGAAGAATGTCAAAGTCCGACAGGCTCTGGTGCATGCCATAAACCGCGAGAGTTTTATCAAGAATGTCCTGCGCAATATGGCGCGTCCGGCCTATGGACCACTTCCGCCGGAACAATGGGCCTATCCGGCTGACCTGCCAAAGCTTGACTATGACCCGGCCCTGGCCAAAAAACTGCTCGACGAAGCCGGGTACCGTGACCCGGATGGAGACGGACCGCAAACACGGCTCAAATTGGAAATCAAAACCTCTTCCCTGCCGCTGGCCCGGCAGATTGCCACGGTGTTGCAGGAACAATTCAAGCAAGTCGGGATTCAGCTTGAAATCCGATCCTTTGAATTTCAGACGTTTTTGAGCGATGTCAACGCCGGCAATTTCCAGCTCTACACGTTGACCAGCATTGGCGCCAATCAGCACCCTGATTATTTGAGCTATGCGTTTGATTCGTCGCGCATCCCGACCAAAGAGAAGAACTATAGCGAAGGCGCCAACCGCAGCCATTATCGCAATGCTGAAGTTGATGGCTGGCTTCGCAAAGCCGGAGCGACACTCAACCAGGAAGAACAAAAACAACTTTACGGGCTGGCACAAAAGAAAATCGTCGAAGAAGTCCCGACCATCTTCCTGTGGTATCCGAACAACGTTGCCATCGGCAACAACAAGCTCACAAACGTAAAGCCTGATTTGTCAGGAAGTTACACGTTTCTGAGAAATTCGACGTTTCAATGACAGAATGACTGGGTGATGGAATGACTGGGTGACAAAATGGCAAAATGACGAAAGAATGAATCATCAAGCAAGATTCGCCATTCCAATTTTGGAAGGCTCTGTTTGATGAAGGAATAATGAACCATCTGAAATCAATGAGGTTCAATTATTCTTCATTCTTTATTCTAAACTGGTGTTTTATGTCAGCTAACCCAAAGCATTTTTACTCACTCGACGAATATTTTGCCCTCGAACACGCCAACACCACCCGGTTTGAATATTGGGATGGCGACATCCTCTGTATGAGCGGCGGAAGTCTGGCTCATAGTCGGATCGCAGGAAATGTGTTCCGCAGGATTGGGAATGACCTTGAACAGTCTGGTCGTCAGTGCGAGGCATTTACCTCAGATCAGCCAATCAAAACGCCAACCCTCCCCCCGTATCGTTACCCAGATGCGTCGGTGGTGTGCGGCACCGTTCAACTTGAACAATTTCGCGGAATTGACATGCTCATCAACCCGATTTTGATTGTGGAAGTAATGTCCCCCACTTCTGCTGAACTGGATCGCCACGCGAAATTCGAAGCCTATAAAGAAATTTCAACTGTTCGTGAATACCTTTTGATTGATCAGGAATCACCAACTGTCACCCTCTGGCAAAAGCAACCTGATGAAAGCTGGACACCAACCCTGGCTCAAGGGTTGGATCAATCAATTGAGTTAACCTCCCTGGAATGTACCCTGAACCTGGCAGATATTTATGCCCGGGTTGAATTTGGAATTTCTGAGTCTTCAAAATAAAGCAACCATTCACGACGTTTTTCTTCCATGAACATCACCTATACCTGTAACTCGAAGCTACCACGTCTGGCGTGGTGTGCGCGACTCCGCAAAAACGCTGATGTGATTGAGGTCCTCCACGGTCCGTGGGTTGAGACGCGTGAAACTGGTTTTTTTGAAGGCGCCTGGGATGATGAGTTTGAGGCTTTTCGATTTGATGACGCCCAGATGGCCGTTGGTTCCGGGGCACGGTTGACGACAGATGGCATTGTTTTTGTGGTGCCAAGTCACAATCTCGAATGGATTCAATCACTTCGAATCGAAGATGAACTCGTGATTTCCAACTCGTTGCCGTTTTTGCTGATGCAGGCCGGAGACGGACTCGATTTTGGTCATCCATTTTACCTGTTTGATTTCCTCAACCGGTATCGGCAAGGGCTGGCAGTTCACACCAAAACCATTCCAACCGCGCACAAGCGACAGGTTCAAATTCACGATGGCTGCAACTTGCTGGTGAAAAAGGATTTGACAGTACAGCGGCTTGAAAAACCGCAGCCATCTCCGCCAGGAAACTATCACGAGTATGTTCAGTTGCTCCAGGAAACCCTCAGCCGGGTGTCAGGCAATGCTCAGGATAAGCGTCGACAGCGGCAATACCCTCCGGTAACCACCATTTCGACCGGGTATGATTCAACCGCAATTTCGGTTCTGGCCAGTCGGAGCAATTGTCGCGAAGCACTCACGTTTCGTCAAAGTGGTGACCTCAAGCAAGGCTACCTGCACGACAGCGGCGCACAAATGGCCGAAATGCTGGGGCTGAGTGTGACGGAATTTGACCGCGACGCGATCCAAAATCTGCCGTACCTCACCGACGCCGAATTTTTCATTAATCCGTTGATTTCAACTGACCGTGGGTTCCTGGCTTTTGAAAACCATTTGACCAGTCGGCTGGCGCTGACGGGCCGCAACGGAGAAAACTACTGGACCACAGACCAGAAGCTGATTTTTCCCTTGCTCCAGGAACCATCTGCCCGCTTAATGTCAGGCACAACCCTGGGTGAATATCGGTTGCGGGCCGGGTTTATTCATTTCCCGGTGCCGTTTTGCGGTGCAGTTCACGCCGAACCCATTTTTCAAATCACGGTGTCGGATGACATGAAACCCTGGTCCATCGGCGGCGAATATGACCGCCCGATTGCCCGCCGAATCATCGAAGAAGCCGGTATCCCGCGCCATCTTTTCGGTCAGGTTAAAAAAGGCGGTGGCAACAAAACTCGTCCCTATCGGCTCACCGACCGTTGCGAAGCGGATTTCCAGACGTTTTACCAGACGGAAGTCCAACCATGCTTCCCACAACCCAACTTTGATCAGCTTGAAAGCGCCGCCCGTTACGCGGAGCGCGACCACACTCACCGGAACTGGAACTCACCGAATCTGTTTGTTTTCCACTGGGGTTTCGAGCGAATCAAGCACCGGTATCAGGTGTAATACCAGTTTGTAGTCAGTCGTCAGTAGTCAGTAGTCAGTAGCTCACTAAATTTATTTGGGTGAATCACTTGACTGTTTTCTAATGCGGGGATTCCAGTGCAAATTGGTAAGTACCTTACCGAAAATTTCCAGACATTTTAACCACGGAAAACACGGAAAA
>CAZXCE010000746.1:0-4085 GCA_964639175.1 uncultured Clostridia bacterium
GAACCCTGCCCCTGAACCCTGACCCCTCAAAGATCTTATGTGTGGAATTACCGGCGCCATTGGAAAAGTAACCGAAGCCGATTTGATCCGGATGCTGGATGCCATCCAGCATCGTGGACCGGATGATCGTGGGACCTACGTCAAACCGACCGGAACTGGCGAAACAGTGGTGCTTGGTCACCAGCGACTGGCGATTCTCGACACGTCGCCCGCCGGGCATAACCCCATGCCAAATGCCACTCGCCGCCGGTGGATGATTTATAACGGCGAAGTCTACAACTTTCGTGAAATCCGGCGTGACCTCGAAGCACTCGGCCATTGCTTCAAGTCTGAAAGCGACACCGAAGTCATTCTGGCAGCCTATGACGAATGGGGCGTTGACCACCTGCAACGACTCAACGGCATGTTTGCCTATGTGATTTGGGACGAGACAACCGACACGCTGTTTGCGGCTCGGGACCGGCTGGGCATCAAGCCGTTTTACTACACGACACACCACGGAGGCTTTGCCTTCGGCTCGGAAATCAAGTCATTGCTGCAAGTTCCAGGTGTCAAAGCCGAACTTGACCTCGAAGCCTTCAATGATTATTTGACCTTCCTCTGGGTGCCGGACCCAAAAACCACGTTCCGCAACATCTTCAAACTTCCGCCAGGGCATTTTCTGATGTGGCACCGTGGGAAACTGACAGTTCAGCCTTACTGGGACCTCACGTTTGCCGAAGACGATTCGCGGAGCCTGAAATCGTGGGAAGCGACCGTCCGCGAAGAACTGACCCTCTCGGTTGAGCGCAACCTGGTGAGCGATGTCCCGCTGGGCACGTTTCTGAGCGGTGGCGTGGATTCGTCAAGCATCGTGGGGCTGATGACCCGGATGTTTGAGACGCAAACCCCACGGCGAAAAGTACAGACCTACACCGTTGGCAGCACGCCTGAAGATCTCGCTTATGATGTGAATGAAGACGATACGGCCTATGCCCGTCAGGTTGGAAAGCTCTTTGAGACCGATTATCACGAAAGCATCATCCGCCCGGATGTAATTGATTTGTTGCCGAAAATGGTCTGGCATATGGACGAACCGGTGGCGGATCCAGCGATTTTGACCAGCTATCTGATTTGCCGCGCGGCGCGTGAGACGCTCACCGTGCTGCTGTCAGGGATGGGTGCCGATGAAATTTTTGCCGGCTACCCGCGCCATCTGGCCGCAGTCCGACTGGCAAAAATGTATAACCTCGTCCCGCAAGCGATCAGTCAGCCGCTGGTGGCACTGTTGCCCGGCGCTGGTGCCGGCACACTGAGCAAGCTGTCGCGCAATGTCAAAAAACTCGCCAAATCTGCCGCGCTGCCCTTCCAGGAACGCTATCTCGGGTACGGCACCTATTTCACCGATACTGAAAAACAGGCGCTCTATTCGCCGGAGTTGCGAGCCACGGCGAGCACATTTGATGCCTATCGGATGCACCGCACGTACCTGGAACGGGTCAAAGATCAACACCCGGTCAACCAGATGATTTACCTCGATTTAAAGACATTTCTTCCCTGTCTCAACCTGACCTATTCCGACAAAACCAGTATGGCGGCATCTGTCGAAGTCCGCGTGCCGTTTCTGGATCACAAACTCGTCGAACTCAGCGCCCGTGTGCCGGCGGAGTACAAACTCCACGGTACAACGCGAAAGTTTATCCTCAAGCGCTGCCTCGAAGACTTGCTCCCGAAACAGATTTTGTATCGAAAGAAAGCCGGGTTCAGTGCACCGGTTCGGGCGTGGCTCCTGCGTGATTTGCGCGAGATGGTGGATGACCTGCTTTCGGCGGAAACGCTGAAAAAACGCGGGTATTTTGACCCGGCAGAAGTCCAGCGACTGATCCAGCAACACCGCGCCGGACGTGAAGATAACGCCTTGAAGATCTATCAACTCTTGACCTTTGAGTTGTGGTGTCGGAAATTTATGGATTGAATTTTGACCTGATGACAAAGTGACAATGTTTTGAAACCCGGAACCCGAATATGGCTACGCCAACTCAAACTTCACTTCAAACCGAGCAACTGGTGGTCCTTTCCAATGTGACCTGGACTACCTATAAGCAATTGAGTGCTGATTTAGGAGACAACCGGGCAACACATCTGGCTTTTCTTCACGGTAATTTGGAAATTATGAGTCCATCGCGGTTGCACGAACAACTTGCTCAGTTTCTCACTCGGATTGTCATTTTACTGGCAGAAAGCTTCAAACAACCAATTGAAGCCTGTGGCGCAATGAGGCTTGAACGGGAGGATGTGGCAATTTCGGCAGAACCAGACGGCTCGTTTTATCTGGCCAATGAACCGAGCATTCGCCGGAAAACAGCATTGGATTTTACAGTTGACCCGGCACCTGATCTCATCATTGAAATTGATATCAGCAGTGGTTCACTGGCCAAGTTTGCCATTTATGAAACATTCCGCATTCCGGAAATCTGGCGCTATGACGAACGAAAAGGCTTCACGATGTATGTTCTTTCAGAGGCTGGATATGTGCCAACTGAACAAAGCTCGACTTTCACAGAAATCACGCGCAGTGAGATTCAAACACTGATTTCCGAATGTCAGAAGAATGGCCAAACGGCTGCCATCAAAAAGTTTCAATCCTGGCTCAAACTGAAGAAAAAACAGAGAAAGAAATCCCTATGACTTCGGCCCACATTGACCTCAATCAGCAACTCATCCCAATCCTCAATCAATTGAACCAGCCATTACCGGAAGTGGTCAATGAGTTGATTGTATTGGAGTTGTATCGCCGTGGCATGCTTTCAAGCGGGAAAGCCGGTGAACTCTTAGGAATGCCCCGCTTTGAGTTCATTCACTTTGCTTCACGGTTGGGGATTGCTTACTTTGATTTGCTACCCAATGAATGGGAATCTGAATTGGAACGGAGTCGTTTCGTTTGATGAGTATGCCTGCTCTTTCACCAATGGAAGCCGAACAGCTTAAAGCCCAGGTTCGCGACTTCTGGAATCACAACCCCTGTGGACTCAAGTTTGCCAATGTCGAATTTGGCACCCGCGAATTTTTCGACGCGATTGAAGCCCACCGCTACGCAACCGAAGGCCACATCAAGGAAGTCGTTGATTTCCCGCGCTGGAAGGGCAAAAAAGTCCTTGAAATTGGCTGTGGGCTGGGAACGGACGCGCTCCAGTTTGCTCGTGCTGGTGCTGACTACCTTGGCGTAGACCTCACCGAAACCGCCGCTCAAACCACCGAACGACGCCTGCGGATGTATGGCGTTCCAGGCCGCACTCAGGTTGCCGATGCCGAACGCCTCCCGTTTGCCGACAACACCTTTGATCTGGTCTATTCCCACGGCGTGCTGCACCACACACCAGATACTGAACAGGCCATCCGCGAAGTCCACCGCGTCCTGCGCCCTGGTGGAACGGCCATGGTGATGCTCTATCACCGCAATTCATATAACTATTATGGCAACATTTTGTTTTTTCGGCGGTTAGGCGCACAGTTGTTTCGGTTTTCCTGGGGGCCGAAACTGGCAAATCTCCTCACCGGCGAAGATCTGGACCGGTTAAAAGAGCTGCAACAACGGATGAAACAGGATCCAAAGCGCTTTTTCTCAACCGAGGAATTCTTAAACCAGAATACTGATGGCGTTGGAAATCCGCTGGCGCGGGTGTATAGCCGGGCGGAAGTGCGTCGGATTTTCTCGATGTTTTCGCAGGTGCAAACCCAGGTTCATTTTCTCAACAAACGCTGGCTTCCGTTGATTGGCCCGTTATTGCCACGCTTTATCGAACTCCCGCTGGCCCATCGCATTGGCTGGCATTTGTGGATTTTTGGGCAAAAGTGAGGATGAGGGTTCAGGGTTCAGGGTTTAGGGTAAAAAATCAAAGGACACAAAAGACGAAAAAAGACGAAAAGGACTAAAGTGACTAAAATTCGAAAACCTGGGAATGCAGAACCCTGTTGAGTGACAGGAAAAGGATGTCAGGCCCGCAGGGCCGTCGTGTAATAGCCGTGGGGCACAGCCTACGGAAGCACAACCAAGGGAGCGTTAAAAATTATCTTCCCGTTTTCATTTGGAGGGCAGGCATTTGGAT
>CAZXCE010000747.1:0-4080 GCA_964639175.1 uncultured Clostridia bacterium
CATTTTGACCGATGAAACGGATCATTTATGGTTGAGTACCAAGAAAGGACTGGTGAAATTTGACCCCAATCAACGGCAGGTGCGTGTTTTTGATATGCGTGATGGGCTGCCGAGTGACGAATTCAATAAAAATGCCTTTTTTCAAAGCCCTGACGGAGAATTGTTGTTTGGCAGTGCCGGCGGGCTGGTTCGATTCTATCCAAACCGGTTGACCAGTAATTCATTTGTTCCGCCAGTGGTCATCACGTCATTTCGAATTTTTGACAAACCGTCTGAGCAATATACCGGTGATTTACTGACCCATTCGACGGCACAGAGCAATTCGGCAGTGGTGGTATTGCCCTATGATCAGAATTTTTTCAGCTTCGACTTTGCCGCGCTTAACTTTATTCTGCCGGAAAAAAATCAGTATACCTATCGGCTAGAAGGACTTGACCCACGCTGGATCGAAGCCGGAACCCGGCATACAGCGAGTTACACGGCGGTGCCTCCGGGAAGTTATGTGTTTCGGGTGAAAGCTTCAAATAATGATGGAATCTGGAATGAGAGGGAATTGACGGTTCGAATGTTGATTCACCCGCCCCCCTGGTTTACCTGGTGGGCAAAGTTGCTGTACGGGGTCGGTTTTTTGGGTGGTGGGTGGTGGATGATCTGGTCGTCGGTCCGGAAAATCAAAGAACGGGCCGAACTCCGTGAAGCCCGGCTCCGGGTCAAAACTGCCGAAGCCGAAGCCCAGGTGGCTCATCTTCAAGCCGAAGCCGCTGAACAACTGCGCCGCCAAAATGAAGCCCTGGCACGAAAAAATACCGAACTCGAAGCCTCGCAACGCCAGGCTGACCGGATTTTCTCAACCCTGACCGAAGCCCTCGAAGGAATGGTCCTGGACGGGAAATACCGCCTGGATGAAAAGATCGGGATTGGCGGGTTTGGCGCTGTCTTTAAAGCCACGCATGTGGGGCTCAATCGAAAAGTGGCGGTCAAAGTTTTTCGCCCCTTGCCAGGAAATGATTCGGCTGAGCAACTGGAGCGATTTCGACGCGAAGGAATGTCAGCCACCAAAGTCAATCATCCCAATGCGATTGCAATTCTCGATTCTGCCATTTCCGAAGAGGGAATTGCCTATCTGGTGATGGAGTTTCTGGTTGGCCATACCCTGGCAACCGAACTTCACAACCGAAAGCGATTGTCGCTCAAACGATGCGCCGAAATTCTGACTCCGGTCTGTCAGGTTCTGGATGAAGCCCATCGGGCCGGGATTATCCATCGCGACATCAAGCCGGAAAATATCTTTCTGCACCAGGGAAGCCAGGGCGAAATCATCAAACTGCTTGATTTTGGAATTGCGAAACTGACCGGAACGGAAGCCACCAGCCTGGGTAATCTGACTCTGACCGGAAATCTCATTGGAACGCCGATGTATATGTCGCCAGAACAATTGCGCTATGAACCCTATGACGGCAGGGCGGATGTGTACAGTCTGGGGGTCACTCTGTATGAAATGCTTTGTGGCCGAACCCCGTTTCGTTCGACCAGCAACAACGTGGTTGAAATTATCTTAAAGCAGATGCGCGATGACCCACCGCCGATGCGGTCAGCCAATCCAGAGATTCCACCAGAAGTTGAGCAGGTTGTTCGCAAAACGCTGGATAAAGACCCCGCCAACCGGCCCTCCCCGCTTGAACTGGCCAACGAATTTGCGGCTGCCGTGGCTGGCTATCTGGTTGGGGTGTTATCTGATTCCCCAACCGAAACCAACCTCCGGATTGAGCCTGACGAGGATGAATTGCTTGAGAATCACCCAACGCTGACGACGACTGAAGTTCAGGAGAATGCCCCGACTGTTGCTTTCCGAAGACCGGAACCCCCAAACGAAGTAGGCTGAAAAAACCAGGGCTGAGGGCTGAAGACTCGCAAGCTCGGGGCAATCGAAGGGATGAAGGATGAGGGATGAAAGAAAACCAGTTCTTCAGCCCCTTCTTCAGCCCTCAGCCCCAAGCCCCATAAGTGCAGGATAAGCGAAATGAATCCGATCTGGACAAGGAGACAAGGAGACTGGGTGACATTCTTCAAAAATCCTGAACCCTGAACCCTGAACCCTGAACCCCAATTATTTACTGGCATCAATAAACACATCCACCTGTTGGCCAACGTAGACCGGAAATTCTGGTGAGCGGAAGCGATAAATTACCTGCAGGACACGCACATCCACGCGTTCGGTGTTATCGCCAGTCAGGCTCTTTTTCGGTGTGATATAGGGCTCAATTCGTACAAATTCGAGGGCAATTTTCTTGGCCGTATCGCCTTTGAGTTGAGCTTCGGCAGGCAGTCCCGGTTTGACCCGCGAGGCGTTTATTTCGTCCACATCAACCCGAACCTGCAAATAATCGGTTTCCCCAAATAACATCGGAGGCGTGGTCGGAGTTGAGGATACAAATTCACCCAGCCGGATATTGATTTGCAGCACACGACCTTGCTGAGGGGCTTTAACTTCCAGGCGATCAAGATTGACCATCAGTTCCTGACGTTGCGCCTGGAGCACTTTGAGATCAGCTTCGGCCTGGAGCAGGCGCGCTTTGACGCTACGAAGTTGAGCCGCAGTTTGTGCCAGTTGAGCTTCGGCCTGTTCGACCCGTGCTTTGGCCGCATCACGAGCCGCCACGCTTGAATCATAAATCCGGGTGGATAAATCCCCTGACTTCACCAGTTGCGCGTTGCGATCCAGGATCTGTTGAGCGTCTTGCAATTGAGCCTTGAGAACTGAAATGTTGGCCTGGGCGCTTTGCTGGGCCGCTTCAGAATTACCGATTTCGGTCTGAACTGTCTCGATATTGGCTCTGGCACGTTCGATATTGGCTTCAGCCGTAGCCAGCTTGGCGCGCAATTCCCGGTCATCAATCCGATAGAGATTGGCACCCTGTTTCACAAAATCATTTTCCTTCACAAAAATCTGAGTCACCTGGCCTGGAATTGGCGGGGCTAAATTGATGTTCCGGCTGGCGGCTTCGATGATCCCGGCACCGGCAATCGTTTTGAGGAATGTATTTTGCGCCGGAGGATTGAGTGGTTTCGCTGGGGTGGGTCGTTGGGCTGAAATCATGACCCAGTAGATAGCAAAGACAATTCCAGCAATTGGTAACAGGATGCTGAGTAGCTTTCGCATAGAGATTCCTTCGGAAAATTGGTGACTGGTGTTTGGGTCCAGAGTTCAAGCTTTAGCTTGTCAAAATCTTCGGGTTATTTGATTTCAGTTCCTGGTAAAACTTGAGTTGTTTGGTGTGTCTGTTGGAAGCAAGCTAAAGCTTGACCTCTGAACTCAGGTCACGTGATCTGGATTTTCGTGAATTGAAAGGATGCGTCCGTCCAGCATTTCGGCAATCCGGTCACCATAACCAAAAATCCGGTTGTCATGAGTGACCACCACAATGGCACGGTTTTCGCTCAAGGCCGTCTTGCGAAACATTTCCATCACCATTTTTCCGGTTTCTCCGTCAAGGCTGGCCGTAGGTTCGTCACAAATGATGAGCCGTGGTTCGGCCACCAGCGCCCGGGCAATCGCAACGCGTTGTTGCTGGCCGCCGGAAAGCTGAGATGGGAAAAATTCGGTTCGGTCACCGAGGCCAACCAGTTCCAGGTAGGTCCGGGCTTTTCTGAGTGATTCCTGATAAGGCCGTTTGGCGATCAACAGTGGAATCGCAACGTTTTCGGTCGCGGTCAGCGTTGGAACGAGGTTGAATTGCTGAAAAATGAATCCGATATAATCCCGCCGAAAATCGGTTTTCTTGGATTGCGACAGGTTATCAAGTCGCTTTCCAAAAACATCCACTTCGCCGTTATCAATATCGAGAATTCCAGCCAGTACGCTGAGCAGGGTTGTCTTTCCGCACCCGGATGGTCCAACCAGCAGGAGCAGTTCACCAGCCCGAACCTCCAGTTCGACGTCTTTTAAAACGTGAATGCGGGTATCGCCCAGGCCGAAGCTTTTATTGACTTTGTTGAGTGTGGCAGCAATGACGTCAGACATAAAGGAATAGGGTTCAGGGTTCAGGGTTCAGGGTTCAGGGTTCAGGGTTCAGGGTTCAG
>CAZXCE010000748.1:0-4069 GCA_964639175.1 uncultured Clostridia bacterium
TTCCGGGTTCCGGGTTCCGGGTTCCGGGAACGCCAATAAAAATAGGCTCATGGTTGAAGAAGCCTGGTTGAGAAACTATCACACCCAACTTCTTCAGCCCAACTTCTTCAGCCCAGGTTAGGGCTTGGGCTGAAGAAAACGGGTTCAATACCCTCAGCCCCAAGCCCGATGTCTTCAGCCCCAAAAGAAAATCCCCTGCTGGTTTTGCAACCAGGCAGGGGATTTTGATTGGCACAGGTCTATAAGCCGAATTCTGTGGTCACCAGGAAAGGTGACTGGTGATCATTCATCTAGGCCGGCAATTACTCGACGGCTCAAGCGACTTACCCGGAAGCTGCGTCCACATAGTGTTCCAAAGAACACCGGTGAAACTCGGACGGGCAACCCTCAAACGCTTCCCTATTTAGTCTTGCACTGCGAGGAGTTTACCTAGCCAGATCTGTTACCAGACCTGCTGGTGGGCCTTTACCCCACCGTTTCACCATCGCCCACCATGCCTCCCGAGGGAGGGTTAGGTTTCGGGCTGTCTGTTTTCTGTTGCACTTGTCGTCACCGGCTGGCTGACGCCAACCAGTGCCTGGCCGTTAGCCAGCTCGCTGCCCTACAGTGTTCGGACTTTCCTCCCTCCATCTTGCGACGGACGGCGATCACCCAACCTGTACCAAAAGTGTGAGAGCCAGGAAAGCTTGCTGGCTTCCTGGCTCAGACGGAGGAGGTGGGATTCGAACCCACGGTACCGTTTCCAGTACACAGCATTTCCAATGCTGCACCTTCAGCCACTCGGTCACCCCTCCAGGGGAATGAAGAATGAAGAATTGAGAAATGATTCGGCTTAATTCTTAATTCTTCATTCTTCATTCTTCATTCAAAACGTGGCGGTGAGGGTGGGATTCGAACCCACGGTACGGTTTCCCGTACTTCGGTTTTCGAGACCGACCGATTCAACCACTCTCGCACCTCACCAGAGTTCGTTCAGCTTGTTTGGCCTGTCGTTTGGCCCGGAAAAATTCCTGCAAGACCTGACTGCATTCATCTCCCAAAAGTCCACTGGTGATTTCCAGCCGATGGTTGAGAAAGGCAGCCGAGCAAATTCCAAAATGCGAATCCACGGCCCCGGCTTTCAGATCACTGGCACCATACACCAGTCGTTTGACTCGTGCCTGAATGAGCGCTCCGGCGCACATCGCACAGGGTTCAAGCGTGACATAGAGCGTGGTATTGAGCAACCGATGGTTGCCAAGCACCTGTGCCGCCGTTCGGAGGGTGACGATTTCGGCGTGTGCCGTTGGATCTTGATCACGCAACGTACGGTTGCCGCTCCGGGCAATAAGCTGATTGTCAAATACAAGGACCGCGCCAACCGGGACTTCGTTTTGTCTGGCACTTGCCTGGGCTTCGTTTAAAGCAATTTCCATCCAGAACACATCAGATGGGGTTTCAGTCATAATGAAATGAATTGTGACCGTGATTGCTTGTGGGAAAAAATCGGGTGAAATGTGTATTTGGTTCCCAAAGCCTTGAAAAAAAGACGAACGGCTATGGTACAAGTCAACCGTGAAAACTGTCAAGATAGCAATTTTGAGGAAGGCTTGAAGACGAACATGATCCATTCCTGGGTTTTGGATTTTTGCCGCACCATTCAACAACACAATGGTCGGGCATTTCTGGTTGGCGGTTATGTCCGCGATCAATTGTTTGAGCGCGAATCAAAAGACTATGACATCGAAGTATATGGCATTCCTGGAGATAGCCTGCGGTCACTGCTCAAAAAAATGGGCCGGGTCAACGCTGTCGGCGAGCAGTTCACTGTCTATAAATTTCGCCCGCTGGTCGATCCCGAAACTGAAATTGATGTGAGTTTGCCGCGACGGGAATCAAAAACCGGTGTCGGCCATCGGGGATTTACCATCGAAGGCGACCCGTTTATGAGTTTTCACGAAGCGACCCGCCGCCGTGATTTTACCATTAACGCCCTGATGCTCGACCCCTTAGCAGGTGAAATCATTGATCCACAACAGGGACAACAGGATATCAAACGGCGATATTTGCGAGTTGTTGATCCGGAAACATTTGTTGAAGACTCGCTCCGGGTGTTGCGTGGCGCGCAGTTTGCCGCCCGGTTTGAACTGGCAATTGATCCCGACACCGTTGCTTTGTGTCGCTCGATTTCACTCACCGACCTGCCGCACGAGCGAATTTGGGGTGAATTTGAAAAACTCTTGCTGAAATCGCCTCGGCCTTCGATTGGCATGGTGGCCATGAATGAACTAGGGGTCATTGATCAACTCTTTCCTGAACTGGCGGCATTGCGCGGATGTCAGCAGGAACCGGAATTTCACCCCGAAGGCGATGTCTGGATTCACACGCTGATGTGTCTTGACCAGGCGGCTCATTTGATTGATGACCTGCCCAAAGAAAAGCAGATCACGGTGATGCTGGGGGTGCTGGCGCACGATTTTGGGAAGCCTTCCACCACAGAAGTGATTGATGGGCGAATCCGATCTTTTGGTCACGATGAGGCAGGTGTTGTGCTCACTGAAGCATTTCTGGACCGATTGGGCGTGTTTACGATTCATCATTACCCGGTCCGCGAACAGGTCAAAGCTCTGGTCCGCGAGCATTTACGGCCCGGTCAGTTTTTCCTGGCGCAGCCACCAACTTCGGATGGAGCCTTTCGCCGCCTCGTTCGCCGGGTTGATCCGGATTTGCTCTATCGGGTGGCAAAAGCTGACTCACTCGGGCGGTTGCCCCCGGTCAACACCGCGCACATGCAGGAATGGTTTCGGGAAAAAATTCAGCAGTTGGATTTGGAACAGGGCGCGCCACCACCTTTTTTGCTTGGACGCCACGTGTTGAGCCTGGGCCTCAAACCCGGTCCAAAAGTGGGGCAGGTGGTAAATGCGGTGTATGAGCAGCAACTGGAGGGAACGATTCATTCGCTTGATGAAGCGCTGGTTGCCGCAAAGCACATTTTGGAGTGCGACGGTTTGACGTGAATATGAGCCAGAAAAGCCGCGTCAACCCGTCGCACTTCGAAGGTTATCCATTGAGGGCGTGTTCAAACAGTCGGTTCGCCAGGACTTCAACCCGGACTTTGCCTTCAAGTTGAAACAGCCAGGCTTCAGGCAGAACCAGCCGTCCAAATTTGGCGCCGAGCAAACTACCAGCCACGGCTGCGTTCAAATCGGTCTGTCCGCCGAGGTTGATCACTATTTCCAGACCTTCGAGAAATGACGGGGCATTTTTAAGCGCCCAAACGGCGACGGTAACCACGCTGGTGGCCAGTCCTGACGTATCCAGGTCGGTTTCCACCCCTTCCGCCCCTTTTTTCACTGCCGCACGAACCCCAGCGTTTTTGTCGGCCAGGAACGTGTCGAGTGAATTGAGTGCCTGTTTGTCATTTTGGGCCAGCCGGGTGATCAGATAATTGATGGCCACGGCGGAATGAGTTGCCCGGTCATCCCAGTGGGTCAACCGGGAGACCTCAATCGTGTCAGCGACCAGTTTTTCAATGTTGCGCGCCCGGTAGAGTCCGACAGGAATGGTTCGAGGCAGGTTACCGCCATCCGGTGGGTTAAAATCCGAATCAAGCGATGCTCCTTCAGAGGCTTCTTCCCATCGCTCGCCTTCATTGAGCCGGGACAGCACATGAGCTGTAAGTGGTGTCAATGTTTGGGGATGGGTTCGATAAAACCCCTTCAGGCAGCGCACCATGTCGGATGTTTTGATGGATCGCTGGGTGCAAATGCTTTCCAGGGTGAGCATCATCAAATTGCACTCATCAATGTCAGTTCCACCAGCCATTTTCCAGGGAAGTTGTGGGCTACTCACCGGGTCATGGCCGTGGGTACTGGCTTCAGCCGCACGCACGGGGAGTGAACGTTGGGTTTGAATTTCCTCTTTGGTGAGACCTTTGGCTGGTGCTCCGAGGGCATCGCCGAGAGCTACCCCCAATAGACACCCTTGAAACCGTTCTTTCATGCATCCTCCAAAAACTGTGTGGTATTCAGGTCAAATCAGTAGTCAGTAGTCAGTAGTCAGTAGTCAGTAGTCAGTAGTCAGTAGTCAG